>NZ_JAGPYQ010000001.1:1506337-1807604 GCF_018070025.1 Streptomyces liliiviolaceus
TTCATCATGCTGGACCCGGCCACCACCCTGGCCGACATCCGCGCCAACATGGAGTTCCTGCGGGAGACCGGCTTCTACGACTACGTGCCGCACGACCACCTCTACACCGCGCTCGTGCTCTACGAGGGCACGCCGATCCGGGACTTCTACGCCCGGCGGTTCGGTGTCGTCTTCGACCCGGACGAGCTGCCCAGCCCCTTCACGCTCTTCGAACTGCCCGAGGTGCAGCGGTTCAGCGACACGCTGAGGGCCTTCCGCAAGCGGTGGCAGGACCGGATCGACGGGGCGCTGGCACAGGGGGAGCTCACGCTCGCCTCGGTCGGGGACGGCACGAGTCCTCCGAGTCTCCCCAGGGCGTCGCACGCCCGGCTGCAACTGGACGTCGTGTCGCTGCGCCACGCGCCCAACCTCCTCACGGAAGGCCTGCTGGCGGACGCCGAAGCGGGCTTCCCCCTGCTGGACGCGGGCGGCCTCGAAGCGCTGCTGCCCCGCCTGGGACACGACCGCGTCCCGTTGCACGACCTGATCGAACGCACCGAGGCCGTGGCGCGGGAGGCGGGCTTCGCCCAGACCCCGGGCGCCGTCGGCCCGCACGGGAGGGACTAGGCCCTGTCGCACATGGGAGGGACCAGCACACATGGCAGGTACGGGCGCATGGGAGGCGACGGCCGTATGACCACGGCAGTGAGTACGGGGTCCCCGGTCCCCGAACCGGGTCCGCCCGGTGTCCGCGGGATCTGTTTCAGCTGCGACTCGATCAAGGACATGGACATCGCGGAGGAGGTGGCCACCAGGCTCCGTACCCCGTCCCTGGCCCCGGGCGCAGGCACAGGCGGAGGCGGAGGCACAGGCGCGACGGCCGCCACCTGGTACAGCGTGGGCATCCTCGCCACGGACGAGGAACTCGCGCTGCGCTGCGCGGACTTCTGCCGCCGGCACGGGCTGCACGCGCTGTTCCACCCCCTCGACCTGGACGTGTGCGGCACCGACCCGCTCGACGACCGGCTGCTGCGCCTGCTCGGTCGGCGCGCCGACGAACTGGACTCGCCCTGGCTCAACATCGACCTGGCGATGTGGGTCCGTCAGGGGGAGACCCTGCTGGAGTCCCTGGTGCCCATGCCGCTCGTCGACGAGGCCGTCGACTGGGCGGTGGACCGCGTCAAGCACGCCCAGGACGTCATCGGCCGACCCCTGACCATCGAGAACGCGCCCTACCCCTTCGTGGTCGGCGACCGGGACATCCTCACCCTGATGACGCGTATCGCGGAACGCGCCGACTGCCTGATGACCATCGACGTCGGGCACCTGTACGGGCTGCGGACGCAGCGGGGGCTGCCGCCGGTGCTGCCGAGCGACGACGACATCGCCTGGGACCGGGTCGTCGAGGCGCACATGAGCGGCACGTTCGTCCGGCGTTTCGAGGGCGGGGTGCGCCTGGTCGACGACAAGCACGACTGGCCGGTCGGCGACGAGGTGTGGGAACTCGCCGACGCGCTGCTCCCCCGCGCTCCCCGGCTGCGCTCGGTGATGGCCGAGGCGGAGGGCATGGGCGCCGACGAACTGACCGAGAGCGTACGGCGCTTCGCCCGCCGGGCCGACCACTGGTGGAGTGCCTCATGAACCGGGACGCCCTTGATCACACCGGACTCGACCGCGCCGGACTCGACCGCACCAGGCTCGATCACGCCGGTCTCGACTACGTCAGGCTGACCGACACGACCTGGCGCATCCTCAACGCCACCCCGGGCCGCCGCGCCGAACTGCTCGCCGCGCTGCCCCCGGCCGAGCGCGCGGTCGTCGCCGAGGGCACCAGCGGGCCGGGCTTCGACATGGAGCAGGCCCGGCGTCGCAAGACCGTCGCCGACGTGCTGAACGTCAGCTTCCCGGTCACCTTCTTCGCGTACTACGGGCGGACCGGCGCAGCGGGCCTGCACACCTTCCTGGACAGCGAGTTCTGGCAGCGGCGGCCCGCCCAGCCGGGGTCCGTCTTCCCGCCCGCGGCCACCGCGTCGGCCGCCTTCGCCGGGTTCCTGCGCGCGTCCGACTGGATCGACCGGCAGGAGGACTGGGTCGGCGAGGCCTTCGCCTTCGAGGACGCCCACCTCTTCGGCGGGGCGACGACGGACCCGTACCGGGACCGTGCCGCCGGTCGTCCCCGGCTGGTGGCGGGCGCCTGGACCGCGGAGGCCACGTTCGACGTGCCCGCGTACGGCGGGCTGCTGCGTGAGCGGGGCACCGTCGATCCCTGGACCGAGGCCCTGCTGCTGGTCAAACGCTGGCCCGCGCCGCTCGCCGTCATCTCGGTCCCGGCCGGTGAACGCGTCCGCCGCGTCCGCCTCACGGGTGCCACGGTCGCCGCACTGCGCTGGCTGTGGGACACCGGTACGCCGGTGCCGGAGGGCGCGGCCGGGACACCCGCGTATGCCAGGGCGGTCGGCGCCGGACTGGTGGACGGGGCGGTCGGGTGACCTCCCGTACGTCCCACGGCCTCCGTCGGGACCGTCGGGTCCGTCAGGTCCGGCGCGGCTATCTGCTGGTGTCCGGACTCGACTACTTCGCCGACATGCTCCTCACCGTGACGTCGGTCCTGCTGCTGCAGTCGCTGGGCATGGGCTCCGGCGCGGTGTTCGCCCTGATCGCCGCGGTGTGGATCGTCGAAGGGGTCTCCGAGATCCCCACGGGCGTCCTCGCCGACCTGCTCGGCCGCCGCGTCTCGGTCGCGATCAGCTTCGTCCTGCGGGCGGTCGGCTACAGCGCCCTGTTCTTCAGCGGCAGCGTGTACGTGGCCGCCGCCGGTGTCCTCCTCGCCGCGCTGGGCGGCACCTTCGCGTCCGGCGCCCTGGAGGCCTGGGCCGTGGACGAGACCGGGGCCGGCGACCCCGGCGCCCTGGACCGACTCTTCGCCCAGGGCAAGATCGCCGAGAACGCGGGCCTCGTCCTGGGCACGCTGACCGGCGCCGCCCTGGGCACGCTGGACCTGGCACTGCCCCAGATCGTCGCGGGCGTCTCCTGCGCACTGGCGGCCGTACTGTCGCTGCGGCTCATGACCGGCCGACCTCAGCCGCCGCGCCCCGGCCCGCGCCCCGGCCCCCGCGCGGGCCTCGGCCCACGCCTGCGGGAGTCGTTCGGGGAGGTCATGACCGGAACCCGGCTCACCCTGCGCGGCGACAAGGTACTGATCGCCCTGATCGTCGCCACCGCACTGCTGTGGCTGTTCCGGGGCATCCCCGGCGTGCAGTGGACGGTCGTGTACGAGGGACTCGTCGGCGGTGATCTGCTGGTGCTCGGCGCGATGCGCAGCGTCGGCTCGCTGCTGGAGATCCCGCTGCTCGGCTGGACCATGAGCCTGCAGAGACGCCGGGCCGCCGCGCGCCGGACCGTCATCGTCACCGCGTCGACGGTCGGCGCGCTCGCCCTCGTCTGCGCCGCCGCCGTACGGGAACCGGCCGTCTCGATCGTCTGTTACGTCTGCTTCTCCACGGCGTTCGGCCTGTGCATGCCCGGTGTCCGGGCGGCCATGAACGAACGGATCGACAGCGGGCACCGCGCCACCGTGCTGTCGGTCGCCTCCCTGTTCAACAGCGTGTTCACCGGCGGCGGCCTGATCCTCACCGGCCTGGCCGTCGGCGACCTCGGCAGCGCGGCCGTGGCCTGGCCGCTCGCCGCGGCGGGCTTCGGGGTGGCGGGACTGTGGGTGGCGTCGCTGGCCGTACGGGAGGGGGCGGGGCCGCCCGCGGGGCCGACCCCGCCGGTGGCTGAGCCGATGACGGGGCCGATGACGGGGCCTCAGGAGGTGCCCGCGCCATGACCGCCGTCCACCCGGCTCCGGTCCAGGTCACGGCCTCAGCCCCGGCCCACATCGACGACCTGCTCGCCGATCTTCAGCTGGAGCGCGCCGGGCTGCCCGGCCGGGGTCCGGTTCCGGCGGCCGAGCGCGCCCGGCAGGCCGCCGACGAGCTTGCCGAACTGGGCCTTTCCCGGTTCGTCGCCGAGCTTCTGGGGGAGTCGGCACCCGTGCCCGCCCCCAGGGCCGTACTCGATCTGGAGACCGACGACGAGGGCCGGCGGGCTTCGTACGAGACCTGGTGCGCCGAGGCGCGTGAGCTGACCGGGGAGGTCTGGCGGTGGCTGACCGAGCGCCGCCGCGCCGCCGGTGCGTCCCGTGACCTTGATGAACTGCCCTGGTGGTGCGGGGAGTCGGCGTTCCCGTTGCCCCGCGACTCCGTGCGGCGGCTCGCCGCGGCGACGGCTCCGGTGCCGGATCTGTCGGAGACCGCCGAGGCCTGGGCACGCTCCGCCGGACTGCGCGGCCGGGCCACCGCCGAGTACAACTGGCGCTGGCTGCTGCTCGGCAAGGGACTGAGGGTGAAGGGTCCGGCAGGGTCGTCCGGTGGCGAGCCGCCCCCGGCCCTGCCTCCGCTGAACGAGCTGATCACCCGGCTCGTCGGGGAGGCACGGCGGCACGGGCTGCTGCCGCCCGGCCACCGGGTGCGGGTGCTGCGGCGCCCGAACACCCCGTCCATGGTCATGCCCGTACGGCTGCCGGGCTCCTCGCTGCTGTCCCTGCCGACCGCGGTCACTCCGGTGACGGTCCAGTACCTGCAGCACGAGCTGGCCCATCTCGCCGAGCACGCGTCGCGCCCGGCGGGGGCGCCGCCGGCCGACCGGTGGACGTTCGATCCGCTGCGGTCGGAGGGCTGGGCCCTGCTGCTGGAGCAGCTGGCCGGGTCGACGGCGTTTCTCGCCCGGCTGGGCGTCGACGAGGAGACCGCCGCGGTCCTCGCCCGCTTCCTCGCCGAGGAGGAGCACTTCAGCCGCGGACTGATGGCGGCGGACCTGGCCCTCGACGCGGACCTCGCGGGCTGCCGGACGGCGGCCGAGGCGCTGGAGGCCGCGTCGGCGGTGGCCGCCGGCACGGGACTGCGCTGGGCTCCGGAACTGCTCCTGCTGCGGCAGACCCGCGTCCTGCACTGGCGTTCCTACGTGGCGGGTTACGCCTGGCGGGACACCGTCCGCACCGAACTCGTCGCGCGCTTCGGCGACCACTGGGCGGAGCGGGAGGAGGCCTGGGCGCTGCTGCGGGACGCGCTGGGCCGTACCGGGCCGGTGGCGGGATCGGCCGCGGGATTCCTGACGGCGCTGACCGCGTCGTCAGCGCCGGCCCCGCTGGGCCGGCCCGAGTCGCAGGAGCCGTACGCATCCCGGGTCCATGAGCACGAGGAGGCAGGATCACGATGACGGTGACGACCACTGGGGCAGCAGGGGCAACCGGGGCAGCCGAGGCGGTGGAGGCGGTGGAGGCGGCCGGGCCGCGGGACGCGCTGCGGCTGCTCTGCCGTGATTCCCGTACCGCGGACGGTCTGTCCCGTACCGCGGACGGTCTGTCGTGGGACGAGTTGCCGTGGGGCAGGGCGCACGCCGTCTTCGACGCCTCGCCGGACGTCGCCGAGGTCGTCGCCCGGCAGGACCTGGAGGACTGGCTGGACTGCGGCCTGCTCCACTACCCGGTGCTGAACGCGATGCGCGGCGGTACCCCGGTACCGCCCGAGGAACTGACCCGGGTCATGCACGTGTCCGGCGACCCCCGGGGCGGTTACGTGGACGGGGCGAAGGTCCGTGCCCAGCTCGCGGCCGGGGCGACCGTGGTCGTGCAGAACCTGCACGAGTGGCACCGCCCCGCACAGCACCTGTGCCGACGCCTCGCGCGACTGTTCTCGGCCAAAGCCGGGGCCGTGGCGTTCTGGACGCGGGCGGGGGAGGACGGCCTGCGCGTCCACCGGGACGACGGCCATCTGTTCGTCGTCCAGATCAGCGGGACGAAACGCTGGTTCCTGTACGACACTCCGCGCGAGGCGGCCGACTGGCGCCCCGGATACGTACCGGAGCAGGACCTCGCGGGCGCCGGGACCGTGGAGACAGCGGGGACAGCGGGGACCGTGGACCTGCGGGCCGGCCAGGTGCTGTACCTGCCGGAGGGCATCGCCCACCACACCCGCACCCTCGACACGGAGTCCGTGCACGTCACCGTCGCGATCCGGGAACCCGGGCTGCGGGACACGGTGGAGCTGGCCGTACGCGCCTGTCTCGCGCGCATTCCGGACCACGCCACCCTCTCCGGGACCCCCGCCGACCGCGAACGGGCCGCCGACGACCTGCTCACCCGGCTCGCCGACGCGCTCGGACGGGTGGACCGGGCGGCCCTGGTCCGTGACGTGTCGAGGCGGGCGGCGGAGACGCGGGGCAGCCGTTGAGCCGCGGTCGTCCGGAGGCCTCCGCCCGGAGGCCTTCGCCCGGAGGGTTCGACGGCGGCCGATCAATTCGCGCCACGTTCCGCACGCGAACGGTAATCCACAGTCCGCGCCCACGCTGTTGACAGCCTTCTTCCCTAGCTTCCTCGCTCATGACGGGAAACATGACAGGAAGTCAGTCGGCCCAAGGGCCGAAACACAAGCGGAACGTGACGCGGCGCAAGGTCGTCGTGGCAGGTGGCGCTGCGGTCGCCGCGGTGGGCGTGGGCGGCACGATCGCCGCGACCGCGAACGCCGGCCAGACGGCCGCGAGCGCGCAGGGCGCGTCGGCGAGCGCCACCTCGACGGTCGCGGAGGGCTGCTACAAGCTCACCTCCGAGACCACCGAGGGGCCGTACTACATCGATGCCGACAAGCTCCGGCAGGACATCACCGAGGACAGAGAGGGCATCGCGATGACCCTCCGCCTCAAGGTGATCGACAACGAGACCTGCAAGCCCATCAAGAACGCCGCGGTGGACATCTGGCACTGTGACGCGCTGGGTCTCTACTCCGGTTACGAGGACTCATCCGGCGGTGGCGGCGGTACGCCTCCCACCGGGGCGCCCACCGACGTGCCCACCGACACACCGACGGGCACACCGACCGGTCCCCCGCCCGGCGGTGGCGGTGGCGGCCACCAGGAGCCCACCGACGACAAGCGCTACCTGCGCGGCACGTGGAAGACGGACAAGCAGGGTTTCGTCACCTTCAAGACGGTCTTCCCCGGCTGGTACCAGGGGCGTTGCGTCCACATCCACACCAAGGTGCACGTCGGCGGCACCTGGACGGACGCCGGTTACGAGGGCGGGAACACCTGCCACACCGGCCAGTTCTTCTTCGACGAGGAGTCGGTGCTCGCCTCGGCGGAGGTCGAGCCGTACTCCACGTCGACGACCGAGCGCACGACGCTCACCGAGGACACGATCTACGACCAGTCCGGTACGGCCGGCGGTCTCCTGAAGCTCAAGTACAAGAAGAACGCCATCGCGAAGGGGGTCGTCGGCTCCATCACGATGGGCGTCGACCCGGACGCGACGCACGAGGGTACGGACGACGCGGTGCAGCCGGGGGCGTCGGAGACGGCGTCGGCGTCGGCAAGCTGAAGCTGGTGACCGCCGATTGAGTCGGCCGCGCAGGCCGCGCAGGCCGCGCAGGAACGCGTACGGCGAGTGGGCCCGGGACGAAGGACGTCCCGGGCCCACTGGGGTGATCAGGGTGGTCGGGGCGATCAGGGTGGTCGAGGTGGTTGCGGTGATCAGGTGACCCACAGGGTGTTCGTCGGGTGGGCACAGCGACGGGGCGTCTGATGGCAGGTGCGAGGGTGGGAACACCCCGCAGGCCCGCAGGCCCGCGGGACACCGGCGGCGCCGGACGAGATCACCGGAGGAGAACATGGGATTCGCCGTGCTGCTCGCACTGTTGCTGATCGCCGGAGCGGTGGTCGCGAGGAGCCGCTGGGGCTGGACGCGCGACCGGCCCGGCCCGTCTGGCCAGTCCGGCCCGTCCGGGCTGTCAGGCATGTCCGACCTGGACGCGGAGGCCGACGCCAACCGCTGGGTGGTCCGGCTGGGGGCAGGCCTGTCGGCCCTTGAGGTACGCGCATGGACAGGAGCGAGGGTGGACGGGACGGCGACGCAGGCCCTCACGGACGCCTCGGAACGCCTACGCACGGCCCGGGCGGAACTGGCCACCGCCCGTACGGCGGCCGAGTACGCCCTGGTGAAAAGGACGGCGGCCGAGGGAATCGACCATGTCCGCAGGGCCCGTACTTCCCTCGGCCTGGACCAGGCCGACGCGGAGGCGCGGCGGAGCGAGGACGGGCGGGCCTGGCGGAGTGCTCAGGTGTCGTAGGTGCCGTCCCAGGGCGGGTCGAAGCCGAGGCGGTCCGGGTAGAGCTCGGCCCAGGGTTCGCCCTCGTCCTCGCCGGTCAGCAGGCCGAACAGCACGCCGTCGCGGGTGAGCCGGAAGGGCTGGACCGCGATGTCCGTGTAACGGCGCCGAGGGAGGCTCCGGAGCAGCTTCGCGAGATGGGCCTGCGCCTGGGCGAGGACCGAGTCGGGCCCCTGCGGGTTGCGCTGCTGCTCGGCCCAGCTGCCGGCGCACCAGATCTCCGAGTCGCGGTGACGGCCCTCTGAATCGAAGGTGTGGAGCACGGTGAAGAGCCGTTTGTGTTCTTCCCAGCCGTCGTCGGGGCGGTAATCCTCGGGGAAGGCGTAGGTGACCGACCCCAGGAATTGCCCCTCCGCGTAGTGACCGATGGCATCGGTGCGGTGGCGCGGCTCGTACGCGATCGGGATGAGCTGGGGGACTGCCATGACGAAACCATACGGATGAATCGTGCACATGCCAGGAGCGGGGTCCCGTAACGGGGGCGCATTCAGCTGGGCGTTATGGCTTCGTTATCCGCTGAGCCAGAACCCAACACCCCGCGTATTCACTCTTGATGCTCATGACCAAGATCAACCGCCGCGCGACCAAGCCGTCCTCGACAGCGAGATCCCGCCGCCGTCGCAGAGGCTCCGCGGGCGGGGGTGGCGGTAGCGGCAGGGGAAAGGGGCCCCTGTTGTGGGGCGTGGCGGCGCTGGCGGTGTTATCGGCGGCGGCGCTGACGGTGGGTGGGGGGACACCGGCGGAGTCCAGTTCAAGCAGCTCCGACAGCGAACCGCAGGCAGCGGCCGAGGAGTCGAACCGGCCCTCATCCCCGCCCTCGCCGGAGAGCAAGCCCAGTGCGAGCCCGGAAAACGAGGAGTCCCCGGACTCGATCTCTTCTCCCTCGTCTCCCTCGTCCTCCCCCTCCATCCCCTCCTCGGGGCCAGGGACGTTCACCACGGCCGGCGGTGGGAGCGGAACCGTGGGGAAGGGCGCCCGCACGCTGCGCTACAAGGTCGTCGTGGAGAAGGGCCTCGCGCAGTCGGCGGCGGACGTGGCAGGCCAGGTGGAGGACGTACTGGCGGACAGGCGAGGCTGGACGGCCGACGGCAGGTCGGGCTTCAAACGGGTCTCGACAGGTTCGGCCGACTTCGTCGTACGCCTGGCCACACCGGGAACGGTGGACGAGATCTGCGGCCGCTACGGCCTGAACACGCGCGGCGAGGTCAACTGCAGCGTGGGCAAGGACGTGGTGGTCAACCTCAAGCGCTGGCTGCTGGCGACCCCGGTCTACGCCGACGACGTGGACGCGTACCGCGCCCTCATCATCAACCACGAGGTGGGCCACTTCCTCGGCCACGGCCACGTGACATGCCCCGGCCCGGGCAAACCGGCCCCGGCGATGATGCAACAGATCAAGGGGATGCGGGGCTGCACGCCGAATGTCTGGCCGTACGACGAGAAGGGGCGGGCGGTTACGGGGCCGAGGGTGCCGTGAGCGAGGCCTTCGGCGTGACCTGCCCCCGCCTGGCCAGGGCGGAGGCTTTCCCGAGTCATGACGTGACTAGTCGTCGGTGAAGATCGCGTCGGCGGAGGGGGCTACGGCGGCGCGTCGCAGCCAGTGGCGCAGGATTTCGAGGTCAACGCAGTTGGTGATGCGCTCCCGGACGGCTTCGGGGACGTCGATGCCGCGCACCTCGAAGATGTCCAAGATGCCCTCGGCCCGGCTCTGTGCTTGCCCTTCCTCCCGCCCTTCCTCCCGCCCTTCCTCCCGCCCTTCTTGTCGGCCTTCCTGTCGGCCTTGGTCTCGGGCCTCCTCGCGGACTTCTTCGAAGATGGGTGACTTGTAGAAAGAAAGGTCCACGGCCACGAGTGTCCTCCAAAGTGCTGCGGCGGGCAGCTTGCCCAGGCCGCGTGAGATGAATTCGATGACTGGGTTCTTGACCGCGTCCGGTTCGTCCCGCAGAACGGTCGTCACCGCTTTGAGTATCGTCCCGATCTCAGGGCCCTTGCCGTGAGTGATCGCGGACAGTGTCGCGAGCGCGAGATCCTTGCGTACCTCCGCCGGACTCGTGATCACCGGCATGTTGTGCGGCCCCGCGACCAGCGGGCGCAGGGTGAGCAACGGCCATTGGGGCGGACCGAACTGGACCGGCTGTTCAGCCCACTTGGCTGTCGCGTGGTCCTGGCAGACGACCAGCAGCATCGGCTGCAGCCGGTACTTCGTGAGCAGGTACGAGGCGTAGTACGCCCAGCTCGCCGGCTTGTCCGGGTCTTTCTTGCCCTGTGCCTCGATGGCGACCAGGAGCGGTTCGTCGTCCTCGGTCTCCAGCCGCAGCAACGTGTCGACGCGGCGTTCAAGTGGGCTGGCCTCGGTGAGGTCGGTCGGCATGAGAGTGACCGAGGTGGGCGGGGCGAAGTCGACGCCGAGCACCTTGGAGACCCCGGAGAAGAGGTCCGGGTGGTCCTGAAAGATGCGGTGCATCGCCTCGTGCGGCGCGCTGACCATGAGGGTTCCTGGCGGTGTGAGATATGCCGGTGGCGCATGCCAGCAGCAGGTTGCAGTGGGAGCGTAAGGCCCCAAAGCAACCTGATAACTACATAGTTGGAAATATTCACCCGCCCGAGTGAGCGCCCGCCATCAGCGGCGATGAAGCCTTTTACGACGACGGAGGCCACTGGATAGCGACCTCATGAGCCGCCTCTACGCGCTGCCGAGGGCGCCGGAACGTATGCCGTGGAGGAGACGGGCTAGGGAGGTGTGAGTGGTGACGAGTTCTGTGGAGGGGTCGTCGCTCTCGCGAAGGTGGATGGCGTGCTGGGCGGCGGATAGCTCGACGCAGTTGTTGCCGTCGGCGCCGCCGGAGAAGGACGACTTCTGCCAGTTCTTGGGGGTGGGCATGGTGCGCCTCACAGTTCCTTGGCCAGCCGGTGGATGAAGTCACGCGACTTTTTGGGGTCGAGTGACACGGTCTTCACCTTACGAAAGAGGGTTCGCAGCGCTGCGAGTTGTGCCTCTGAATCAATGGAGGCGGTTCCGTGGGCGGTATCGCGAAGCGCTGTGTCCAGTTTGGGTACCACACCACCCGCGTACGCCATCGCGCTCCACGCTCCGCCGAAGTCGTCCAGGTCGAAAGGGATCACGCGCGTAGTGATGTGATCGGCTTCGGAGTGCTCCAGGATGTGAGTCAGCTGAGCTTGCGTGGCGCTCCGGTTGCCGACTCGGATGCGAAGAGCCGACTCGTGGATTAGCGCTTCGTACGGAATGGGCGCTGGACCGGTGATGACCACTTTGCGCTCCATGCGGTGACCCACTCGCAATTCCAGTTCCGTATAAGGGAGTTCGGGGACGCGGTACGAGAAGAGTCCGCGAGCGTAGTTCTCCGTCTGGAAGAGGCCGGGGACGTGGAGGAACTCGACATCGAACCGGTGCGAGGCGTGGTGCTCCAACTCGGCGATGTCCAGAAACGAGATCGGCAGCAGGCCTTGGTACTTCTCCCACCAGCCGCGAGTTCGGTCAGTCGCCATCGATACCAGTGCATCGATCAGTTGGCTGTCTGAACAGGAGTAGGCGGCGGCGAGTCGGCGGACGGTGTTCTCGCTCATGCCGACGACCCCGGACTCGATCTGACTCAGCCGCGCCGAGTCCGTTCCCAGCGCCGCGGCAGCCTCGCGCCCCTTGAGGCCGGCCGCCTCGCGCAGCCTCTGCAGCTCGGTACCGAGGCGCATCTGGCGTGCGGTGGGCTGCCGTCTCCGAGCCATGGGTTCTCCTCGTCGCAGCGGCGGTGCAGGTTGCCTCGTTCGGGGGCAGATTATGACAGCCGGTTGCATGAGACCAACTTTGGTCTCTACCGTCAGTCACGCTACGCACACGCTGCGAATTCCCGGGGACTCCGGAAGCGCACCACTCCGTCCTGCCATGACGGCTGCGGCATGCCACTACTCCCCACTCTCACCTTCCCATTCATGGAACGGAGTTCCCGCATGCCGCAAAACGTCAACGAACCCGAACCCTGGGAGTACACGCTCAGCATCCCCGCCGACCCCCGCGCGGTGACGGTCTGCCGTCGTACCTTCCGCCTCATCCTCACGATCCACGGCCTGATCCGCCTCACCGACACCGCCGAGCTACTGGTCACGGAGCTGATCTCCAACGCGGTCTGCCACGCGAAGGGCCCCGCCGCCCTACGCCTGCGCTGGCGGGACGGGGTCCTGCGGATCGGCGCGTGGGACGGCGACCCCGACCCTCCGCAACCGGCGGCGGCGTTCGCGAACCCGGCGGACATGGCGGAGTCGGAATCGGGCCGAGGCCTCGCCCTCGTCCAGGCATGCGCGGACGTCTGGGGCTGGTACCCACTGCCGAGAGACGGCAGTGGGGGCAAGTACGTGTGGTGTGACTTGAGTGCCGCTTAGAAGGAGAAGAGTCGATGGCGAGTTCGGTGGCCGGTTCTCCGGCCCGCAGAGCCCATCCGGATGGGTCCGCCCGTCTGGAACTCGCTCACCGTAAGACCGCTGGTCCTCGGTCCGGATTCACCGAGTCATGCCTGGTCGACCCCCAGGCGAAGCAGATCTGGAGGGACCTGATGACGGCGATCAACTACCTCTTCCGGCACGAAGTCGCCGAGAAGGTACGGGAAGAAGGGCGCGAAGAGGGGCGTATCGCGGATCGTGCCGAGATGACGCTGAACATCCTTCAGTGGCGCGGCATCGAGGTCCCGGACTCGGTACGCGAGCGCGTGCGCACCTGCACCGATCTCGACGAGCTCGAACTCCGGGCGCAGCGGGCCGTTCATGCGACGGATGCGGCGCAGCTCTTCGGCGAAGAGTAGAGGAGTAGGGCCCGGGCACCGTCGTTGTGCGGTGTCCGGACCACCCCGGCCGTCGGAGGGGGAGCGGAGGCGTTACTCCGGGGCTCCGCCGAAGCGCTCCTTGTACGTTTCCAGGTCCTCGTCCGTGATCTTGGCGAAGAGGACCGGGGGGACCGTGAAGGGGGTGCCCGCGGGGAGGGAGTCGAGGGACTTCGCTTCCTCCTGGGTTACCCACGTCGCCGTGTCGTTCGGCAGGGCGAAGGCTGCTCGCATCGCCGCCGACGAGGACGGGATGAACGGCTCCGAGACCACCGCGTACAGGTGGATCAGGTTCATCGCCGTGCGCAGCGTCAGCGCCGCGCCCTCCGGGTTCGTCTTGATCTCCAGCCAGGGGGCCTTCTCCTCCAGGTAGGAGTTGCCCGCCGACCACAGGGCGCGCAGGGCAGCCGCCGCCTTGCGGAACTGGAGCGCCTCCATCTGGGTCTCGTAGTCGGAGAGGAGCGCCGCGATCTCCTCGCCGAGCTTCGCCTCCGGGGCGCCCGCCTCCGCGCCCGCGGGGACCTCGTCGCCGAAGCGCTTGCGCGAGAAGGACAGGACGCGGTTGACGAAGTTGCCGAGGGTGTCGGCCAGGTCCTTGTTCACCGTCGCCGTGAAGTGCTCCCACGTGAACGACGAGTCGTCCGACTCGGGGGCGTTCGCGATGAGGAAGTAGCGCCAGTAGTCCGCGGGCAGGATGTCGAGCGCCTGGTCGGTGAAGACGCCCCGCTTCTGCGAGGTGGAGAACTTGCCGCCGTAGTACGTCAGCCAGTTGAAGGCCTTCAGCTGGTCGACCTTCTTCCACGGCTCCCGTACGCCCATCTCCGTCGCGGGGAACATCACGCTGTGGAAGGGGACGTTGTCCTTCGCCATGAACTCCGTGTACCGCACGTCCGACGCGCCCGCCGGCTCGTACCACCACGACTTCCAGTCCCGGTTCTCCTCCGGGGCCGCGTCCGCCCACTCCTTCGTCGACCCGATGTACTCGATCGGCGCGTCGAACCAGACGTAGAACACCTTGCCGTCGGCGGCCAGCGCCGGCCATGTGTCGGCCGGGACGGGTACGCCCCAGTCCAGGTCACGGGTGATCGCGCGGTCGTGCAGGCCCTCGGTCAGCCACTTGCGGGCGATGGAGGACGCGAGCTGCGGCCACTCGTCCGCGACCTCGTCGATCCACGCCTCCACCTCGCCCTGCAGCTTCGACTGGAGGAGGAAGAGGTGCGATGTCTCGCGGACCTCCAGCTCCGTCGAGCCCGAGATCGCCGAGCGCGGGTTGATCAGGTCGGTCGGGTCCAGGACGCGCGTGCAGTTCTCGCACTGGTCGCCGCGCGCCTTGTCGTAACCGCAGTGCGGGCACGTGCCCTCGACGTAACGGTCCGGCAGGAAGCGGCCGTCGGCCGGCGAGTACACCTGCCGGATCGCGCGCTCCTCGATGAAGCCGTTCTCGTTCAGGCGGCGGGCGAAGTGCTGCGTCAGCTCCGCGTTCTGCGGGGACGAGCTGCGGCCGAAGTGGTCGAAGGCGAGCGCGAAACCGTCGTAGATCGCCTTCTGCGCGTCGTGCGCTCCGGCGCAGAATTCGGCGACCGGCAGGCCCTGCTCCTTCGCCGCCAGTTCGGCGGGGGTGCCGTGCTCGTCCGTCGCGCAGATGTAGAGGACGTCGTGACCGCGCTGGCGGAGGTACCTGGCGTACACGTCCGCCGGGAGCATGGACCCCACCATGTTGCCCAGGTGCTTGATCCCGTTGATGTACGGAAGGGCGCTGGTGATGAGGTGTCGAGCCATTGCGGGCTGCTCCCGAGTCGCTACGTGGGGTGACGGCCGGTCGGGTGCTGCTTCGACTTTCGGCCGTCTTACGAACCTTGAAATCGTAGCCGACATGGGTGGGCCGCCCGCTCCTCGTTTTATGAGACGAGAAGGGGCGGCCCGGGTGAGGCTGTGGCGTGGGGTTACGGGCGCCAGTTCGCCAGTACGCCCTCGTAGATCTCCGCGTCCGTGAGTTCGCGGGGGGTCGGGCCCGCGTGGAAGAACGCGGTGTTGTCCGACTTCAGCTTGCGGAGGTAGTCGAAGGCCTTGTTGTCCTGCTCGCCGAACGCGACGAAGGAGAAGAAGAGGCCGGGGTGACTCTTCGCCGCCGACGTCAGGGCCTGGGTGGCCGGGGTCTTGGCGTCCGGGGCGCCGTCCGTCTGGAAGACGACCAGGCCGGGCTCCGCGGGGGCGCCCGCCTTCTCGTGCAGGGCGATCACTTCCTCCACGGCCGCGTGATAGCTCGTACGGCCCATGCGGCCGAGGCCCGCGTGGAGTTCGTCGATCTTGTTGTCGTGCTCGGCGAGGGTGAGTTCGCCGGTGCCGTCCAGCTCGGTGGAGAAGAAGACGACCTGGACGTTCGCCTCCGGCGTCAGGTGGGCCGCGAGGGCGAGGGTCTGCTCGCCGAGCGCCTGTGCGGAGCCGTCCTTGTAGTACGGGCGCATCGACGCGGAGCGGTCGAGGACGAGGTAGACCTTGGCGCGGGCGTCGGTGAGGTTCTGGTTCGCCAGGGCGGTGGCGGCTGCTTTGTAGGCGCTGAGGAGGGCGGGGGCCTGGGCGGCGACCGCGTCCTCGCCCCCGGCGGGCTCGGCCGCGGCGGGTTCGGCCGCGGCGGGCTCGGCCGCGGTTTCGGGGGCCGAGGGCTTCTCGGCCTCTGCCGTGGCGACAGCGGCGGGCTCGGGTGCCGGTTCCGTCTTGGGTTCCGGCTTGGAGTCCGACTGGGGGTCCGGCTTCGAGTCCGACTTGGGCTCCTGCGCCGGCTCCGGGGTCACCTCGGCGACGGCCGCCTCGGCCTCCGCCTCTGCCTCGGAGGCCTCCTCGGCGGCTGCGGCCTCGGCCTTCGGTTCGACGGTCGGTTCGACGACCGGTTCGGTCTCGGGCTCGGTCTCGGTCTCGGGCTCCGGGACGAGCTGGATGACCAGCTCGGGTTCGGCCTCGGCCGCGGCGACGACGGCGGGCTCGGGCGCTACGACGGGCTCCGGCTCCGGCTCCACCACGGGCTCCGGCTCGGCCTTCGCGGCAGGCGCCGCCTCGGGCTCCGCCTCCACGACGGGCTCGGGCTCGGCCACCGGCTCGGGCTCAGCCTTCGCCTCGGCGGCAGGCTTCGCCTCGGCCACAGCCTCCGCGGCAGCCTCGACATCGGCCTTGGCCGCCGCCTCAGCCTCGGCCTCAGCGTCGGCCTCGGCCTCAGCCCGCGCCGCAGGCGCCGTCGTCTGCTTCGGGACCGTCACGTTGTCGAACGCCGCCGAGACCAGGTCGTCCACCGAGGACGCCTTCGTCTCGGTCTTGCGCTCGGTCGTGCGCTCGGCCTGTCGCTCGGGCTTCGGCTCCGGCTCCGGCGCGGCCTCGGGCTCGCGCTCCGTGGCCGGTGCGGGGACAGCGACCTCAGGCTCGGCTGCCGCAGGCGTGGGCTCGGGAGCCGTCTCCTGCCGGGCGGCCGGCACGGTCGGCTCGGCGGCGGCAGATGCGGAAGGGACCGCGGCAGCGTCAGCGTCCCCCTTGCGTGACTTTCCGAACGCATTCCGCAGGCGGGTGAGAATGCCCATGTGCGCAACCCTTCGCATGAGTTGGTTCCGTCAATCCCTGGCCAGGACGGACACGTAAGGTTAGCCGCCAGGACCGAAGATCTTTATCGGGCCCAAACATCGAACCTGTTCCCGTACGCCTGTCGGGGTCAAAGCCCTTTTGGCTGGGCCCAGTTCACTCTCCGTTCACCTTGCGTCCGCGCTCTCGCACGCGCGTGCCCCTAGCGTCTCGCCAGACACAGACATAGGGGAGGGAACGTGCGCAACCTGCTGCCTCTGCTCGGCTCGACCGGTTCACACCCGGGCGGCCGTTCCGAGATGACCTGTCGGTACCGCTGTGGTGATGCCTGCTTCCACCCGGCGCCCAACACCAGCGCCAACGAATACGTCGGCGACGTCATCGCCGGAGCGCTCAGCCGTCGGTCGATGATGCGTGCCGCCGCCGCGGTGACCGTGACCACGGCGGCCGGCGGGGCGCTCGTCGGCGCGGGCGCGGCCCCGGCCGCCGCCCAGCCCGCCGAGGGTGCGGCGGCCACCTTCGGAACCGGCTCGCACGGTGCGCACGGCTCGCACGGCTCCCACGGTTCGAAGGGCAAGGCCGCCCGCGGCCTGCGCTTCACCCCCGTCGCGCCCAACACCACCGACGCCGTCACCGTCCCCGAGGGCTACGGCCAGAACGTGGTCATCCGCTGGGGCGAGCCCATCCTGCGCGGTGCCCCGGCCTTCGACCCGGACAGGCAGACGGCCGCGGCGCAGGCCGGCCAGTTCGGCTACAACTGCGACTTCCTCGCGCTGCTCCCGCTGCCTGGCGAGCGCGGCCGTCAGCTGCTCGTGGCGAACCACGAGTACACGGACGAGGTCCTGATGTTCAAGGGCTACGACCCCGCGAACCCGACCCGCGAGCAGGCGGAGATCGCCTGGGCCGCGCACGGTCTGGGTGTCGTCGTGGTCGAGGAGGAGCGCAGGACCGGCAAGCTCACCGCCGTGCCCCGCCACCACCTCAACCGTCGTGTCACCGCGACCACCGAGTTCAAGGTGACCGGACCGGCGGCCGGATCGAGCCTCCTGAAGACCTCCGCCGACCCGACCGGCAAGAAGGTCCTCGGCACGCTCAACAACTGCGCCGGCGGCGAGACCCCCTGGGGCACGACGCTGCACGGCGAGGAGAACTTCAACCAGTACTTCGCCAACGCGAGCCGGACCACCGACGCCCGCTACGGCATCGGCACCGGCGCTTCCGAGCGCAAGTGGGAGCGTTTCGACAAGCGTTTCGACGTCGCCCAGGAGCCGAACGAGGTCCACCGCTTCGGCTACATCGTCGAGCTGGACCCGTACGACCCGACCTCGACGCCCCGCAAGCGCACCGCGCTCGGGCGGTTCAAGCACGAGGGCGCGACGATCCGTCTCACGGACGACGGCCGCCCGGTCGCCTACACCGGCGACGACGAGCGCTTCGACTACATGTACAAGTTCGTCGGCAGCAAGCGGATGCGCCACGGCAACAGCCGCGCCGCCCGCGAGCACAACCTGACCCTCCTCGACGAGGGCACGCTGTACGTCGCCAAGCTCACCGGCGACTCCCCGGCGATCGAGATCGACGGCACCGGCAAGCTTCCGTCGGACGGCGAGTTCGACGGAAGCGGTACGTGGATCCCGCTGGCCACCGCCACCGCGAAGGGCGCCGTCTCGCACGTCCCCGGCATGACCGCCGAGGAGGTGTACGTCTTCACGCGCCTCGCCGGTGACAAGGTCGGCGCCACGAAGATGGACCGCCCGGAGGACATCCAGCCCTCCCCGCACACCGGCAAGGTGTACGTCGCCCTGACGAACAACACCAACCGCGGTGTCGGCTCCAACGCCAAGGTCGACGAGGCCAACCCGCGCAACGCCAACAAGCACGGGCACGTCCTGGAGCTGACCGAGCGCCGCAACCGCGCCGACGCCACCAGCTTCGCCTGGTCGCTGTTCCTGGTCGCGGGCGACCCGAAGGACCCGGCGACGTACTTCGCGGGCTACCCGAAGGACAAGGTCAGCCAGATCTCCTGCCCGGACAACGTGGCCTTCGACCCGCACGGCAACCTGTGGATCTCCACCGACGGCGCCCAGCTCGGTTCCCACGACGGCCTGTTCGGCGTGGCGACCAAGGGCGACCGGCGCGGTGAGCTGAAGCAGTTCCTGACCGTGCCGAAGGGCGCCGAGACCTGCGGCCCGCTCGTCCAGGACCGCCGTGTCCTCGTCGCGGTCCAGCACCCGGGCGAGATCACGGGCGCGACCGTCGAGAACCCGGCGAGCGTGTGGCCCGACGGCCCCGGCAAGATCGTCCGCCCGTCGGTCGTCTCGGTCTGGCGCAAGGACGGCGAGGACATCGGCGTCTGACGCAGACGATGGCAGAGGGCGCCTTCCAGGGAAGAGGGCGCCCTTTGTCTTTCGCCTTTGGCTTTCAGGGGCGCGGGGAACTGCGCGAACGGCCCCCACCGGCCCGCACCCGACACACGACCGTCACACCGCCCCCGGGAACGTCCCTACACCCCCACCAGATCCAGCCACTCCCCATAGCCGGGAGCGTCCCGCGCAACCTCCGCGTACGCCTCCCACAGCTCGGGAAAAACCAGGTCCAACTCCCCCTCCGTACGCGCCGCGAGCACCAGCCGGACCCCCAGCGGGTCCCCCTGGATCCGCCGCACCGCCATCTCCGGACGCGGCTGGCACGTCGGCTGGCACACCGTGACGACCTCGCCGGTCGCGACCAGCGAGGCGGCCGTGTGGTAGTCCCCGTGCAGCACCCGGGGCCGCAGCCCCGCCGCCCGCAGCATGCGGTGCACGGCGTCCCACTCGCCGTCGACCGTCGGATCGATCATCCACCTGTCCCCGGCCAGGTCGGCGAGCCTGACCTCCGTGCACGCGGCCGCCGGATGGTCGGCCGGCAGCGAGACGAACTGCGGTTCGCGGTCGACCAGGACGCGCAGCGCCAGCCCGTCCGGGATGCGCAGCGGGCTGCCCTCCACCTCGTGCACGAAGGCCACGTCGAGCCGGCCGGCGGCGAGCATGCGCAGCAGGGCGTTCGGGGAGACGTCCATCTGCAGGACCGGTTCGCGCTGGCGGGCACGGAGCCGGCGCAGCCAGCCCGCGAGGGCGCGGCTCGCGGTGGAGCCGATACGGAGCTGGAGCCCGTCGGCGTCCGTCGCGGCGGCCCGTGCCTCCGCGACCAGCGACCGCATTTCGGCCACCAGCGGGCGGGCGCGGCCCAGGACGACCAGGCCGAGCGGGGTCGGACGGCAGCCGGTGCGTTCGCGGAGGAAGAGGGGGCCGCCGAGCTCCTGCTCGATGCGTTTGAGCTGGGTGCTCAACGACGGCTGGGCCACGCCGAGCTGCCGGGCGGCCCGGTGCAGGCTGCCGGTGTCGGCTATGGCGCACAGTGCGCGGAGGTGCCTGACCTCAAGGTCCATGCCGCCGGAGCCTAAAACGGAAGTACAGCTTTCACCAGATGCACAAACCCCATCCAAATCAGGTGAGTCGGGCGATCGGTTTCGTACGGATAGCTGTGTCCTATCGCCTGTTGGCATCATCACAGCCGCCTCACAGACGCCGAAACTCCTCGGTGACGACTTCACCCCCCACGCAAGGAGTCATCGATGCGACTGTCCACACCCATGCTCTCCGCCGCGCTCGGCCTCGGTCTCACCGCCGCCGCGCTCGGTACCGTCCCGGCCGCGGCGGCCCAGGCGCCGGAGCCGGCGTCCACCACCTCCGTCGCTTCCCTGGCGGGCGCGGGCTACAACGGTTCCGGCGAAGAGGCGAAGGCCAACGAGGCCTTCTTCGAAGCCGTGCTGAAGTCCGTGGCCGAGAAGCGCGCCGCGAACCCGACGTCCGCCGCCGCCGTCACCGTGGTCTACAACGCCTCGGCGGCGCCGTCCTTCGCCACCCAGATAGCCCGCAGCACGTCGATCTGGAACAGCTCCGTCACGAACGTCAAGCTCCAGGCCGGCACCAGCGGCGCGAGCTTCACGTACCGCGAGGGCAACGACTCGCGCGGTTCGTACGCGTCCACGGACGGGCACGGCAGAGGGTACATATTCCTCGACTACGCGCAGAACCAGCAGTACGACTCCACGCGCGTCACCGCCCACGAGACCGGGCACGTGCTCGGACTCCCCGACCACTACTCCGGCCCGTGCAGCGAGCTGATGTCGGGCGGCGGACCGGGTACGTCCTGCACGAACTCGATCCCCAACAGCGCGGAGCGCTCCCGCGTGAACCAGCTGTGGGCCAACGGGCTCGCCAAGGCCCTGGCGAAGGTCAACCAGGACTGAGCCGGCCGTACTGATCCTGCGTCGGGGCGGTGCGGAGTCGGCGCCGCACCGCCCTGACGCAGGGACATCGGGACATCGGGACCGAAAGGTCCCCCTCGGACGCACCACCCACCCCCCACGGACGTGGGCCGCCCCTCCTGCACAGAGGGCGGCCCACGTCGTGTTTTCCGGGTCCGGGTCCGGGTCCTGTCCGGGTACGTGTCCCGCTACGTGCTCTTGCGCAGGGTCAGGTCCACGACCAGGGCCCGGTGGTCGGTGTCGTCCAGGTCCAGGAAACGGGTCCTGGTCGCCGTGAAGCCCCGGGACACCAGGATGTGGTCGATCTGGGCGCCGAAGGCCGGGGCCGTCAGGGCGGGCCAGCTCGGCGTACGGGTGTCGCCGGTGAGGCGGGCGCCGTCCATGAAACCGGTGTCCAGGATGCGGCGGAAGGCCGCGTGGTCCTGGGTGGCGTTGAAGTCGCCCGCGACGACGGTGGGCCGGCCTATGTTCGCGGCGGCGTAGTCGCGCAGGGCGCCCAGCTCCTTGCGCCAGGTTCCCAGGTGGGACGGGAGCGGCGGCATGGGGTGGGCCAGCTGGAGATGGATCTCCTGGCCGTCCACGTCCGCGGTGGCGCCGGGCATGCCCATGGTGGCGGGGATGCCCTTCGCGGGTGTGAGGGGGTGGCGGCTGAGGATGACGGAACCGTCGGACCCCTCGGAGGTGGAGCTCTCGACGATCTGCCGGTACGGGTAGACGCTGGCTTTGTCCTTGTTCTTGTCTTTGTCTTTGGCCGCGGACTTGCCGAAGGCCTGGTTCAGCTTCTTCTCGCAGGTGTCCTCGCATTCCTGGACGAAGACCAGGTCCGGGCGCTGCTTCGAGACCGTCTCGATCAGGCTGTCCGTCGCCCGGCCGAACTCGACGTTCGCCGTGAGCACGCGGATCTCGGCGACCGGGACGCCGCCGGGTTCCATCGTCTTGCCGTACGGCTCGATGTACCAGGCGATCACGGCGAGGGCGGCCACGCCCCAGACGAGGCCGATGCGCCAGTGGGCGAGCGCGGCGAAGAGCAGGGCGATGCCGGTGGGGGCGAGGAGCCAGGGGAGGAAGGCGAGCAGTTGGGGGACGGGGGTGATGGCGTCCGTGTCGGCCATGCGGCAGCCGAGGACGACGCTCACGGTGAGGAGGAGGAGGGCTGCGAACCAGGCGCCGGGCCTTGTGCCGCCGTGTCTCGGCACCGGGACGTTGTCGTCACCGGTCCACTTGTCCGTCTCCGCCGTCGTGCCGCGCAAGGCCACGTCTCCCACCCCTTCTGCCCCCCCGGCCACCCCAGCCATCTGCATGGATCCTCTCTCAAAGACGGGGGGAGTGTGCGGGGGGTTGCGTGGCGGGGGGTCCCCCGCGCCCCTCGAAGGCGGGGCTGCGCCCCGGCCTGCGTCTTCGTCTGCGGGTCCGGTGGGGGCCGCTCGCGCAGTTCCCCGCGCCCCTTGAGGGCGGGGCTGCGCCCCTGCCCGTCCCTTCGTCTGCGGGTCCGGTGGGGGTTGTTCGCGCCGTTCCCCGCGCCCCTCAAAAGCGGGGCTGCGCCCCGGCTTTTGCCCCGGGGAGCGGCGCAGCCGCTTCAGGGGCGCGGGGAACTGCGCGGCCCGCCCCCACCGACCCGCAGGTGGAAACGCGCGGTTCTCGCCCCTGAGGGGCGCGGGGAACGGCGCAGTCTTTTGTATTCAGGGGCGCGGGGAACTGCGCGCTCAGCCCCCACCGGCCCCCACCGGGTCGCAGCGGAGCAGCAGGGCGGACAAGGCCTCGTTGAAGGCCGTCGGGTGTTCCAGGTTCGGCATGTGGGCCGCGCGCCGTACGACACAGAGCTCAGAGCCCCGTACAGCCGCGTGCATCGCCTCCGCATCCGACACGGGAGTGAACGCGTCGTCCTCCCCCACCACCACCAGCGTGGGAACGCCGACCCGGGTCAGCAGTTCCCGGTAGTCGGGCCGCTCCGCCCGCCCCCGCAGGGCCGCCGCGGCCCCCTCCGCCGACGTCCCCGTCATCATGCGGCGCACATGCGCCACCACCTCCGGGCGGGCGTACGGCGCCACCATCCGGTACAGGACCTCCTCGGCGTACCCGCCCATCCCCTCGCGGAGCAGCCGCTCGGCCATCGCGTTCCGCGACGTCCGCCCCTGCGGCGTCTCCGCCGCCGGGAACGTGTCCGCGAGGAGCAGGCCCCGGATCCGTTCGGGGAACAGCCGGTAGCACTCCATGACGATCTGGCCGCCCATGGAGAGTCCCCCGAGGACGAATTCGGGTACCCGGAGTTCGTCGAGGAGGGCCGCCACGTCCTCGGCGAAGACGGAGAGCGGGGTGACTCCGGGCACGACCGGGGACGCGCCGTAGCCCCGCAGGTCCGGCACGATCACCCGGCGGTCCGGCGCGAAGGCCGCCACCTGGGGAGCCCACATCGTCCGGTCGAAGGGATGGCCGTGGATCAGGACAAGGGGCAGCGCCGTGGCAGCATGCGGGCCTTTGTCCTCGTATGCGAGGAAGGGAGCCATGATCGGACCCTAGATCCCCTCAACTCCTCGGTGCAATAAGATCTTTGCTCTCGGTGCAATACGAGAACGGGAGGGAGTGGCGTGGAGGACTATCGGCGTATCGCCGACCGGCTGGCCGAGGAGATCTACTCGGGGCGGCTGAAGGCCGGCGAACGGCTGCCGCCGCAGCGCGTGTTCGCCCGGCGCCGGCACATCGCGGGGTCCACGGCCGGACGGGTGTACGGAGAGCTGGTCCGGCGCGGGCTCGTCGTCGGCGAGGTCGGCCGCGGCACCTTCGTACGGGCCGCGCCGCCCCCCTCCGGCCGGGCCCTCACGGAGGCCACGCACGACCACGACCCTGAGGTGAAGGTCAATCTGGAGCTCAACTACCCCTCCGTACCGGGGCAGTCGGAGCTGATGGCCGACGGGCTCGCGCCGCTGCTGCGGCCCGACGTGCTGGGCGAGGCCACCCGTACCGTCCCGGCCGACGGGACCCCCGCCGCGCGCGAGGCCGTCGCGGGGCTGCTGGCGGCGTCCGGGTGGCGGCCGGCGCCCGGGCAGCTCCTCTTCGCGGGCAACGCCCGGCAGGCCATCGCGGGCGTCCTCGCCTCGCTGGTACGGCCCGGCGGGCGGGTCGGCGTGGAGGCGCTGACGTATCCGCTGGTCAAGGAGATCGCCGAGCGGATCGGCTGCACGCTCGTGCCGCTCGCCACGGACGAGGAGGGGCTGCGGCCCGATGCCGTCGCCCTCGCCCACCGCGCCGCGCCGCTCTCCGCCCTCTACGTCCAGCCGACGCTGCACAACCCGACCGGAGTGACCGCGGGGGACCGGAGGAAGCGCGAACTCGCCTCTGTCGTGCGGGACTTGGATCTGCCCGTCGTCGAGGACCGTGTGTGGTCCTTCCTCCATGAGGAAGGCGTGCCGTTCGCCGCGTACGCCCCCGAGCGCGTCCATGTCGTCGACGGGCTGTCGAAGCGGGTGGCGCCCGGGCTGACCGTCGGTTTCCTCGTCGTGCCCGAGGAGCGGGCCGGGGCGGTGGGCGGGGCCCTGCGGTCGGGCGGGTGGACGGCTGGGCGGTTCGCGCTGGAGGCGGGTACGCGGTGGATCCGGGACGGGACCGTCGAGCGGCTCGTCGGCAAGAAGCGCGACGACGCCGCCCGGCGCCAGCGCGTCGTCGCGGAACTGCTCGACATGTTCACGGTCCGGGCCGACCCGTACGCGTACTACGCCTGGTGGGAGCTGCCCGCGCCCTGGCGCGCGGACACCTTCACGGCTGCCGCCGCCGCCCGCGGGATCGCGGTCACCCCGGGGCCCGCCTTCGCCGTGGGGCAGGCGGGGTCGCAGGGCGCGCCGGACGCCGTCAGGCTCGGGCTCGCGTCGGTTCCGGTACCGGTGCTGGGACAGGCGCTGCGGACGCTGCGCGACGTCGCGCGCGGACGTCCGTGAGCCAGGTCGCCAGCGCCACCGTCAGCCCGAGGGCGAGGATGAACCAGGTCGCCGTGCGCAGGGTCCCGGTGAGGGCGTCGTAGACCGCGCCCGCCGCGGCGCGCGAGACGTGCTCGGGCAGGCCCGCGAGGGTCATGGCCCGGCCGACGACCGTGGCGAGGGCCAGCAGCGCGGCGCCCAGGGCCATGCCGAGCGCGGTGGCCGTGACGGCACGGCGGCGGCGTACGGCGAGCAGGATGCCGCCGAGGGCCAGGGCGACCGCCGCCAGCGGCAGCCAGAAGCCCGCGATCTCCAGCATGGGGAAGCCTTTCCGCAGGTGACGCAGCTCCTGGGCGTCGAGGACCGTGACCTCGGTGTGCTCGACGGGAATGCGGTCCGCCATCGGCACGCGGTCGTCGGCCAGTTGCGCCTTGAGGCGGGCGGTGACCGGTGCCAGGTCGAGCGTGACCGCGCCCTCGCTGTCGCTGCGCAGGGCCCGCAGGACGGCGTCGTGCGCGGCCCGGTTCGCCGTGGTCCAGGCCGCCCGGAAGGCCTCCGTACCGGTGAAGGACCGCACCGCCCGGTGGACGTACGCGCGGACCTCCCCCTCCAGCGGCCCGACCTCGACCTCGCTCATGATCCCGTCCGTGACGGTGTCCGCGATCGCGCCCTGGACGTCGGGTCCGGCGGCGAGCGGCGCCATCGTGTCGACGTACCGCCCGGTGTCGCCGATCTCGTACTTCGCCCACGCCGAGAGCCCGCCCAGCGGCACGAGGACGCAGGCGAGCACGATCAGCAGCGCCGAGAGGACGTTCCGCAGCGCCGAGTGGCCGGGGTCGGAGCCGGGGTCGGATCCGGTGTCTTTCCGCACCCCTCAAGGAAGGGCCCCGGCCGGGCCCCTCGCCATCGGGGCACGGCCGGGGTGACTGCATCCGGACGCGGATTGCGTTCTTCCGGGGGACCCGGACGGCGTTCGCCGAGCTCCGGACGGCGTTCGGTGAACGCCGGAAGGTCTTCGGCGGGCTCCGGAAGGCCTGCCTACTTGCGGTTGTAGAGCCTCATCGTGACCGGGCCGAAGACCGCGACCAGCACCCCGGCCCAGCCCAGCGACCACGCGATCTCGGCGGCCGGCCAGGAGCCCTCCATCAGGCCGCGGACCGCCGAGGCGACATGCGTGACGGGGTTGTTGTTGACGAAGGCCTGGAGCCAGCCCGGCATCGTCTCGGGGCGGACGAAGATGTCGCTGAGGAAGGTCAGCGGGAACAGGATCATCATGCTCACGCCCATGACCGACTTCTCCGTGCGCAGCAGCAGTCCGAACATCGTCCACACCCAGGAGAAGGCGAACGAGAAGACGATCAGCAGGACGACGCCCGCCACCACTCCCTGGACGCCGCCGTCCGGACGGAAGCCCATGATCAGGCCCACCGCGAGCATCACGACCGACGCGATCGTGTAGCGCAGGGCGTCCCCGAGCAGATAACCGACCAGCGTCGACGGGCGCCAGATGGGCAGCGAGCGGAAGCGGTCGAAGACGCCCTTCGCGATGTCGATGTTGACCGAGACGCCCGTGTACATCGTGATCATGACGACCGACATCACGAGGATGCCGGGGAGCAGGTACTGGATGTACTCCTCGGGGGAACCGGCGAGCGCGCCCCCGAACAGGTACGTGTACATCAGCACCATCATGATCGGGAACGCCGTCACGTCGAAGAGCTGCTCCGGTACGTGCTTGATCTTGAGGATCGCCCGCCAGCCGAAGGTGAGCGAGGCCTGGAGGGCGTTCGGGCGCGGCGGACGCTCGCCGGCGACCAGGATCGCGGCGAGGCTCTCGGTACGGACCGGCGCGAGGTCCGCGGTGTCCGCGGTCGCGGTTCCGCTGCCGGGGGACTGGGTCGCGGTGCTCATGCCGTGGCCTCTTTCTTCAGCGTCGGCTGGGGTTCGGGTCGGCTGTCGGGCGGGCCGTCCTGTCGGCCGTCAGGCCGACCGTCAGGCTGGCCGTCGGTCCGGCCGTCGGGCTTTCCGGTGAGGGCGAGGAAGACCTCGTCCAGGCTCGGCTGACCGAGGGAGAAGTTGTCCACGGTGATGCCCGCGTGGGCGAGTTCGGCGAGGGCGCGGGACGCCTTCTCGGCGGCTGCCGCGCCGTCCGGCGAGCCGTTGCCGACCCGGGCCGTCAGCGCCACCGGGTCCGGCTCCAACTGGACGTCCGCGCCCAGGGCCTGCCGCAGCACCCGCTCGGCGTCCGGCCGCCGGTCCGCGTCCCGCAGCCGTACGTGCACGGCGCCCGCGCCCACCGACGCCTTCAGCTCGCCCTTGGTGCCCTCCGCGATCACCCTTCCCTTGTCGATGACGGCGATCCGGGACGCCAACTGGTCCGCCTCGTCGAGGTATTGGGTGGTCAGCAGGACCGTGGTGCCCTGGGCGACGACCGCCCGCACGATCTCCCACACCTGGTTGCGGCTGCGCGGGTCGAGGCCCGTCGTCGGCTCGTCCAGGAACAGCAGGTCCGGGGTGTTGAGGATGGACGCGGCGATGTCGATACGGCGCCGCATGCCGCCCGAGTAGTTCTTCACCTGGCGGCCCGCCGCCTCCGACAGGCCGAAGGCGTCCAGGAGTTGGGCCGCGCGGTCGTACGAGGCCTTCTTGGCGTGGCCCGTCAGCCGGGCCAGCAGCACGAGGTTCTCGGTGCCGGTCAGGTCCTCGTCCACGGACGCGTACTGGCCGGTGAGGCTCACCAGGCCGCGTACCGCGTCCGCCTCCCGTACGACGTCGTGGCCGAAGACGTGGGCCTCGCCGCCGTCGGGGCGCAGCAGGGTCGCCAGCATGCGCACGGTCGTGGTCTTGCCCGCGCCGTTCGGGCCCAGCAGGCCGTACACCGTGCCCGGTTCGATCCGCAGGTCCACGCCGTCGACCGCGCGGATGTCGCCGAAGGTCTTCACCAGGCCCGCGGTCTCGATGGCCGGCCCGGCCCGGTGGTCGGTGCGGTTGCTGCTCGTCATGTCGGTCCGCCCATCCGCGTCGTTCTGGTGACTGGTTTCGTAGCTGGTAGCTGGTTTCGGAATGCAGACCCCCGGGGTCGCGAAAACTCATCGGTGGGGCGGGGTCTCGGGTCTCCGGTGGAGGGTTGACCCGAACGGGTGTTACCTGGTTTCGGGGGAGAGGAGGCCGATCATGCGTGTCACCCTGGCTCTCAGGACCCTTGGAACCGCCCTGGTCAGCGGCGGTGTGCTGGCCGTCGCGGCCGCAGGTACGGCGACTGCGGGCGACCTCGGCGACCAGCGCGGCGACCGCCGTGGCGGGGACCCCGTGTGGGGGACCGTCGTCTCCCACGGCGATCTGAAGGTACGGGCCCGCCCCGACCTCGGCTCGACGATCGTCGACCGGCTCTCGCCCGGCAGTCAGGACCGGGTCGCGTGCGTGACGCGGGGCTCGCACGTCTTCGGCAACCCGCACTGGTACTGGCTCGTGGGGGCGCGGGCCTGGGCGAGCGCGGCGTTCGTCGACCTCGGCGGGGAGGGTGTGCCGAAGTGTTCCGACCCCTGCGAGGGGGCCTGGAAGGACCGGTGGGATCGGTGGGACGAGGCTTCGGGCTCCACGGACTCCGGCTGGGAGTGGGTGCCCGGCGGGAGGTGAGCGGTCCGAGGAGGGCGGGGCCCCGGCTTTCGAGCCGGGGCCCCGTAGTCCTGGGGTGTCAGTCCTCGGTCGTGTAGTAGCGGTAGAAGACCACCGCGAGGATGCCTGCGGCGATCACGAGGGACAGGAGCACGGTCTTGACGATGCCGGCGTCCGTGAGGCTGTAGATGAAGCCGAACGCGATGCCCGCGAACGCCGCCCAGGTGGCCGCGCGCAGTTCGCGTGGCAGGCGGGGGGCGATGGCGTGGACGCCGTACGCGGCCGCGGCGAACGCGAGGGCCGAGACGACGCCCAGGAGGACGTTCCAGCCGGTGATCGGGCCTGCGTGGCGGTCTATGCCGGAGGTCCAGAGGCCGTAGACGATGCCGGCGAGCGCGGGCAGTACGAGTTTCGCCTTCAGCGGGATGGTGGGGTGGTGGGTGGTTCGTGGGCCGGTCCTTGCGGGTGCCGTGTGAGCCATGACAGCACTCCTCTCTTCCTCGCCCCCGCCTTCCAGGTCACACCTGGGGGGTGGGGAGGGCAAGTTTTAGGCTCTCGTCCGCGGGCCGGTGGGGGCCGTTCGCGCAGTTCCCCGCGCCCCTAGAGCGGCTGCGCCGCTCCCCGGGGCAAAAGCTGGGGCGTAGCCCCGCTTTTGAGGGGCGCGGGGAACTGCGCGGCCCGCCCCCACCGGACCCGCAGGTCGCATGGAGTCGGGGTGGCGGAGCCGGGGAGTCCGGCGTGCGGCGCGTGCGTGTGCGTGCTTCGCTGGGCGGGTGAGCGGCGGCGCGGAGCACAGAACGCGGGCCCAGCGGCAGCAACTGCTCCGCGTGCGCGGACGCAGCGTCGCTTGGGCACCCCCACTGCTCCTCCTCACCGCGATCGCCGTGATCGACAGCAACACCTCGGGCGAGTTCAGGATCATCTCCTGGATCGTCCTCGTCCCCGGCATCGCCGCGGCGATCTGCGGAGTCAGAGGCACGGCCGTCCTCGCCGCCCTCGCCCTCGTCACGTACATCGAGGTGGACGCCGCCTGGCCGCACCAGGACCAGACCGGCCTGCCCGACTTCATCCTCGTCGCCGTGGGCGGCGCCCTGGCCACCATGGCGTGTGCCGTGCGCGTGCGCGAAGAGCGCCGCATGCTGCACATGCGGGACGTCGCCGACACGACCCGCCGTACCGTGCTGCGCCCGATGCCCACCCCCTGGGCCGGCCTGGACCACGCGGCCGTCTACCTCGCCGCCGACATCGAGGCCCGTGTCGGCGGCGACTTCTACGACATCCAGCCCGGCCCGCACGGCACCCGCGTCCTCCTCGGCGACGTACAGGGAAAGGGCCTGCCCGCGGTGGACGCCGCCGCCGCGCTGCTCGGCACGTTCCGCGAGGCCGCGTACCACGAGGCGTCGCTTGGCGTCGTCGCCGAACGGCTGGAGGTGCGGATGCGCCGCCAGCGGCAGTACGTGGCCGACCTGGGCGAGGAACCGGCCCGCGGCGTGGAACGCTTCGCGACCGCGGTCCTCGTCGGGTTCCCGCCGCCGGGCGCTCCCGGCGGCCATATCGAGGTCGTCAACTTCGGGCACGAGCCCCCGCTGGTGGCCGGACCGTCCGGGGTACGCCTCCTGCCGCCCGGCGACGGCCTGCCGCTCGGTTTCGGCGGGCTGGCCGGTCCTGCCTCGGGCGTCCCGCCGGTCCGCCGGGTCCCCTTCGCCGCCGACGAGACCCTGCTGCTCGTCACGGACGGCGTGACCGAGGCCCGGGACGCCGAGGGGGCCTTCTTCCCGCTCCACGAACGCGTCGCCCTGGCCGTCTCCGTCGACCCCGGCCTCACCCACCCCCGACACCTGGTGGAACTGGTCCGCGAGGGCACCCTCCGCCACAGCACGGGCCACCTGGTGGACGACACGACGATCTTCGCGGTCCGCGCGGTCCGCCCGGTTCGCGGGTGAGACGGTGGCCGAACAAACCGCCACCACCCACCCCCTATCGCCCCCACCACAACCCCCTTTGCACCCGCACCGGTTACCGTGCTGCCGTGGTGATCGAAGGGAAGCGAAGGGGAGGGAGACGGCGATGCCCGGAACCGTACTGCTGATCGCCGCGTCGCCGGCGGGCAAGGGCTGCCTCGTCGACGCCGCGTCCGTACTCCCCGTACTCGCCGCGGTGGCGCCCTCCGTGCTCTCCGGCACCGACACCGCGAACGTGGTCGAACTCGCCGACCCCCTGCAGCCGCAGGCCGTCCTGACCCGGCTGCGGGCCGCCGCGACGGCCCCCGGTCCGCTCACGGTCTTCCTCACCGGGCAGCTCCAACTGGACCGCAGACAGCGGCGTCCGCACCTGGCGCTCGCCCGGACGACCCCCGCGACCGTCCGCTACACCGGCTTCCCGTGGCACTGGATCCGTGAGGAGCTCCGCCTGCGCGCCCCGGGCAGCACGACCCTCCTCGTCGATCTGCACACCGACGCGGAGACCTGGCAGCACCTGGCGGGCCAGCCCCTCACCGGGGGTCCTGGGGTCGCGCTGTACGGCCGTGTGGCCCCGCCTCCCCCGCGCCGCGCGATGGCGGTGCCCACGTACATGAAGTCCCTGGCCACGATCCTCCGCAGCGGTCACCGTCCGCCGCTCGCGCAGCTCCACCAGCAGGCGCTGACCCGCTCGTACGGCGAGGACCCGGACTCCGCCCGGCGGGACCTCGTCCTCGCGGTCGAACCCAGGTACCGGGCAGGGGTTCCGATGCCGGGGCCGGCCACGGCCCACGGGTACGCGGCGGCACCGGCGCCCGCACCCATGCCCGCGTCCGTGCCCGCACCCATGCCCGCGCCCGCACCTGTGCCTGGGCCCGCGCCCTACCTCGCCGCCGTGCCGATGCCCGCGGCCCCGCCCGTGACGGTGCCGCCCGTGACGGTGCCGCCTCCCGTTCCCACGCTCGCGCCCGCGCCCGCCCCGGCGGATCCGCACGCCGAGATCACCGCCGCCGTGCAGAGCGGCCGGCACGCCGAGGCCGCCGTGCTGGCCGAGCAGTGGGAGCGGACCGCGCTGCGGACGTACGGGCCGGGCGCCGACGAGGTCGTGCACTGGATGGAGGTGCGCGCGGACCTGGCCATGTTCGCGGGCGACGCCGAGCTGAGCTGCCGGATCTGGCTCGCGGTGGCCGACGCGCGGCTGACCGCGGGGCAGCCCTCCGACGCCCCCGCCGTCGAGGCGGCCGTCGACCGGGCGCACCACCAGTGGGGCCGGATCGGCGACTCGGCGCGGGCCCGTGAGCTGGGGCCCGCGCTGGCCGATCTGCGCGGACGGGTTCCCGGGCGCCGGCAGGGCGCACTGGACGACATCCGGCGCAACCTCAGCCGGCTCGGCACACAGGTGAGTCCTTAGCCGGACAGGCCCTGGCCGGCGAACATCTCCAGCGCGCCCGACACCAGCGTCCGTACGCCGGGGCCGACCGTCGCCAGGTCCGGGGCGAAGTGCGGGCTGTGGTTGCTGGGGACGGCGGCCAGTTGTTCCAGGAGGTCGTCCCCGGCCCTGGCCGCGGCCGCGTTCCAGACCTCCGCCGGTGTGCTCGTCACGAACCAGTAGGCGTACGGGATCTTGCCGCCGGGGCCGCCCTCCGCGAGGAGCGGGAAGTCCTCGCTGCCCATGACCGGGCCGAAGTCGAGGACCGTGCCCGCGCCGAAGACCTCGCCGTGCACGGCCGCGACCCGGCGGTCGGTGTCGGCGTCGTTCACGGTCACCGGGAAACTCCCGCTCACCGTCACGGACGGTTCGCGCGGGCAGCCCGCCGCCGCGCACTCGCCCGCCGCGATACGCCGGATCGAGGCGAGCATCCGCTCCCGTACCTCGGCCGACTGCGTACGGAGGTTGAGGGAGATGCGGGCCTCGGCGGGGATGATGTTGTGCCGGGTGCCCGCCTCGATGCGGCCCACGGTCAGCACGGCCGACTCGCGGGCCGCGATCTCGCGCGAGACGACACTCTGCAACCGCGTCACGATGTACGCGGCCGTCACCACCGGGTCCACGGTCGCCTCGGGCCGTGAACCGTGCCCGCCCACCCCGTGCACGACGATGTCGACGTCCGTGGACGCCGACATGATCAGGCCCGGCGTGTGCGCGTACAGCCCGGCCGGGCCGGGGGCCGCGTGCTGGGCGAGCAGGACGTCCGGGCGCGGGAAACGCTCGTACAGGCCGTCCGCCACCATCGCGGCGGCGCCCGTACCGGTCTCCTCGGCGGGCTGCCCGACCACCAGCAGCGTGCCGGACCAGGTGTCCCGCCCGGCGGCGAGCGCCTCGGCGGCGCCGGTCAGCCAGGTGACGTGCAGGTCGTGGCCGCAGGCGTGCATGACACCGGGGTTCTCGGAGGTGTACGGCAGCCCGGTCTCCTCGGTGACCGGCAGCGCGTCCATGTCGCCGCGCAGCAGGACGGTCGGCCCGTCGCCGTTGCGCAGCACCCCGACGACCCCCGGGCCGCCGGTGCCGCCGACGCCCTCGGCGGTCTCGTACCCGGCCTCGCGCAGGCGTCCGGCGAGGACCCCGGCCGTGCGGTGTTCGCGTGCCGACAGCTCGGGGTGCCGGTGGAGGTCCCGGTAGAGGTCCTCCAGTGCGGACAGCGGGAGGTCGGCGGTGAGGTCCAGGGCGGTGCGCGCGGCGGCGGAGGGTCCCGCGGCGGAGGGCTCGGCGGCGGGTTCGGCGGGAGAGGTCACCTCGTCAGCGTATGCGGCGCGTGTCACCCGTATGGCGGTGTTCAGCGCGGTTGCGACGGGGTGTCGCTGCTATCCACGAGGGAGGGGGACGACACCCACCGAAGGAAGTGCGGCATGGCAGGCACGCTCGCCATCAACTTCACCCAGGGGCTCGACGACGCCTGGTCGAAGATCGCGACATTCGTCCCCAAACTCATCGGGTTCCTCGTCATCCTGGTGATCGGCTGGGTCATCTCGAAGATGATCGCCCGCGTACTGGACCGGGTCCTGCGCAAGGTGGGCTCCGAGCGCCTGTCGGAGCGGGCCGGCACGGAACGGCTGCTGAGCGAGTCCAAGTACGACATGACGGGGATCATCTGCAAGATCGTGTACTACGCGCTGATGCTGATCACGCTGCAGCTCGCGCTCGGCGTCTTCGGCGCGAACCCCGTCAGCGAGATGATCAACGGGATCGTGGCGTGGCTGCCGCGCGGCATCGTCGCCGTGGTCCTCGTGGTGATCGCGATGGCCATCGCGAACGGCGTCCGCACGATCGTGGGCAGCGCGCTGTCGTCCGTCTCCTACGGGCGGACGGTGGCGACCATGATGTGGGCCGCCATCCTCGCGCTGGGCGTGATCGCGGCGCTCGGCCAGGCGGGCATCGCGACGACGGTCACCCAGCCGGTCCTGTACGCGGCGCTCGCGGCCGTGGCAGGTGTCCTGATCGTCGGTGTGGGCGGCGGCATGATCATGCCGATGCGGCAGCGGTGGGAGCGGTGGCTCGACACGGCCGAGCGGGAGAGCGTGAACGCGAAGGGGAGCATGTCGGCGTACCAGTCGGGCCGTGACGACGCCCTGCGCGGGCAGCCGGCGAGGGAGCGGACGGATCGGGCCGCGGGCCCTGGCCCGGGCCCGGGCTCGACGATGGACATGTGACGGCCGTACGTCATCTGCGGCCCGGCGGGGGCTGAGCGCGCAGTTCCCCGCGCCCCTTGAGGGCGTCTGCGGGCCGGTGGGGGTTGGCCGCGCAGTTCCCCGCGCCCCTAAAAGACGAAAGGCAGGGGCGCAGCCCCGCTTTTCAGGGGCGCGGGGAACTGCGCGGCCGGCCATGTGCGGCCGGCAGACGACATTCCGGCGGACGCCCCACCCCCTGGGGGCGCGGGGAACTGCGCGCTAGGCCCCCACCGGGCCGCAGGTGAAGTCGTGCCCCCACGGCTAGTGGTCGCGCTGCGGTGGGATCAGGGCGTGGTGGTGGATCAGCCACGTGATCGCGGTCAGACGGCACACCGCGTAGTCGTGGCCCACCGGCTCCGCCCAGTCCGTCTCCGCGAGCCCGTCCAGGAAGCCGAGGGCGTAGTCCGTGAGGGTCTCGCGATCCGGCGGCAGCGGGACCAGCCCGGGACCCCCCACCGTCAGCCGGTCGCGCAACTCCGCCACATGCTGGTCCACCGCCGCCGTGAACGCCGGCTCGAACGCGAACTCCGCGAAGCGCGGCGCGTACGTGCGGGCGATCTCGACCAGCGGGGTCAGGGGGGCGGCGGATGACATTCGTCCACCGTAAAGCGGGTGGAGCGGTGCCAGGAGGGGGATTTCGGATGGTTTCCGTCACATCGGGGCAGGTGGCACCCGTGGACCCGTGGGACCCGTCAGAGCGGCGGATGCGCCGGCGCCGGCCCCAGCGTCGTCGTGCCGGGAGCCGTGCGATGCCCGAGCCCCGTCCGGTACGCGTCCAGCGCCGCGTCGATCCGCCCCGTACGCCGCAGCAGATCGCCGAGCAGACGGCACAGGTCGGCCAGATCCCCCGCCGCGCCCGCCCGCTCCAGCAGGCTGAGCGCCCGCACGTAGTGCTCCTCGGCCGTCTCGGTGTCCCGGCCGTCCTCCGCGATGATGCCGAGCAGCCGGTGCGCGCCCGCGGAGTGGACCGCCCCGCGCTCCGAGCTGAGGTCGCCCAGCACGCCGTGCAGCAGGGTCGCGGCCTCCTGCGACTTGCCGCGCCGGTGGAGCACGTCCGCCAGTTCCACCGCGACCTGGCTGGTGTAGAGCGCGGCGCGCTGCGCGGAGTGCATGGCCTGCGCCTCGCGCAACTCGCTCTCGGCGCGCTCCAGATCACCGTTCTGCGCGTACAGATATCCGCGCATCCAGTGGCAGTTGGCCAGTTCGGTACGGATCTGGAGCTGCCGGTACAGCTCCGCCGCCTTGCCCAGGGACGCGTCGGCCTCGGCCATCCGCCCCTCGGCGATCATCGTGCGGGCCACGGACCGGTGCATACGCGCCAGCAGCGCGGGATCGCCGACCTGCGGGGCCAGTGCGAGCGCGAACTCCGCCGCCTGCGCCGCCCGCGCGTGCGCCCCCATGTCCATGTAGGGCGCGATCACCGCCGCGTAGAGCAGCAGCAGGGCGTCCGGGTCGTGCAGCCCGCCCTTGTTCAGCTCGTCGATGGCGGATTCGAGCAGGTAGCAGGCGTACCGGAGCTCGCCCGCGAGGTAGTGCGAGACCGCACGGCCGCGCAGCGCCGGGACGCGGACGGGCAGCGGTTCGTCCGCGAGCCGTTTCTCGGACTCCTCGAAACGCGCCCGGGCCGTCGTCAGGTCGCCGGTGTCCATGGCGCACTCGCCGAGGCCGAGCAGGGCGGCGGCGCACTCGGCGTCCAGGCCGAGGTCCTGCGCCTCCGCGAGCAGCGCGGTGTACTGCTCGGCGGCGATCTCCGCCTCGCCGGTCGCCAGGGTGCGCTGGGCGTCGGTGAGCCTCAGCCGCAGGTCGGTGGCGAGGTGGGCGGGCCGGCCGGTGGCCAGTTCCTCGTAGGCGACCCCGAGCCGTTCGGCGATGTGCCGCAGCGCCTCCTCGGAGGGCCGCACGCGTCCTGCCTCCAGCGTGGAGACGTACGCGGGGGTGTAGGCGGGTTCCGCCAGTTGTTTCTGTGTCAGCCCGCGTTCCGTACGCAGTTGCTGCACTCTGCGCCCGATGATTCCCGGGTCGTCGCGCTCGGCCATGGCGTAAGCATGCCAGTAAGCCGACTTACTCCTGTCCGCTATCCAACTTCCTGTTGAAACGGGCAAGTTAACTCTTGCGGGGAGGCCGTCGATCGGCTCAATGCGGCCCTTGCCCCGGAGGCGAACACGCCCTAGGTTAAGCGGCGCGTTAAGCGCACGATGAAGCACGTTTAATACGCTGGCCTACGTTGACGATGCGAGGTTGTCGCCGTGTTCCGACGCATTGCCACGCGCTATCTTCCGGCTCGGTTCATCGCGGCGTTCGGTGCGGCTGTGTTTGCGTTCGCCGCGCTGGTGAGCGCGGCGAACGCGGTTCCTCATTAGGCGCCCGGGCCCCGTCAGGGGCGCGGGGAACTGCGCGGCCGGCCCCCACCGGCCCGCAGCCGAAACAGCGCCCCGGCGCTGACAGGGCTTGCTCAGCTCCCGCGCGGGGCGTGCACAGGACCTGCCGTTAGCCTGCCTCTTCGTATGGAAAACGGACGGAACGCAGCCGACGCGGCGCGCGTGGTCGCCCGGGCGCTCGTGTACACGGTGGTCGGCGGGGTGGCGTTGCTCGCCGTCGTCACCGTCGGGTCGGTGCTCGGGCCGGTGGTCGTGCTCGATCTCGCCACCCCCGCCATGGCCGCCTGGTGGACCGTGTTCACCGCCGTCGCCGTGCAGGGCATCCCCTTCCTGCTGCTGGGCACGGTCGTGTCGGCGGCGATCGGCGCGTTCGTTCCCGAGCGGGTCTTCCGGCGCGTACTGCCGAAGAACCCGGCGCTCGCCGTACCCGTCGCCGGGGCGGCCGGGGCCGTGCTCCCGGGGTGCGAGTGCGCGTCCGTGCCCGTGGCCGACAGCCTGATGCGGCGCGGGGTCGCGCCGGCCGCCGCGCTCGCCTTCCTGCTGTCCGCGCCCGCCATCAACCCGGTCGTCCTCGTCGCCACCTCCATCGCCTTCCCGGGAGATCCGGCCATGGTCGGCGCCCGGCTCGTCGCGTCCCTCGCCACCGCGGTCGCGATGGGGTGGCTGTGGGTGCGGTTCGGCAAGGAGGAGTGGCTGCCGTCCGTACGGCGCGCGGGCGGCGGAGCCTCCGGAGCGGGCGGGTGGCGGGGTTTCCGGGACGGGCTGCAGCACGACTTCCTGCACGCCGGGGGGTTCCTCGTGCTGGGGGCGGCCGCCGCGGCGACGTTCAACATCCTGGTGCCGCGGTCCCTGCTCGACGTGTTCACCGGCTCGCCCTGGCTGTCGGTGCTGCTGCTCGCCGTCCTCGCCGTCGTGCTGTGCGTGTGCTCCGAGGCGGACGCCTTCGTGGCGGCCTCGCTGACCGGGTTCTCGCCCACGGCCCGGCTGGCCTTCATGGTCGTCGGGCCCATGGTCGACCTGAAGCTCGTCGCTCTCCAGGCGGGGACCTTCGGGCGGGCGTTCGCGGTGCGGTTCTCGGCCGTGACGTGGGTGGTGGCCGTGGTGAGCAGCGTGCTGGTGGGCGGGTGGCTGCTGTGAGCGTCCGCGAAAGCCAGAGTCCGCGCCGGCGCCTGCGCCTGCGCCTGCGTCCGCAGGGTGTGCTGCTGATCCTGTGCGGCTCGGCGCTGCTGCGCATCGCCCTCTTCAGCGAGCTGTACCTGCGCTATGTGAAGGAGGGCCTGCGCCCGTACCTCGTGGTCTCCGGCGGAGTACTGATCGCACTCGGCCTCCTCGGCCTGCTCGCCCGAACCCACGACGAGGACGAGGGGTACGACGAAGCCGCCGACCCCGACCGTCAGGACGCCCACGCCCACGCCCACGCCCGTAACCCCCGCATCGCCTGGCTCCTCACCGCCCCCGCCCTGGCCCTGCTCCTCTTCCCGCCGCCCGCGCTCGGCTCGTACAGCGCGGAACGCGAGGAGGCGCGGGTCGCCGCGCAGGGCGCCGGCACCTTCCCCGAGCTGCCCGCCGGGGACCCCCTCGACCTGACCCTGGGCGCGTTCGCCTCGCGGGCGGAGTGGGACACGGGCGCGTCCCTGAAGGGGCGCACGGTCCGGCTGACCGGCTTCGTGACCCGCGACGACGACGGCGCCTGGTCCGTGGCCCGCCTCCGCGTCACCTGCTGCGCCGCCGACGCGCAGGCGTTGAAGGTCGAGATCCGAGGCGAGGACGCCCCGGCGGCCGACACCTGGGTGACGGTCACCGGAACGTGGCACCCCACGGGGAAGCCCGGCACGGACGCGGCCCGCCCCGTACTGGACGCCGTGTCGGTGAAGAGGACGAAGGCACCCTCGGACCCGTACGAGAAACGGTGAGTCGCCGATTAGCCCGTTCGCCGGTTCGTTGTCAGTGGCGGCCTGTTGACTCGGCACATGACTGACAAGGCGAGTCACGGCGATGCCCACCGGGCCGAGGCTCCAACACCCGGAACCGAGATGGTGGAGCCGTCGCGGTTCAGGATCCGTGCGGTACGGATCGACGGCCTGGGCGCCGCGGTGAGAGTGCGGGGAGGCGGTGCGCACCGGGTCGAGTTCGAGGTGCTGCACGACTGCTCGATGTGCGGCAACGCCATCAACCAGGTGATCGTCGGACTGGCCGGCGAGGACCGGGCCCAGGCGTCGGTGTGGAACGGCAAGCAGCGCAGCGGGGGCGGCCTGAAGACGGTCAACGCCGGGTCGAGCGTCGAGGCGCTGGCGGAGGACAACCCGGGCCCGGCGGAATGGGTGGACGTGTCCTGCGAGATCGTCGTCCCCGACGAACCCGGCACGTACTCGGTCCGGGCCCGCTACGCCCAGGCGTACCAGGGCCGCCTGATGACCGCAGAGGGCCGCACGGTCCCCCAGCCGGAATACCCGGACGTCCTGGGCTGGTGGAAGGTCGACCGCCCCCAGGGCCCCGGCCCGGAATCGGCGATAGGCACGATCATCGTGGAGGCATGAGGTCCCGCTCGCCCAGCCAGCCCTGCGGCAGCCACGGCAAGTGGTCCGTGTGTGGGGGTGGGGGGCCCGTGCGGGCCAGGAGGATGGCCACGTCGTCTTCCGAGGTGGACGGGTCCAGGTGGGTGGTGACCGTTTCCAGGAGGGTGGGGAGGGGGGCCGCCGGGTCGATGGGGAGGTCGGCCAGGGTGGTGAGGCCGGTTTCGATGTCGCGGTCGCGGCGTTCGATCAGGCCGTCCGTGCACAGCAGGAGGACCGAGCCGGGAGGGAGGGGGACCGTGGTGGCCGAGAAGGAGCCCAGGCCCACTCCCAGGGGCGGGGCGACCGGGAGGCCGAGCAGGGTGCGGGTGCCGTCCGGGGCCACGAGCAGCGGGGGGACGTGGCCCGCGTTGGAGAAGGTGGCGCACTGCCTGCCGGGGTCCAGGAGGGCCAGCAGACAGGTCGCCACCCGGTCCAGTTCCAGGGTGAGCGCGGTGCGTTCGGCCTGGAGCAGGATGAAGTCCGGGGTGCTGCTCTGGACGGCCAGGGTGCGCAGCACCGAGCGGTACTCGCTCATCGCGGCCGCCGCGCGGATCCCGTGCCCCATGACGTCCCCCACCACCAGCAGGGTGCGGCCGTGGGGCAGCGCGAGCGTGTCGAACCAGTCGCCGCCCACCTCGGCGCCCGCGCCCGCCGGCAGATAGCGACCGAGGGTCTCCACCCCGGGGCCCGTGACGGTCGGCGTGTTCAGGAAGGCCCGCTGCATCTCCAGCGCCGTCTCGTGCTCGCGGGTGTAGCGGACCGCGTGCGCGATGCCCGTGGCGGCCCGGTCGGTGAGGTCGCCGAGCAGTTCCGCGTCCGCGTCGGTGAGGCGGGCGGAGTCACCGGCCCGGAACACGATCACCGCGCCCACCGGCTCCTCGTCGACCGCGAGGGGCAGATAGATCCCGGAGTGCGCGCCCATCCGGCGGAAGTGCTCCTTGCGTTCGGGGGAGAGGGCGAACTGGCGCATGGCCTCGTCGGCCGGGTGGGTGAGGACGAGCGGGCGCCGGTCGGCGAGCACGTGGGCCATGGGGGAACCGGCCGGGTACACGACGAACTCGCCGAGGAGGCCGAGCGGCGAGGACACCTCCGCCAGCTCCGGCGTGGTGGCGAGCGCGATCCGGCGCAGCCGCAGCGGATACCGGTCCGAGGGCACCTGGGGCGTGCCCTCCGGGTCGACCACGTCCACCGCCGCGTAGTCCGCGAAGCGCGGCACCAGCAGGTCGGCCAGCGCCTGACAGGCCTGGCCGAGGTCGAGGGTCGCGCCGGTGCTGCGGTTCGCCTCGTCGAGCAGCGCCATGCGGTTGCGCGCCCGGACGAGGTCCTCGCGCCCGCGCAGCGCGTCGGTGACCTCCATGACGACCCCGGCCACCCCGAGGACCTCGCCGGACGGCCCGGACAGCCGGTGGTAGGCGCCCAGCCACCACCGGTTGTCGCCCGTCGTGTCGGCCGGGGTCTGTCCGCCGACGGTGATGACCTGCGGAACTCCCGTACGCAGCACCTTCGCGAGCAGTTGCTCCGAGGCCTCCAGGTCCGGCAGCACGTCCCGCAGCCGGCGGCCGAGGTGCTCGGCGGCCGGGACGCCGTTGAGCCGCGCGAGAGCGTCGTTGAGGTAGAGGTAGCGCAGCTCGCCGTCGAGTACGGCGATACCGGCCGGGCAGTGGTCGAGGAGCCCCCGGGCCAGCGTCAGCTCGTCGAGCAGCCGCTCCGCGGACTCCCCCACGTTCTCGGAGCGGCGAACGGCGTCCGCGAGCGCCGCCAGTTCCGTCTGGGTCAGCAGCATGCGCGGGTCGGGCTGGACCTGGTCACCGGGCACCCGCCCACCGCATCACGGCCCCGCCCCGCCGACCAACGGGAGGGGCTGTCCGGGTGACCCGCCGAGCCCCTCCCCGAGCCCGTCTAGGGAAGCGGCGCCGCCGTCGGTTCGGGTCTCTGCGGGGACCGGCCGCCGGGGGAGCCGGCCAGGTTCCACACCTCGTCCGCCGTCAGGGCCGCGTACGTGTCGGGCGGGAGGCTGCCGGTGAGGCCCGCGACCCGCACGGGCTTTCCGCCGCGCTCGGCGAACAGGGCGAGGGTGAGGGCGAGCCGGGGCGAGTACACGCTCCGCCAGGCCGTCCGCGCGCCCGGCCCGCTGCCCGCACCGGCCGAATGCCCGACCGGCGTCGCGGGCACGGCCCTGGCCGGGAGGAAGGCCCCGTCCTTGACGCCGGGCACATAGGCCCCGCCCCGGACGCCCTGCCGCGCGTTCAGCAGTTCGGTGACCACCGCCGTCGCCTTGCCGTCCATCGCGGTACGCGTCTTCGGACGTGCGGTGTGGACCGTACGGCCCGCCTTGGTGATCTTCGCGACGGTGTACGGGGCCGCGTAGGTGCCGTCGGCGGCCAGCGTGGCGTACGCCGAGTTCAGCCGCAGCGGGGTGGGAGCCGTCTCCTCGGCGAGCTTGCCCAGCGGGTCGCCGAACCGCAGGCCCTTGTAGGAGAACGGTTCGAGGACCGTGCCCGCCTCGACCGCACCGTCGACGGCGTCGTTGAACGGCTGGTGGGCGTAGTCCGCTCCGCCGTACAGCACCCGGACCGCGCCGTCGCCGGGGACGGTCGCGACGACCGCCGTGTGCAGCCGGGCACCCTTGCCGTCCGCGACGCCCTTGCCGCCCTTGCCGTCCTTGCTGCCCTTGCCGCCCGCGTCACCGTCGGGTGTCCGCTCGCGCACCAGCTCCGCCGTCTCGTCCTGGAGGCCGAGGTCGAAGGTGGTGTGCACCTTGTAGCCGCCGCGCGCCAGCTGGTCCTCCGTGATGCCGAGCCGGTCGGCGGCCTCGGCGGACGCCGTGTCGATCAGGTACTGCCGCTGGCCGTTCGAGCCGCCCGGCGGATAGAAGCGGAAGGCGGGGAAGCGGGCGGCCGTCCGCTCGCGCGCGCTGATCGCGCCCGAGTCCGCCATCGCGTCGAGCACCCACACCCAGCGGCGCTCCAGCGTCCCGGTCACCTTCGCGTCCGCGCCCGCCCGTTCGTAGTACGAGGGCAGGTTGAGGATGGAGGCGAGGGCGGCGCCCTGGGAGACCGTCAGGTCGTGGGCGCCGACGCCGAAGTAGTTGCGTGCGGCCGACTCGATGCCGGCGGCGCCGCGGCCGAAGTACACGGTGTTGAGGTAGCCCCCGAGGATGTCGTCCTTGGACCTCGTGCGGTCCAGTTTCACGGCGATCAGCGCCTCGTGCGCCTTGCGCTTGAGGGACTGCTCGGGCGTCAGCAGGGCGTTCTTCACGTACTGCTGGGTGATGGTGGAGCCGCCCTGGCGGTCGCCGCCCGTCACGGTCGCGAGGGCGGCCCGCAGGATCGCGGAGGGGGCGACCCCCGAGTCCGTACGGAAGGAGCGGTTCTCCGCGGCGATCACGGCGTCCTGGACGTGCCGCGGGACCTGTTTGAGGGGGATGTCCTGGCGGTCGACCGGTCCGCGCCTGCCGAGGTACTCGCCGCCGGAGTCCACGAAGACCGTGCTCTGGCTGACGGTCTCCGGATGCGGCTCGGGGATGGGCGTCATCCGGTACGCGACGACGACCGCGGCGCAGACGAGAAGGAACAGCGTCAGCAGGGCGGCCAGCACACGGCGCAGGCGGCGGGCGCGCGTGCGGCGCCTGCGCAGACGCGTCCGCCGCAGGAACGTGCCGATGCCGCGGAGCCGGGTCCCGCCGCGGCGGAGCAGGGCGCGGGGGTTCACGCGGGTCTTCGTACGGGTCTTCACGCGGGCGTTCATGAGGGGGTGTCCGTCCGTGCGAGGAGGGTGCCGGCGGAGTCGTAGGCCTTCACCGTGATGCCCGGCGAGGACGTGCCGCCGCCGGTGAGCGGGGCGTCCACGTACCAGGCGGACCAGCCGGGGGAGCCCGCCAGGGTGAGCAGGCGGGCGGTGAACGTGCCCTCGGTCGTGCGGACTTCGACGCGCGATGCCTCGCGGCTGCCCCGGTGGACACCGGAGAGGAAGATCCGTTTCCCGTCCGTGGAGTCCGCCCAGAGGGTCAGGGCGGGACTTCCGGCCCCGCCCTCCTCCGAGTCGCCCTTCCCGGCGTCGCGGAACTGGTTCGGCTGTCCCGGCGCCGACAGATGCGTACCGTCCTTGGAGAGCCAGAACTGCACACCGGGCGCGGCGGTCACCCGCTCTCCGGGTGTCACGACCCGGACCGCCGCCCGCTCCACGGAGACCGTGACCCCGCCGGACCCGGAGTCCGAGCCGCGCATCGCCCCCACGACCAGGGGTACGAGGAGCAGGGCGCCCACGGAGGTGAGCACCGCGGTGGTGCGCCGGCGCCGCTTGCGGAGGGTGCGCCCGGCCGCCTCGATGGCGGGCGCGGGAAGTTCCGCGTGCGGGACCTCGGACGGGCCCTCCGCGCGGGGGACTTGAGGGTCACGCCGGCCAGGCGCTCCCTCCCGGTACGCGGCGTGGGCGCGCAGGGCCTTCTCCGCCCGGCGGTCCACCGCCTTCACGGCGCCCCGCGAGGAGTTGAGGAGCGCGGCGATCTCGCGGTGGGTCAGGCCGTCCCAGTACCGGAGCACGGCCACGGCCCGCCGGCGCGGCGGCAGGCCCGCCAGCACCTCGGTGAGCGGGTCGAGCGGATCGGGCACGTACGGCTCCGGCGTGGACCCGGAACGCGCGGAGTGCCGGGAGCGTCCGGTACCCCTGGCGCCTTCGGAACCCCAGGAGCGCCCGAGGAGGGCGACCGGCCGTGGCCGCCGCCGACGCAGAGAACCCCGTACCAGAGCCCGCCGGACGTAGAACTCCGCGTCGTCGCCCGGGACCCGGCGCCGCGCGTACACCTCCGCCACCGCCGCTCTCGCGCGTCTGTCCGCGTCGGCGGAGTTCCCCGTGAGCAGACGGGCCGTGCGCGTGAGCCGGGGCCAGTACTCCCCGGCGCGGGCGGTGAAGTCGTCGTCCATGGTCAGTCGAGCGCGACGATGCGCGCCACTCCCTCCGGATCGGCCCTGCGGGGTGCTTGTGCTTCGATGTACGCGACCTACGCGACCTGTGTTGCGTACGTGACGTACGTGACCTGTACGCACGACAGAGGCAGCCGGGTTGCACGGGACTTCCGAGAACAGCGGCAGGGGGTGTGGCGGGGGGTATGACCGAGGACGAGTTCGACGGGTTCTACGCAGCCGCGTTCCCCCGGCTGACCGGGCAGCTCTACGCCTTCACCGGTGACCACGGTGAGGCGCAGGACGTCGTCCAGGAGGCATTCGTCCGGGCCTGGGACCGGCGGCGGGAGTTCCTCGCCGACGGGGCGCCCGAGGCCTGGATCCGTACGGTGGCGATGCGGCTCGCGGTGAGCCGGTGGCGGCGGGCCCGGCGTTGGCTGGAACTCGTCCGCCGCAATCCGCCGCAGGAGCACACCCCGGGGCCGGGTCCGGAACGGGCCGCGCTCGTGGCCGCGTTGCGGGAACTGCCCGAGGCGCAGCGCATGGCTGTCGTTCTGCACCATCTGTGCGACTTGAGTGTCGAACAGGTAGCCTCCGAAACCGGTGCGCCCATAGGGACGGTCAAGGCCCGGCTGTCCCGTGGCCGGGCGGCGCTGGCGCGGCGGCTCGGCGAGGCCGACGAACTGGGTGAGAGGGAGGACGACCGTGTCCGATGAGCTCACGCCCGGTCGCCGGCCCGAGCACGAGGACCCCGGCGAAGGCGTCGGCCGCTCCGAACTCACCCTCGCACTGCGCGAGTTGGCGCAGGACCACGAGACCCCCGTGGCCGTTCCGGGGGCGGAGATCCGCCGTCGTGCGGTACGCCGCCGCCGGCGCCGCAAGGCCTCGCTGGCCGCCGTCACCACGGCCGGAGCGGGGGCGCTGGCCCTGGTCCTCGCTCTTGTGCTCACTGATGGCGAAAGCGCCCGGTCGGTTCCGCCCGCGGCCAGTTACGGCGTGAAAACGCCCCCCGCGACCGCCAAGCCCTCGCCGGTCGTCGCCGCCGCCCGGGTGGACCTCGACCGGCGGGTGCTGACCGCCGAGGGACGCACCCTGCCCATCTCCGTCGGGACGGGCAAGTCGCCGACCCCGACCGGGCTGATGACGGTCACCGCCAAGTACAAGGCGACGATGGTGCCGGGCCCGGTGTCGGGCTGGAGCACGTACGACGTCAAGGCGACCTGGGTGATGCGGCTGCGCGGCTCCGACGACCGTACGAACTATCTCCTCGCCCTCAGCTGGGACGAGAAGGCGCCCGGCAACTACGACATCACCGGTGGTGCGATCGGTATGCGCACCGAGGACGCGATGTGGCTGTACAAGGTGCTCAGGCCGGGCGCGGTGGTGGAGGTGGTGGGGGCGGTCACGGCCCGGCCGACCGAGCAGCCGGAGCCGTCGCTGGCGGACCGTGGCCCGCAGGCCCCGCCCGCGGGGACGGCGACGGTGACGGCGGATCCGACCGATACCGCGAGGGCGAAGGAGCTGGCGGACGAGGCGCGGGCGACGGCGGAGTCGTCGGCGGCGGTTGCCGGGGGCACGGACACGGGTCCCTGAGGCATCGCGGGCCCTTGCGGGCCACATCCCTTGGGGTGAGCTTTACTGCGCGTTAGTTGCAGGAGCGGTGACATGGCGTGAGGGTGGGGTCAGTTCCACGGAGGCCCGCACGACCGCCTCCCGACGACCACCCCCTCCTCCTGGCGTGCCTCCCTTACTCGGGAGGAGCGGGTGTGGCCTCGTACACCTGCGAAGACGGCCGTCAGTGGTGGGGCATGAGCCGGTCCACCACGCGGCGGGCCGCTCCCGGGCGTGGCCCGGGGACCACCGCCGGACGCTCCCAGTCGCAGGGCGGTGTCGGGCGCCGGAGCGGCACCGCGCCCTGTTCCTTCAGCGCGACGCTCACCAGCCCCAGCAGCAGCTGGACATCGGCGTCGCAGTCGAGGAGCACGGTGATCCAGGAGGCGCCGGGGCGGACTCTGATCGCGCTCGTGTGCAGGAGTTGGGGAAGCAGGCGCTCGACCGCCGTGGGTGTGAGGCAGAGGTCGGCGGAGTCGTCGGAGTGGAAGTGGACGATCTCGTGTCCCGCCGAAGCGAAGGCATGCCCAACGGCGCACCGGGGCGGGCCACTTACCAGGTTCGGCCAGGTCTCCAGAAGAGCAATGGCGCGAGGGGCCGCGGTCATAACCCCATCCTCGCGCACGCTTCACCTGGAGGACCACCCCCAGCAACCTCCGACTACGCGCACCGCACGGCCGGTTACTCGATCACTCCCCGGCGAACCGGAACAGATTGCAGCGGTACGCCTCGACGTCCCGGCGCCTGAGCGTCGCCACGACCGGGAGCAGGAGGCGGTAGCGCAGGGGCAGCCGGTGCGTGACCGGGGCCGGCAGACGGGCCAGCGTGCGGGAGTCCGTGAGGCTCAGGCCCGGCTCCCACTGTTCGAGCGCACCCGGGTTGTCGCAGCTCCAGCGCATCCGGGCCGTCACCTTGGCCAGTACGTCATGGCCGTCCTGGTCGTCGACCACGCGGGACGCGGCGGTCTCCAGGGCGAAGCGGGCCCCGGGCAGCTCCTCCCCGACCTGCTGGAACACCGTACGGACCAGCTCCGCCTCCAGATAGACCAGCACGGCCTCGGCGACCAGGAAGTACGGCCCGGGGCTGCTGCCGCGCACCTGCTCCATCCACCGCGGATCGGTGACCGAGGCGGAGACCATGTGCCGCCGGTCGGTGTCCTCGAAGAAGCCCCGCCGCAGGGCGATCACATCGGGCAGGTCGAGGTCGAACCAGTGGACCGTGCCGTTGTCGAGCCGTTCGAACCGCGTGTTGAGCCCCGTGCCGATCTCGACGACCGTGCCGGACGGGTGCCGCTCCAGGAACTCCCGCACCCACTGGTCGAAGAGCAGGGTGCGCAGATTCGCCCCGAGCAGGCTCCGCGCGCCGTCGAAGCGGGAGAAGTCGTAGTCGAGGGAGTCGACCATCTCCACAGCCTGTGGATCGCTGAGCAGTCCGTGCGCCTTACGGGTCTCGACCGCACGGGCGTAGAGGGGGATGAGCAGGGTCTCCTGGACCTCGCCGAGTCGGGGCGTGCGTTTGTCCACCGGCCCTCTCCTCTCCACCGGCCCGGTCCTCGGGCCGGCCGCGCGGGGCAGGTCTCCCCAGGCAAGCTAACCGAGCCGCCCGGGGCTGACAGCCCCCCGCGTCACCGGCACGGCAGTTCCCGTACCGCCTCGACGACGTCGCGCGGTTCCCCGCGCCCCTGGCGGGCGGTGTGCTCGGCGTGGTCGGGGTTCAGCTCAGCTCATCGGGGTCCGGCGCTTCCTCGTCCTCGGCCTCGTCGGCGCTCTCCTCGGAGGGCCGCGCCGACTCCGGCGCCGGAACGGAAGCCCCGTCCGAGGCGGCCTCCGAAGGCTCCGCCGGCTGTGAAGCCCCGGCCGGTTCCGACGCGGAGGCCGGGGCCGACAGCGCCGCCGCGGGCGTCCGGCCGGACAGGACCTCCTCAAGGCGCCGTGTACCGGCCTCGGCAGCCCGCTCGATGTCCTCGGCGTCCACCTCGTCGAGTCCGCCGTCGGTGAGGGAGAGCGCGCTGTCGCCGACCCGTACGGCCGCGTAGTCCAGGGTGAGCACGGCCGGCCAGCCACCGCCGTCGCCGCTCACGGTCACCCGCAGGCCCTCGGCCGCCTCGCCCAGACCGGGCAGCGGCGCGGCGACCGCCCGGACGGTGAACTGCCCGCCCCTGACATCCGTGGCCGTGAACTGCCCGCAGGTCTCCGGGACCGTCTTCAGCCAGGCCAGCGAGGAGTCCAGCGCGGCCCGGTCGTACGCCCCGACCTGGTACCGCAGCTGTGCCCCGGCGCCCGTGTCGTCGAAGCCGGCCGCCGCACGGGACCCGGCGGGCTCGCCCAGCAGGTTCTCGGCGTACAGGCCGTCGAGCAGCCGCTGGCAGTCGGTGACGTCCGCCGTCCCCTTGAGGAGGGCGTCCCGCCAGGTCGCCGCGCCCTCGGTGCCCTTCCAGCCCTCCCCGAGGTCCGCGGGGGTGACCAGCGCCGACTTCGCCTGCGCCTCGGTGAGCGTGTGCGCGACGGTGACCGAGGGGGAGGGAGAGGGGACCCGCGCGGCCGCGGCGGAGGCCGCCGCGTCGTCCGCGGCACCGGCGTCCTCGTCACCGCCCGAGCACCCGGCCGTCGTGAGCAGCGCGGCCACCGCCAGGACCGGGACGAGGGCCGGCCCGAGGGCGGGGACGGTACGCCGGTGACGGCGGGACGGACGGTTCAGCACGGATGCCTCCTGGGGCTCCCGACGGCGGGGATCTTCCGGATCCCTCCCACGGCACCATCGCGCGGCACCTCCCACCAGCGCACCGGGCCGACCGGGTGAGCCGGCGGACCCCTTCGAGATGCCCCCGTCCGCCCCCGCGGCCACACTGGCCCCATGTCGGGACGGATCGAGGACTACGCCCTCGTCGGGGACCTGCTGACCGCCGCCCTCATCGGCCGCGACGGCAGCCTCGACTGGCTGTGCCTGCCCCGCTTCGACTCCCCCGCGTGCTTCGCCGCGCTGCTGGGCGACGAGAACAACGGCCGCTGGCGGATCGCCCCGGTGGCCGCCTACGACGGCTCCGCTCCGCCGGCCTCCACCCGCCGCTACCGCGGGGACTCCCTCGTCCTGGAGACCGAGTGGGAGACCGGCACCGGCCGGGCCACCGTCGTCGACTTCATGCCGCGCCGCGACGGCGCCCCCAGCGTCGTACGGATCGTCGAGGGCGTGTCCGGCACGGTCGATCTGCGCATGGACCTGCGGCTGCGGTTCGAGTACGGCAGCGTGGTGCCCTGGATGCACCGCGAGCACGGGCAGCTCACCGGGGTCGCCGGACCCGAGTCGGTGCGGCTGTCCACCACCGTCCCGCTGGCCGCGCACGGCCACGCCCACACCGCCGACTTCACCGTCACCGCGGGCGAACGCATCCCCTCCGTCCTGACCTGGCAGCCCTCCCACCTGCCCGCCCCCGGCCCCCTGGACCCCTTCGAGGCGCTGCGCCGCACCGAGGAGTACTGGAGCGACTGGCTGCGGCCGTTGTCGTACGACGGCACCTACCGCGAAGCGGTCGTACGCTCCCTCATCACCCTCAAGGCCCTCACCTACGAGCCGACCGGCGGCATCGTCGCCGCGCCCACCACCTCCCTGCCCGAACAGCCCGGCGGGGTACGCAACTGGGACTACCGCTACTGCTGGCTGCGCGACGCCGGAATGACCCTGGAGGCGCTGCTGCGCAGCGGCTTCACCGCCGAGGCGGACGCCTGGCGCGGCTGGCTGGAGCGGGCGGTCGCCGGCCGCCCCCAGGACATCCAGATCATGTACGGCATCGGCGGCGAGCGCAGGCTCACCGAGTGGACGGCCGACTGGCTCACGGGGTACGAGAGTTCGCGGCCGGTGCGGATCGGCAACGGCGCCGCCGTGCAGCAACAGCTCGATGTACCCGGCGAGTTGATGGACACCCTCGCCCTGACGCTGAGTTCGGGGCTGCGGCCCCACCGGCATCTCATCGCGCTCCAGCGGGCCGTGCTCGACCATCTGGAGAAGGTGTGGTCCCGGCCCGACCAGGGCCTGTGGGAGATGCGCGGCGAACCCCGCCACCACGTCCACTCCAAGGTCATGTGCTGGGTCGCCTTCGACCGCGCGGTCCGGCTGGCCGAGGACCACGGGCGCCCGGGGCCCGTCGACCGCTGGCGCGAGATCCGGGACCGTATCCACCGCGAGGTCTGCGAGCGGGGCTTCGACGCGGCGCGCGGCACGTTCACGCAGTCCTACGGCTCGCGCGCCCTCGACGCGGCGCTGCTGCTCATCCCGCGCACCGGGTTCCTGCCGCCGGACGACCCGAGGGTCGTCGGCACGGTCGCCGCCGTCGAACGCGAACTGTCGACCGGCGACGGCCTGGTCCGCCGCTACTCGACGAACGCCGGCGGATCCGCGGGCCCCGACGGGCTGGCCGGCTCCGAGGGCGCCTTCCTGGCCTGCTCCTTCTGGCTCGCGGACGCCCTGCGGCTGACCGGGCGCGAGGACGAGGCCCGGAACCTGTACGAACGGCTGCTGCTCCTGCGCAACGACGTCGGCCTGCTGGCGGAGGAGTACGACCCCGTCGCCGGACGCCAACTGGGCAATTTCCCGCAGGCGTTCACGCATGTGCCGCTCATCAGGGCGGCCTACGAACTCGACCGTCACGAGACCGGTCACCGGTGAGGATTCATTCCGTGAAGTACGGGTGAATCCGAGGCGACTTCTGCGAGGCTGACCCGATGCCGACCCTTTACAGAAGACTGCTCGGAATCCTTCCCCGGATAGGCGTGAAGGTGGTCGATCTCGGTCCCGGTACGTCCCTGCTGTTCCGGCGGGGCGAGCGGACCGTCGTACCGGTGGGAGGCGGCGCCGATCTGGTGACCCGCGGCAGGAGCCGGTACGTGGTCACGGACGCCGGCGCGGACACCTGGGTGGTGGCCCGCGGGGCCGCGCAGCGGAGCGTGAAGAGCGTGCCGCTCGGTGACACGGGCGCGCGTCTGCTGCTCGGCAAGGCGGTGCCGGCGGAGGGGGAGCGGGAGTTCCAGCTCGCCGCCGCGCACTATCTGTGCACCCAGCACGTGGCCGCGCTGCTGGAACTGAACCGCGTGAACTGCGTGTTCGACGTCGGGGCCAACAGCGGGCAGTACGGGAAGGGGCTGCGGCGCTTCGGCTACACAGGGCGGATCGTGTCCTTCGAGCCGGTCTCCGCGACGTTCGAGAAGCTGCGGAAGTCCGCCGAGAACGACCCGGACTGGCATGTCTACAACTTCGCGCTCGGCCGCGAGGAGGCCGTGCAGTCCATTCACGTGGACTGGAAGTCCATGAACTCGCTGCTGCCGCCGAGCGAGTACGGCAAGGAGCGGTACCGGCGGTTCGCCAAGGGGCGCACGGAGGAGATCGAGATCCGGCGGCTCGACGGCGTCATGCAGAAGGCGCTCGAAGGGGTCGAGGACCCCCGGCCGTATCTGAAGATGGACACGCAGGGTTTCGACATGGAGGTGTTCGCCGGGGCGGGTGAGCGGATCTCGGAGTTCGTCGGGATGCAGTCCGAGGTGGCGGCTCTGCGGCTGTACGAAGGCAGTCCCGCGATGGGGGAGGCTGTCGCCGCGTACGAGGCGGCGGGGTTCGGGGTCACCGGGATGTACCCCGTGACCCGCGACCCCGCGACGGGCCGAGTCGTGGAATTCGACTGCGTGATGGTCCGAGCGGCCCCCAACTGATCGCGCCGTTCCCCGCGCCCCTGGGGGGTGGGGGTTGCGTGGGTTTTCGGCTGCGGGTTCGCTGTGGCTGGCCGCGCAGTTCCCCGCGCCCCTGAAAAGCGGGGCTGCGCCCCTGCTTTTCGTCTTTCAGGGGCGCGGGGAACTGCGCGGGTGACCCCCACCGGACCCGCACCCGACATCCCCCACGGCCGCAGGGCGTTCAGGTCGTCGGGGGATCGGTACGCTAGGGGGACTGCGAGTCCCCCCATCTGCGCGCTTCCGTCACGCCGAAGTGCCGTTCGCGGTCCCCGTGTTGGCCTTCTGCTGTTGAGGATGATTCGCTGGTGCTCGTCGCGGAGCGGTATCGGTTGCAGGCGTCCATCGGCCGAGGCGGCATGGGCGAGGTCTGGCAGGCCACCGACGAGGTGCTCGGCCGCGCCGTCGCCGTCAAGCTGCTGCTGGGGGACGAGGCGGACAGCGCCGCGTCCGCCCGCTTCCGGCTGGAGGCCCAGACGGCGGCCAGGCTCAGCCACCCCTACGTCGTCGCCGTCTTCGACTTCGGCGCCTGGGAAGACCGGTTCTACCTGGTCATGGAGCTGGTCGAGGGCCAGAGCCTCGCCCAGGAGCTGACCGCGTCCGGCACCCTCGGCGCGGACCGGGTGGCCACCATCGCCGCCCAGGCCGCCGCGGGCCTCGCCGCCGCGCACCGCGAGGGGATCGTGCACCGGGACATCAAGCCCGGCAACCTCCTCGCGGACGCCCAGGGCACCGTGAAGATCGGCGACTTCGGCATCGCCCGTTTCGTCGACGACCCGTCGTCCGCGCTCACCACGGCCGGCCAGATCGTCGGCACCAGCCTCTATCTCGCCCCCGAGCGCGCCCTGGGCCGTCCGGCGTCCGCCGCCTCCGACGTGTACTCGCTGGGCTGCGTGCTCTACCAACTCCTCACCGGCAGACCGCCGTTCCAGGGCGAGAGCGCGACGATCACCCTGCACCAGCACATCGACATGGCACCGGTGCCGCCCCGCGAGCGCGGGATCCAGTTGCCGCCCGCCTTCGAGAACTACCTCCTCGGTCTGCTCGCCAAGCAGCCCGAGGACCGGCCCACGGCCCAGGAGGTCGCGGACTGGTTCGGCACGGGCGCCTGGCAGGGCCGGGCCGAGCCCCTCCCGGTGGCCGCGCAGCAGCCGCGTACCCAGGTGTCGTACGCGTCCGCGCCCCCGCAGCAGCAGCCCGGCGGAGCCGACAGCGGGGCCCCGACGACGTACCGGCTCCCGGCGACCGCCGCGCAGCCGACCGGACGCTCCGCCCGCGCGGCCCGCTCCGGTCCGCTGCCCGCCCCGGCCCCCTCCTCGCACCCCTCGCACTCCGCCCGTTCCGGGCCCTCGCGCCGCGCACGGCCCTCCGGCGGCGGAGTCGGCGGCGTGGGGACCGCCGTCCGCCGCAGACCCCGGGTGTTCGGCATCCTCGCCGGTGCCGTGATCTTCGTACTGGCCGTGCTCGCGGGCATGTCGATGTTCTCGCCGGACGACACCGCGTCGAAGGACGGCTCCAAGGACGGGACCCCCTCCGCCGGTGCGAGCGCGGGCACGTCCGGCGGGTCGGCCACCGGGGCGCCCGTGGCCGGAACGGTGGACCAGGAACAGGGCGGAGAACAAGGCGGGGACCAGGGCGGGGAGCAGGGGCAGGAGACCGGGACCGCGCCCGACGTCAATACGGAGCCCTCCGCCTCACCCTCCGTCACTCAGGAGGATCCGGAGGGCGTACCGGACCCTGCCCGGGACGCGGAGAAGCCGCGCAAGCCGGGCAAGGGCGGGGACGACCGGCCGGACGACAGCGACGACGAGGACGACACGGACGACGGCGAGGAATGAGCGCCGGCCGAGGAGGGTGTTCCTCGGCAGCTCTCAGAAGTCCTTCTCCGGCCAGTCCAGCAGCCGCGCCCCGATGACCGCGGTCTGCAGGGTGTACCGGTGCACGGGGTCCGCCGGGTTCGCCCCGGTCAGCCGGTGGATGCGCTCCAGCCGGTAGGTGAGCGCGCGGACGCTCAGCGCCAGCCGCCGGGCGGCCTCCGCGGCGACGCAGCCCGAGTCGAAGTACGCGGTGAGCGTGTCGAGGAGCGGTTCGGCGCCGCCGCGCGCCGCGCGCAGCGGTCCGAGCGCGCTGACCACCAGATCGGCCATGGCCTGCCGGTCCCGGGTCAGTACGGGATAGACGAGCAGGTCGGCGGAGCGCAGTACCGGGGTGTCGAACTCCAGCCGCTCCGCCAGGTCGAGGGCGTTCAGTGCCTCCTCGTAGGACTGGACGACCCCGCCGGGCCCCGGCTGGGACCGGCCGATGGCGACCTGCCCGCCGTCGGTGGCCGCGTACGCCTGCTTGGCGAAGAACGCGAGTACGTCGTCCTGGTCGCCCGGCGCGATGCACACCAGGCGGCCGTCCTTGGTGGTGACGAGGATGCTGCGGTCGCCGAACCTGGTGATCAGCGCCTGCTCCACCTCGCGGGGCACGGCGTCGCCCTCGTCGTAACCGTCGTGCCCCATGCTGCCCCGGGCCACGGCGACGGCGTGCGCGTGCGAGAGGCGCAGCCCGAAGCGTTCGGCGCGTTCGGCGAGCAGACCGAGGTCGCTGCGGCCGTGCAGCAGGTCGTCGATGAACTCCCGGCGCGCGGCCTCCTCCTGGCGTACGGCGAGGAGCTGCGCCCGCTCGTACCCCTCGGCGAAGGCGTCGACGGCCTGCTCCACGGCGGCGAGCGTGTGCTCCCCGGCGGTGGCGGGCCAGTGCACACGGGCGGCGGTGAGGTGGGCGCCGACCAGGGCGCGCAGTCCGAAGCCGGCCTCGGCGGCCCGTTCGCCCAGCGCCCGCCGGGAGTCGAGTTCGTCGCGGGTGAGCCGGCGGCCGGTCGCGGAGGTGTCCGCGAGGATACGCGCGTACCCGTCCAGGTACTCGTCGGGTACGTCCCGCCCCGCCATGCGCGCCCCTCTTCTCCCGCTGAGCCGTGTTACGTCGATGAGCTGGTGACGCCTTTCTAGCGCATGGGGCGGGGGTGTCGCGCGGTGAGGGTGGGGTTCGCTGCCGGAAAACGGCAGGGGCGGGGCCCCGGTACCGGCCGTCGTCAGACGGTGTCCGGCACCGGGGCCCCTATCCGTCCCCCGTGGCAGGCCCACGTGGATCCCCCGTGCATTCCGCGTGGTTCCTTGTTTCCGCCCGCTCATCGTGCCCGTGGGAGGGAGACTTCCGCATTGCCGGATCCCGGCAGTCTTCGGGCGTTCCCGGTGCCGGGCGGTGCCGAGGTCCCGCGACGCATGGGGCTGATGTGTCAAGGCGGCACCAAGAAAGCGTAAAGACTGCCGGGACCCGGCAATGTGTATAGCGCACGCATCTGACACAATGCGGGTCCGCCGAGGTGATCGGCGCAGTCGGGGAGGTGACCGGATGAACGTGTTTCTCGGTCTCGGCATCGCAGGTGTCGTGCTGCTGCTTCTGACGCTGGTCTTCGACGGCGTCCTGGAAGGGCTGTTCGGCGGGGCGAGCTTCCTGGACGGGCTCTTCGACGGGCTGCTCTCGCTGCCGGTCATCGCCGGATTCGTGTCGATGCTCGGCTTCGGCGGCGCCCTCGTGCTCGGCACGACCGGACTCGGAGTCCTGCCCGCCACCGCCGTGGGCATCGGCGCCGGGGCCGCGGCGGGCGCACTGACCTGGCGGTTCAGCCGGGCCCTGATGCGCGACGAACCGTCCGCCACACCGCGCGGCACCGACCTCGTCGGCAGCTCGGGGTCGGTGGTCACCCCGATCCCGGTCGGCGGTTACGGCGAGGTGCTCGTGTATCTCGCCGGGCAGCCGCTGAAAATCGCGGCGAAGAGCCCCGAAGCGGTGGCCCGGGGCACGGAGATCTGGGTCGAGGAGTCCCTGTCACCGACCTCGGTGGCGGTCCGCCCGGTCCAGCGCTGAGCGGTCCGAGGTTCCTGATTCCTCGTCATTGGTTCTTGGTTTTTGGTTATTGGTTCTGATCCGTACCGATCTGCCGCCTTGGGGGTGGCAAGGGGGGAATTCAACATGAGTCCAGTGCTCGTCGCGGTCGTGGGAGTCGTCGTACTCCTCGTCCTGCTCGCACTCGTCGTCGTCACGCGGTACAAGGTGGCCGGGCCCAGCCAGGCCTTCATCGTCACCGGGCGGCGCGGCAAGAAGTCCACCGACCCGGAGACCGGCCGGGTGTTCACCGACAACAGCGGACAGAAGGTCGTGGTCGGCGGCGGAGTCTTCGTCGTCCCCTTCGTCCAGCAGAAGTTCACCCTCGACCTGTCCAGCCGGCACATCCCGATCACGGTGCGCGGCGCGGTCACCCTGCGTGGCGTCAAGGCGAACCTCGAAGGGGTCGCCATCGTCAAGGTCGGCGGCACCGAGGACTCCATCCGCGCCGCCGCCCAGCGGTTCCTGATGCAGCAGAACGGCATCGTCGGCTTCACCCAGGAAGTGCTCTCCGGCGCGCTGCGTTCCATCGTGGGCCGCATGTCGGTGGAGGACATCATCCGGGACCGTGCCGCGTTCGCCGGGCAGGTCGCGGAGGAGGCCGAGGCGAGCCTGTCCGGGCAGGGTCTGGTGCTCGACGCCTTCCAGATCCAGGACATCACCACCGAGGGCTCCTACCTCGCCGACCTCGGGCGCCCCGAGGCCGCCCGGGCCAAGCAGGAGGCCGACATCGCGGAGGCGGTGGCCCGGCGTGCCGCCGAGCAGGCGCGGCTGAAGGCCGAGGAGGAGATCGCGGTCGCCCAGCGGACGTTCGCGCTCAAGACCGCGGAGATCAAGGCCGAGACGGACGAGGCGGCGGCGCGTGCCGCGGCGGCCGGTCCGCTGGCGCAGGCCGCCCGCAACCAGGAGGTCCTCGCCGAGCAGGAGAAGGTCGCCCAGCGGCAGGCCGCGCTGACCGACCGCGAGCTGGACACCAAGGTCCGCAAGCCGGCCGACGCGGCGCGCTACCAGGCCGAGCAGGAGGCGGAGGCCCGCCGGGTCGCCCTGGTCAAGCAGGCCGAGGCCGACGCCCAGCGGTCGCGCCTCACCGGTGAGGGCGAGAAGGCGCACCGTGCGGCGCTCGCCGACGCCGTACGCATCGAGGGTGAGGCCGAGGCCGCGGCGATCGGGGCGAAGGGGGCCGCCGAGGCGGAGGCGATGCGGCTGAAGGCCGACGCGTTCGCGCAGTACGGCGACGCGGCGGTGCTGCAGATGTTCGTCGAGGTGCTGCCGTCGGTCGTCGCGAAGGCGTCCGAGCCGCTCAGCGCGATCGACAAGATGACGGTGATCTCCACGGACGGGGCGAGCCAGTTGTCCCGCACGGTCGCGGACAACGTCGCGCAGGGGGTCGAGCTGCTCGGCTCCACGACGGGGGTGGATCTGCCGGAGCTGTTGCGGCGGGTGACGGGGGCGGCATCCGCACCGACCGCGTCGCCCGCGAACGGCAAGGTCGACGTGACCGACTGACGGTACGGGCGCCTTGGGTGGGGCCGTGGGGGGCGTGGGGGTTCGGCGGGAATTCGGCTGCGGGTCCGCTGTGGCTGGCCGCGCAGTTCCCCGCGCCCCTGAAAAGCGGGGCTGCGCCCCTGCTTTTCGTCTTTCAGGGGCGCGGGGAACTGCGCGCTCAGCCACAGCGGACCCGCAGCCAGGAACGTGCCCCGGCCCCTCCCCCCCAGGGGCGCGGGGAACTGCGCGAACGGCCCCTGCCGGGCCGTGGACGGAGACGGGCCGTAGAGGAAACCATTCCGCAGCCCGCCGTAGGGTGAACGGATCAGCAGATCGACATCGGACAGGGGACCAGCCATGGGCACTCCACGCCTGAGCAGTACGCCGTTGCCGGGAATCGGGGTGCGGTACGACCTCACCACCCGCGAACAACGCCGCATCTCCGTGGTCGCGCACCGCGACGGCGGCCGCACACTGAGCGCGTACCGCAAGGACGACCCGGACGCCTGCGCCCTCTCCGTCCGGCTCTCCGCGGGAGAGTCCGACGCGCTCATCGACGCCCTGATGCCCGCCCACCACAGCCCCAGCCTGCTGTCCACGACCGAGCTGGGCCTGGTCGCCGAACGCATCGAGCTGTCGTCGACCTCGTACTGGAACGGACGCCTGCTGGGCGAGACCTGCATGCGCACCGAGACCGGTGTGTCGATCGTCGCCGTGCTGCGCCGCGCCGAGGCCATCCCCTCGCCGGCGCCGGACTTCCGCCTCGCGGGCGGGGACACCCTCATCGTGATCGGCACCCGCGAGGGCGTGGAGTCGGCCGCGACCATACTCGGAAGGGAGTGACAGGTGCATTCGTCCGCGGTCTTCCTGATCGAGTTCGGCGCGATCATCCTCGGTCTGGGGCTGCTCGGCCGGTTCGCCGGACGGTTCCAGTTCTCGCCGATACCGCTCTACCTGCTGGCCGGACTGGCCTTCGGTGAGGGCGGGCTGCTGCCGCTGGGCACCAGCGAGGAGTTCGTCGCGATCGGCGCCGAGATCGGCGTCATCCTGCTGCTGCTGATGCTCGGGCTGGAGTACACGGCGACCGACCTGGTCTCCAATCTCAAGACCCAGTACCCGGCGGGCCTGGTCGACGCCGCGCTGAACGCCCTGCCCGGCGCCGCGATGGCGCTGCTGCTCGGGTGGGGGCCGGTGGCCGCCGTCGTCCTCGCCGGCGTCACCTGGATCTCCTCCTCCGGTGTCATCGCCAAGGTCCTCGGCGACCTGGGGCGGCTCGGCAACCGTGAGACCCCGGTCATCCTGAGCATCCTGGTCCTCGAAGACCTCTCCATGGCGGTCTACCTGCCGATCATCACCGCGCTGCTGGCCGGTGCGGGGCTGGCGGCGGGCAGTGCCACGCTCGCCATCGCGCTCGGTGTCGCCGGGCTCGTCCTCGTCGTCGCGGTGCGGTACGGCCGCCACATCTCCCGGTTCGTGTCGAGCGACGACCCGGAGAAGCTGCTGCTGGTGGTGCTGGGGCTGACCCTGCTGGTCGCCGGTGTGGCGCAGCAGCTCCAGGTGTCGGCGGCCGTGGGGGCGTTCCTCGTCGGCATCGCGCTGTCGGGGGAGGTCGCGGAGGGGGCGCACGGGCTGCTGTCGCCGCTGCGGGACCTGTTCGCCGCCGTGTTCTTCGTCTTCTTCGGGCTGCACACCGATCCGGCGAGCATTCCGCCGGTGCTGCTGCCGGCGCTGGCGCTGGCCGTGGTCACGGCCGGGACGAAGATCGCGACGGGGTACTGGGCCGCGAAGCGGGCCGGGATCTCGGCGAAGGGGCGGTGGCGGGCCGGGGGGACGCTCGTCGCGCGCGGCGAGTTCTCGATCGTGATCGCGGGGCTGGCGGTGACGTCGGGGATCGAGCCGCGGCTCGGGCCGCTGGCCACGGCGTACGTGCTGATCCTGGTGATCGTGGGGCCGCTGACCGCGCGGTACACCGAGCCGGTGGCTGCGCTGTTGGGTGGGCGTGGGCGGCGGACGGCCGGGCCGTCGGAGTCGTCGGATCCGGAGTCGGAGTCCGACGTGGCGCAGGACCGCGACCTGGTCCCGAGCCCGGACGCTCCCGCGGAGAAGTAACGAGGCGCGGCACGCTGTCGCGTGACCGCGCCGCGGGGGTTCGGCCGTGTGTCCGGTGCGGGCCGGTGGAGGCTGGCCGCGCAGTTCCCCGCGCCCCTGGGGTGGGTGGGGGTTCGGCCGTGCGTCGGGTGCGGGCCGGTGGGGGTTGAGCGCGCAGTTCCCCGCGCCCCTGGGGGTGGGCGTTTGCCGGGATGTCGGGTGCGGGCCGGTAGTGGCTGGCCGCGCAGTTCCCCGCGCCCCTGGGGTGGGTGCGGGCCCGTTGTGGCTGGGTGCGCCGTTCCCCGCGCCCCTGAAAGCCGGGCTGCGCCCAGGCTTTTGTGCGCGCGTACCTCAACCGGCACAGAACGAACAACCGAGCCACCCACGCACCTAAGGGGCGCGGGGAACTGCGCGCTCAGCCACGACCGACCCGCAGAGGACGAGCAACGGGTCCCCCCACCCCCTCAGGGGCGCGGGGAACTGCGCGACCAGCCACGACGGACCCGCACTGGACCGACGACCGCCAGGTCCCCCACCCCCTGAGGGGCGCGGGGAACTGCGCGGCCAGCCCCCACCGACCCGCACCCCCCTACGGGGCGCGGGCGCCCCAGTCAGCCCCGCGCGTCAGGCCCCGTCGGCCCCTCCGGCGGCACGACCTCTCCCGGGACCACCCGCGGAGCGTCCCCCCTCCGCCGCCGCCCTCTTCTCGGCCTTCAGGATCCGCGCGGACTTCCCCGCCGAACGCGCCAGTTCCGGCCCCTTCTTCACGGCCAGGACGACGATGACGACGACGAGGATGACGGCGAGCTCGCTCAGTCCGAACATGTGCGTCCTCTCCCCTTCCGTTTCCGCCCCGCCGCCGTCAGACGCCGACGCCGAAGTCGGAGGCGATGCCCGCGAGCCCGGAGGCGTATCCCTGGCCCACCGCGCGGAACTTCCACTCCGCGCCGTGGCGGTACAGCTCGCCGAAGACCATCGCGGTCTCGGTGGCGGCGTCCTCGGACAGGTCGTAGCGCGCGATCTCGGCGCCGCCGGCCTGGTTCACGACGCGGATGAAGGCCCCCCGGACCTGCCCGAAGCTCTGCCCGCGGGCCTCGGCGTCATGGATGGACACGGGGAAGACGATCTTCGCGACCTCGGCCGGCACGGCCGCCAGGTCGACCTTGACCGACTCGTCGTCACCCTCGCCCTCACCCGTGAGGTTGTCACCGGTGTGCTCGACCGAACCGTCGGGGCTCTTCAGGTTGTTGTAGAAGATGAAGTGCTGGTCGGAGAGGACCTTGCCCGACTCGTCGACCAGCAGCGCCGACGCGTCGAGGTCGTAGTCCGTGCCCGTCGTGGTCCGCACGTCCCAGCCGAGGCCGACCAGCACGGCCGTCAGGCCCGGCGCCTCCTTGCTGAGCGAGACATTGCCGCCTTTGGAAAGGGAAACTCCCACGCCGATCTCCTTATTGGTGCGAACGTTCCTCGTGGGGCAGAATCTACAGCACTGTAGAAAATAAGGAAGGAGACAGGACGTGACGGACCGGCGGCAGCGTCCCCCGCGGCGGGGACAGGGTGAGCTGGAGGCGCAGGTCCTGTCGGCCCTGTGCGCGGCGGAGGGGCCCGCGACGGCGGGCTGGGTGCAGGAGCGCCTCGGTGGTGATCTCGCCTATACGACCGTCATCACGATCCTGACCCGGCTGCTGGCGAAGGGCGCCGTGACCCGGGAGCGCGTCGGCCGGTCCTTCGCGTGGACCCCGGCGTCGGACGAGGCGGGTCTGGCCGCCCGCCGGATGCGCAAGGTGCTGGACGGGGAGCGGGACCGGGAGGCCGTACTCGCCAGCTTCGTGACGTCCCTGGAGCCGGACGACGAACGGCTGCTGCGTGAACTGCTGGCCCATCCCGGCGCGGAGAGGAACGGCTGAGCGGCGACGCGCCTCCCCGCGCCGGGATGGAGGGACGGAGGGATGGACTTCCTGGGGGACTGGGCGGCTGGGCGACTGGGAGCCGTCAGCCCTCTTCCTGCTCTTCCTGCTCCCCCTCGTCCCCCTCGAAGAAGTCGCCCGCCTCGTCCACGACCTCCGCCGCCACCAGTCCGCCGGCGACCCCGAGCGCGAGCCCCGCCGCGCCCGCGGCGACCCCCGCCCCGATGCCGGGACGCGACCGCTCGTGCAGCTCGTGCCGGTCGTGGCCGTACGCCGCGTCGGGGTCGTACGACTCCCGGTGTTCGACCAGTTCCCGGACCCAGCCGTCGACCACGGCGTTCCAGTCCTGGTGGCCGACGCCCTCGTGGGAGACGGTGAACCGGGTGAGGGTGTCGTCGCCCGAGGAGGGGAGGCCGCCGCGCTTGTCGGCCTCCAGGACCACCTCCATGCCGGTGGGGGCGGCGAGGAAGGTCACCTCGATCTCGTTGACCGCGTGGGCGTACGCGGGCGACGGGGTGAGTTCGAGCTCCTGGTAGAAGGGGAGCTGCTGGCCCGTGCCGCCGATCCGGCCCAGTTCCAGGTCGGCGGACCTGAAGCCGAAGCCGAGCTGTCCGAAGGCCTCCAGGATCGCCTCCTGGGCCGGCCGGGGCGTCACGGTCAGCCGGTCCAGGTCGCCCTTGTCCCGCACGCCCGCCACCGAGAGTTCCGTACGCAGGCCGAGGACGATGCCCAGCTCCTGCCCGTACAGCTCGGTGACCGGGGTCTCCCAGGGGAGTGTGACCGTGAACGGGACGGTCCGCTCCTCGTCCTCGGCGAGCCGGAACCCGCCGCCGACGGTGAACCGTTCGAAGACGACCCCGCTCTCGCTCTCCCCCTCCTCGTGCTCGTCCTCGTGCTCGGCCTCGACGCCCGCGACCAGTTCCAGCGCGATGTGCTCGATGTCGGCGTCCGAGCCGCCGCCTCTGAGCCGGATCTCGCCGGAGAGGGTCCCGCCGGGCAGGGCGGGGGCGGGGCTCAGGACCGTTTCCACCGTGGGGCCGCCCACGCCGAGTGATCCGAGCAGCCGTTTGAACACCATTGAGGGGTCCACTCCTTCATGTGCGGGTGGTCGTGCCGGGCCGTGCTCCGCGTATGTGTACGCGGTCCTGCTCTACGTACATGTAGAGGTTAAGGGCGGCCTCCCGTACCGTGATCGGGTACCCCCGGCCCATGTCCCACCTGGGAGAACGTGAGCTGCGCCACTCGTGTCCTGCGCCTCTGGACTACGTACTTTGCGATTCCTTTACACTGGGTGGAACGCTTGACGACGACGAAGGAGCAACGGTTCCACCATGGGTGAACCTCCTAGTACCAGCCGTGCCACCCCCGGCCCGAGACGTGTGCATGCGGGAGCGGGGGTGGCACGGTGACCGAGATCCTGCTGCTTCTGCTCGCCCTGTCGCTCACGCTCGCCTGCGCCGTGTTCGTGGCGGCCGAGTTCTCGCTGACCACCGTCGAGCGCGGTGATCTGGAGCGGGCCGCCGAGGCCGGCGAGCGCGGCGCGGACGGTGCGCTGAAGGCCGTCCGGAAGCTGACGTTCCAGCTGTCCGGCGCACAGCTGGGCATCACCGTCACCTCCCTGGTGATCGGCATGCTCGCCGAACCCTCGCTGGCCGTCCTCCTGGAGGGCCCGCTCAAGGCCGTGGGCCTGGGCGGCGCTGCCTCCACGACGGCGACCCTGCTCGGCGTGGTGCTCTCCACCGTCGTGCTGATGGTGGTCGGCGAGCTGGTCCCGAAGAACTGGGCGATCTCCCGCCCGCTGGCCGTCGCCAAGGTGGTCGCGGGACCGCAGCGCGCCTTCACGGCCGCGTTCGGCCCGTTCATCCGGCACCTGAACAACACCGCGAACCGGTTCGTACGCCGCTTCGGACTGGAGCCCGCCGAGGAGCTGGCCTCCGCCCGGGGTCCGGAGGAACTGGTCGCGCTGGCCCAGCACTCGGCCGCCCAGGGCGCCCTGGAGCCGGACTCCGCCGAACTGTTCGTCCGTACGCTGCACCTGGGCGAGCTGACCGCGCAGAACGTGATGACACCGCGCGTCGACGTGCGGGCGCTGGAGGCGCACGCCACGGCCACCGACGCCGCCAACCTCTCGCACGCTACCGGCCTGTCCCGCTTCCCGGTCTACCGCGACAGCCTGGACGAGGTCGTCGGCACGGTCCACATCCGTGACGTACTCGCCCTGGAACCCGGCGAGCGGGCCACGACCCCCGTCACCGAGCTGGCCACGGCCCCGCTGCTGGTGCCCGACAGCCTGCCCGCCGACCGTCTTCTGGAGCGCATGCGCACGGCCCGCACGATGGCCGTCGTCATCGACGAGTACGGCGGCACGGCCGGTGTGGCCACGGTGGAGGACATCGTGGAGGAGGTCGTCGGCGAGGTCCGTGACGAGCACGACCCCGTCGAGATCCCCGACCTGCTGCCCGCCCCCGCCACGGCCGACGGCCGCCCGGCCTGGGACGCGGACGGCGGTGTACGGCTGGACGAGCTGGCCGCGATAGGACTGCGCGCGCCGGACGGCCCGTACGAGACGGTCGCGGGGCTGGTCGCCACCCGGCTGGCCCGCATCCCGGCCGAGGGCGACGTCCTCGACCTGGGCGGCTGGCGGCTGGACGTCCTCGCCGTGGAGCACCACCGGGCCGACCGCGTCCGTATCACCGGACCGGCCGCCGGGCCGGACGGCGATCACGACGACGGCCACGACGGAGACCACGACGGCGGTCACGACGGTGGTCACGACGGCGAACCGGTCGGTCAGAGCGCGCGGGAGTCACGATGAGTACATCCACCACGATCCAACTGCTCATCGGCGCCCTGACCCTGCTGACCAACGCGTTCTTCGTCGGCGCCGAGTTCGCCCTGATCTCCGTGCGCCGCAGCCAGATCGAGCCGCTGGCCCAGGAGGGCAACAAGCGGGCCCGGATGACCCTGTGGGGTCTGCGGCACATCTCGGCGATGATGGCGACCGCCCAACTCGGCATCACCGTCTCGTCGTTGGTGCTGGGCGCGGTCGCCGAACCGGCCATCGCGCATCTGCTGGAGCCCGCCTTCGAGGCGGCCCACATCCCGCACGGCCTGGTGCACCCGATCGCCTTCGTGATCGCGCTGACCGTGGCGACGTATCTGCACATGCTGTTCGGCGAGATGGTGCCGAAGAACATCGCGCTCGCCGCGCCCGCGCAGACCGCGCTGCTGCTCGGCCCCGCGCTGGTGGCCCTCACCCGGGCCCTGCGGCCGTTCATCTTCGGGATCAACGCCTTCGCCAACGCCCTGCTGAAACTGCTGCGCGTCGAGGCCAAGGACGAGGTGGAGTCGGCGTTCACGGACGACCAGCTCGCCCGGATGGTCGTCGACTCCAGCGAGGCCGGGCTCCTGACGGCCGCCGACGGCGAACGCCTGCGCGACGCACTGGAACTGGGCACCCGCCCGGTCGGCGAGATCCTCGTCCCGGCCCAGCGGATGCGCACGGTCGACGACACCGTGACCCCGGCGCGGCTCGAACGCGCGGCGGCCGAGGCCGGTTTCTCCCGGCTGCCCGTGACCGGCGGGGACGGCACGCTGCTCGGCTACCTCCACATCAAGGACACCCTCGGCGTCGTCGAGCGCGACCGGCCGTTCCCGCGGAGCGCCCTGCACCCGGTGACCCGCGTCCGTATCGACACCCCGCTCGACGACACGCTCACCGCGCTGCGGGCCACGGGCAGTCATCTCGCGGCGGTCACCGGTGAGGGGGGCAAGGTCCTCGGCTTCGTCACCATGGAGGACGTCCTGTCGGAGCTGGTCGGGCCGTCCCCCGCGGGGGTCTGACCGGGGGCCGGCCGGGGGTCTGACCGGTGCCCTGTTGACCACTGCGACTATCGTGGCGATTCATGTTCGAAATTGCGGCACTTCGAACATGAATCGCTTCGAACGCGCTTCGCTTCCTAGGTGAATCGCTTCGAACGCGACGTCGGCGGAGGTCTGCGAAAGGTGCGTGGTCTCGGACGAGGGGCGGCTGATCGCCGGACGGTACCGGCTGATCGAGCGGATCGGCCGCGGTGGCATGGGCACCGTGTGGCGGGCCGAGGACGAGACCCTCAGCCGTGAGATCGCGCTCAAGCGGCTGCACGCCCAACACCACCTGACCGACGACGAACTCGCCACCGTCCACGAACGCACCCGCCGCGAGGCGCGCAGCGCCGCCCGGATCGCCCACCCGAACGTGGTCGTCGTCCATGACGTCGTGGACGACGACGGACTGCCCTGCATCGTCATGGAGCACGTCCCCGGCACCGACCTGGGCTCGGTGCTCAAGGACGGCGGAGCCGTACCGCCCGCGGAGGCGGCCCGGGTCGGCCTCGGCATGGTCGCCGCACTGCGGGCGGCGCACGCGGCCGGGGTGCTGCACCGTGACGTGAAACCGGGCAACGTACTCCTCGACGCGGCCGGCCGCGTGGTGCTCACCGACTTCGGCATCGCCCAGGCGACCGGCACCTCGACGCTGACCAAGACCGGCGAACTCGTCGGATCGGTCGACTACATCGCGCCCGAACGCATAAAGGGCGGGAAGCCGGGCCCCGCCACCGACCTCTGGGCCCTGGGGGCGACGCTCTTCCAGTCCGTCGAGGGGCGGCCCCCGTTCCGCAAGGACACGGCGGTGGAGACCGCGTACGCCATAGCCGTCGACCCGCTCGTCCCCATGCGGCGGGCCGGGCCGCTCGAACCCCTCATCGCGGGGCTGCTGGCGAAGGACCCGCAGGAGCGCCCGTCGGCGGACGAGACCGAGCGGGCGCTGCGGGCGGTGGTCTCGGGGGCGGTGCCGGTGGTGCCGGAGCCGCGGTCGGCATCGGTGGACGCGGCGGCGGAGGCCGTGACCGGACCCGTTACCGGACCCGTCACGGGACTGGCGACCGGACCGGTGACCGGGCCGGTGACAGGACCTTTGACCGGGCGGGCGACCTCGGTCGATGACACGCTCCCCGCCGGACACGGGAGCGGACACGGGAGTGGACGCGCGAGCGGTGGCGGGGGCGGGAGCAGGAGACGCACGGTCGTCCGGAGCGCGGTGGCCGTGACGCTGGCCGCTGCGGCCGTGGCGGGCGGGCTCTACGTGATGTCGGCCGACCACGGGGACGGTACGCGGGACTCGGCCGTCTCCCCCGCTCCCTCCCCCTCGCCCACCGCCTCCCGGCCGCCCGCCGTGCCCGAGGGTTTCCACCTGGTCGAGGAGAAGGAGTTGGGCGCCTCCTTCCCCGTACCGGACGGCTGGCGGCGAGGCGACGCGAAGGCGACGGCCGAACAGGTCACCTACACCGACGAGTCGGGCCTGGTCGGCCTCACGATCAACACCGTGAACCCGGCGGGCGAGAACCCCGAGACGCACTTCGAGAACATAGAGGCGAACACCAAGGTCAACTACGACACGTACCGGAAACTGCGGATGCTGCGCACCACGTTCCGCGGGCTGCCCGCGGCGGTGTGGGAGTTCACCTTCGAGGGACGGGTACGGGCCTTTCGCGCCATCGACCTCGGGTTCGGGGAAGAGGGCGGCACCGAGTACTACATCTACCTCTCGGCGCCGGAGGCCCAGTGGGACACCCACCGGCCGGTGTTCGACAAGGTCAAGGCCGGCTTCCGCGTCCACTGACGGCAGCCGGCCGTCGGGCGGGGTGAAGTCACCGCAGCGGTCTGCGGATCCAGACCTCCCCGGCCATCGAGCCGGCGCCGGGACCGGCGCCGAAAGCGGTCTCCGGGAAGCCGCGCGGTCCGAGGACACCGAACCGCGACCATCCCCAGGAGCGGAACGCCTCCGCAGCGGCGCCCGGCGACCTGTCGGCCCCGTCCCGGTCACCGTCCGCGTCGTTCCCGTCCCCGCCTCCGTCCGCGCCGTGGTCGGAGGCGCGGTCCGTTGCCTGGCCGGTGGCGGCGACGACCAGATCGGCGTCGAGCCGGATCAGCAGCCGTTCGACCAGGCGCGTGGCGATGCCGCGGCGACGGTGGACCGGCAGCACCATCAGTTCGGCGAGCAGGAACGTACGGCCCGAGGCGGTGAGTTCCTCGATGTCCGTCGGCAACTCGCCCTGGAGGTCCGACCACCACTCGCCGCTGCGCGGCACCCGGAACCCGTACGCGCAGCCGACCGTCCCGGCCGTGTCGGCGACCATCATGTCGAAACCGGTGTGCTGCACATGCTGCTCAAGCCGGCGCAGGAAACCCTGGCGGTCACGGTGTTCCGCCCCCGCCGCGCCTCGGTACGCGCCGACGTACACGTCCGCCACGGCGTCCCGCTGTTGCTCCGCCTGCCACCGGGACAGTCTGCGCAAGTACACCTCTGCCATACGGGCCTCCCCCCGGCCGCGGGACGGGTATCCCCGGACTCGGCATCATCACAGCAGGAGCCGCCGTGGTAAACGGGGCCTGCGCAACGGCCGGTGATGATCCGTCATGTCCGCCGCCGTCCCCGGGCCGTCCGCGTGCGGCCGGGCAAGGGGGACGGGGACGGGAGGGGAGTGAGGCGGGGGGACCCGTGGAACACCCGTGCCAGGGGTCGTGCGGCCGTGGACGCATCGTCCGACGGCCGACGGTTCACAGGGCTGTGCAGGGCCGCCGGTCTCGCCTACGCTCGGAACAGAATGTGAGTGAGGCTCACCTGGACCCCGTGGTCAGGACCCGAGCCCGCCGATGATGACGAAGCCGTGGTCGACGGCTTCCCTCGCGCTCCCGGCCCCCGGACGCACCAGCCCCTGATTCCCGGGTGCCAGGACGAGGCGATCGAGAACGCCCAGCCGATTCACCTTCCCGCCGCTTCCCTTGCGAGCGGGCCCCTGTCCACATGTCCCTTGGACCTGACGGCGGTGCACTCCCGCGTGCCGCCGCGACCCGCCGAGGGATCTCAGGCCCTGACACCGCTGCCGGGGGGCGGCGTGGCAGGGCGGTGCGGTCGCCGCCGGTGGGCACCACACCGGCGGCGACCGCCACACCCCGGGCCGTGCGGGCCGCGGGTGTCAGCCGATGCAGAGCACGAGCAGGCAGAGCTGCGACGGCGATGTCGCCGACGGCGAGGGGCTGGCCGGTGGCGTCGCCGTTTCCGAGCCGCCCGTGCCGTCCGAGCCACTCGTCCCTTCGGTGTCGGCGGGTGCGGACGGCTGCTGTGACGCGCTGTCGGTCGGGTCCTGGGAGGACGACGACGAGGACGAAGCCGAGGTGGAAGCCGAAGAGGAGGGCGAGGACGCGCTGTCCGACCGCCGGTCGGACGCCGATGCCGTGCCCGGCGCGGACGCGTCCGGCCGGGAGCCCTGCGGGGCGACGGAGGACGGGGCGACCGTGCCCCGCTCGGCCGACCGGCCGGTCGCGGGCGACCGCGTGGACGCGTCCGCCGAGGACCGCCGGGTGTCGTCGGGCCGTGGCGCCGAGGGACGCGTGTACTCCGGCACCTCTTCCCCCATGGAGCCCGCGCCCGTCTTCGTGTTCGCGCCCGGGCCCGCGGCCTCCGGAGCCGACGCGGCCTCCGCGCGGTCGGCCGAGAGCCGGTCCATCGCGGTGAAGGTCAGACCGCCTCCGACGAGCGCGACGGCGGTCGCGACGACGGCCCGGCGCTGGTTCTTCTTCCAGCGGGCGCGCTGGCGGCGGCGCGCGGCCCGTCCCTGCGGTGCGGGCGTCGCCCCCTCGAAGCCGTCGAAGCCCTCGTGGTCGTACGCGCCGTCGTGGCCGTACGCGTCGGCGCCGTCCGTGCCGTGACCGGACGGGGCGGTGGCGGACGCGGCGAGGGCGGGCAGGGCGGAGGCCGAGGGCTCCCACACCGAGACGTCCGGCACGTCCGGCGCATCCGAGGTGTCCGGGACATCGTCCGGCGTCGTGCCCGCGGCGGCCAGGGTGACCCGGGGCTGGACGGGGTGGCGGCTGACGGTGACCGGGGCTATGTCGGGGGCGTAGGCGCCGCATCCGGGGCACACCAGGGCGCCGTTGAGATGCCGACGACACGAGGAGCAGTAGTCCATCAGCGTCTTCCTGAGTTGACTGGGCGCCGCCCCGCCGGTTCCCTGCCCGGTCATGGTCGTACGTGGGTACGTGGGGTCGAACGCCAGCCACGCTAACCAGGCCGCCGAGGCACTGTGTGCAGCCTGTGTGACGCTCCTGCGCAAATTCGCCGGGGGCCCGAGGGCAATGCCGCGCGCATCAGGACATCGCGCCCGCCCGCCTCCGGAGGGGTGCGGGGAACCGCGCGGCCGGCCGCCGCGCACCCGCGCACCCGCGCGGCCGGGTCAGGGCGTCCCGGGGCCGTCCGGCGCCGCATGACCCGCCGCGCGCCGGTACTCGGCGTTGATCCGCTGTGCTTCCTCCAACTGGTCCTCAAGGATCACGATCCGGCAGGCGGCCTCGACCGGGGTGCCCCGGTCGACCAGCTCGCGCGCACGGGCGGCGATCCGGAGCTGGTAGCGGGAGTACCGCCGGTGCCCGCCCTCGGAACGCAGTGGAGTGATGAGCCTGGCCTCCCCGATGGCCCGCAGGAAACCAGGAGTGGTGCCGAGCATCTCGGCGGCCCGGCCCATCGTGTACGCGGGGTAGTCGTCGTCGTCCAGTCGATCGCCCAGCGGATTCTCTGCTGTCATGTCACCTCGTTCTGCAACGCGTCCAGGGGCCCCGGTGCCTTACGGCACCAGGGCCCCGAGGGAAATTGAACACCATCCGCCGACGCCGCCGTCGCGCCGACCTTCTGTACCGCCGCCCGGCCCGGGAGAGGGCGGGGAGTACGGGGACCGTGCCCGCGCACGTGCCCTCGTGCCGTCTCCATGGGAGGTGGGCAGGAGCGGGCGCTGGATAGAATCGGCTTCCATGTCGAACCCTGACGAACTGCTCGTCGGTATCTCAGCCCTGGTGGAGTCCGGGCAGAGCAATCGGATGTCGCTGACCGTGGTCGCCGGTGGTGCTGTCATCACCGGCAGACTGGCTCCCGAGGCCGTGTGGCGGGAACGGGTCTCCGAGGTGCTGAAGGACTCCGACCATCTGGGCGCCTTCTCCGGTGTCTTCCTCGCGGACCGGCCGCAGGACCGTACCGGCTCCGCCGACCCTGACGGCTCCGCCGGCCCCGACGGCCACGCCGGGCGTGGCGGGGCGCCCACCCATCTGCACTTCCATCTCGCCCGGATCCTCCAGGGCAATGTCGGGATTCCCGAGACCGGCGGGATGTACCGCGTCGCGATCACCGATGTCAGCGCCTGGACCGTGGGCGACTTCAGCTACTCCGACCACTGAGCCACCGGTACCCGCCGTACCCCCCGACAAATGACGAAGGGCCCTGCCGACGTGCGTCGGCAGGGCCCTTCACCGTTCTGCGGTTCTGCGGGGCAGCAGATCAGCAGGTCAGTGGTTCAGCGGGTGACGCCCGCGTCGGTGCTCGCGGGAGCGGGCGCGGACGGCTCGGCCTCGCCGAGCATCGCCGAGGCGTTCTGCAGCGGGGTCAGGGCGGGCGGCGCGGCGGGCGCGGGCTCCTGGAGGCTGCGGCAGGTGAAACCGAGCCGGGTCATGGCCCGGGTGACCTCCGCGCCGGTGAAGTCGCGGCGGTCCTGCCGGGTGATGATCTCGCCGACCTGCTTGACCGGGTACTGGCGGCGGCCGATGAGCACGGACTCACCCGTGATGGCCTCGGGCTTGACGCCCTTCATCGAGTCCAGCACCCCGTTCTTGGTGAGGTCGAACGGGAACCGGGCGATGACACAGCGCATGATGCCTCACAGACAGAGAGGGAGGAGGGGCCGACCCGGGACGGGGGCGGGGTGGAGCAGCCGGACGGGGCGAGGGCTTCCACTGGGGGCTTCCACCGGGGGACGGTACCCGCCGCGGAGGCCGGCCGGGGCGGCGGGCTGCCGTGACCGCGTCACGTGCCCGGCCGGCCCCACCGGTCCGCGCGAGCGGCACCGCGCCCCGGGCGGAGCGCTCAGGCAGCCGCGTCGACGGCGGGCGGGCGCGGCGCCGAACGGCGTGCCGCGTCGCCCGTGGAACGGCTCCGGCCGCCGCGCCCGCGCCGGCCGCGGGACGCCGCGCCGGGTGCGGAGGAGGTGCTGCGCCGGGTCCGCTCGGAGGCGGGCGCCGTGATGGTGACCGGGATGCCCGAGGGGGCCTGGGCGCCGGTGATGCGGCTCAGCTCGGCTTCGCCCGAACGGACCTGGGTGGTCGTCGGGTTGATGCCCGCGGCGGCCATCAGACGGCTCATGTCGCGGCGCTGGTTGGGGGTCACCAGTGTGACCACGCTGCCGGACTCGCCCGCGCGGGCCGTACGGCCGCCGCGGTGCAGGTAGTCCTTGTGGTCGGTGGGCGGGTCGACGTTCACGACGAGGTCGAGGTTGTCGACGTGGATGCCGCGCGCCGCGACGTTGGTCGCCACCAGTACCGTCACATGCCCGGACTTGAAGCGGGACAGGGTCCGGGTGCGCTGCGGCTGGGACTTGCCGCCGTGCAGGGCCGCGGCCCGCACCCCGCTGTTCAGCAGGTGGTCGGTCAGCCGGTCCACCGCGTGCTTGGTGTCCAGGAACATGATCACGCGGCCTTCGCGGGCCGCGATCTCGGTGGTCGTGCGCTGCTTGTCCGCGCCGTGCACGTGCAGGACGTGGTGCTCCATGGTGGTCACGGCGCCCGCGGACGGGTCGACGGAGTGGACCACGGGGTCGGTCAGGTAGCGGCGGACCAGCAGGTCGACGTTGCGGTCGAGCGTGGCCGAGAACAGCATCCGCTGGCCGCCGGGCCGTACCTGGTCGAGCAGCGCGGTGACCTGCGGCATGAAGCCCATGTCGGTCATCTGGTCGGCCTCGTCCAGGACCGTGACGGCGACCTGGTCCAGGCGGCAGTCGCCACGGTTGATGAGGTCGGTGAGCCGGCCGGGCGTCGCGACGACGACCTCGGCGCCGGCGCGCAGCGCACCGGCCTGCTTGCCGATCGACATGCCGCCGACGACGGTGGTCAGCCGCAGCCGCAGGGAGCGGGCGTACGGGGTGAGCGCGTCGGTGACCTGCTGGGCCAGCTCGCGGGTGGGCACGAGGACCAGGGCCAGCGGCTGCCTCGGCTCGGCGCGCAGGCCCGCCGTACGGGCGAGCATCGCGAGGCCGAAGGCGAGGGTCTTGCCCGAGCCGGTGCGACCGCGGCCGAGCACGTCACGGCCGGCGAGGGAGTTCGGCAGGGTCGCGCCCTGGATCGGGAAGGGCACGGTCACGCCCTCGTGGGCGAGCGCGTCCAGCAGCTGCGCCGGCATGTCGAGATCGGCGAACGCCTCGACGGCGGGCAGGGCCGGGGTGATCGTCTTCGGCAGCGCGAACTCGCCCTGGGGCGCGCTCTGCCGGCGGCCGTAGCCGCCGCCGCTGTAGCCGCTGTGGCCGCCGTTGTCGGAACGGCGCGGGGAGCCGGAGCGGCCACCGCCACCGCTGCGGCCGGCGCTCGGATTTCCGGCGCCGCGGGTACGGGAGTAGCGGTCGTTCGTGCGCGTGCGGTTCACGTGGAACCTTCCTTGACATGGCACGTATCAAGGAATTCCCGCGGGGAACGAACAGCGCAGAGAATTGCAAGAACGAGCCGAATTAATGGGGAGCCGAATCGGTTGGAATATCGAAACGGCGGGGAATGTACGCGAGAGGCCTCGCCGGAGCGCGTTGCGCGTTTCCTGGGACGGGGCCGGTCGTTCCGTGCGGGTGGCTCCGACGGATTTTCATCCGGAGCTCGGACGGAGGACCCCGTGGAGCGGGTCGCGAATCCCCTGGAATGCAGCGAGCTGGGGCCCGCACCCCAAGGTGCGGGCCCCAGCTGCGAAGTGCGTGCCGACGTCAGGCGGGAACGATGTTCTCGGCCGTCGGGCCCTTCTGGCCCTGCGCGATGTCGAACGTGACCTTCTGGCCCTCGTTCAGCTCGCGGAAGCCCGAAGCCGCGATGTTCGAGTAGTGGGCGAAGACGTCGGCGCCGCCGCCGTCCTGCTCGATGAAGCCGAAGCCCTTTTCGCTGTTGAACCACTTCACGGTACCGGAAGCCATTTTGTCTCCTTCGGGGCGGTGCGTCGGGGCGCACACCGTGTGCGCTCCGTGTCGCCGTGATGATCACCCCACCGGAAATGCAACCGGAGCCATAAAGGATCCCCACCCGTACTGAACTGGTGGGGATGCCTGTCAAGATTTTCGGGAACCACAACATGCAACTGACATCGAGAGTAGCACGCTGCGATCGGGAGTGCGGGATGAGTTATTTCACTCAGCCTGTCGAGTAAGTAATTGTCATCGCGCGTGGGGGTCAATTCTCATGTGGTCGGCACAGGTATTGGACTGCCCGGGGGCATGGTTTCCGTGCCGCCGCCGGGTGGGGTTTTGGCCGCGGGCCCGGTGGGGGCTGGTCGCGCAGTTCCCCGCGCCCCTGTCTCAGGGGCCTGCGGCCCTGAGACAGGGGTCTGCGGGCGTCTCTCGTCAGGGCTGGACCGGGAGTGTTCGGCAGTTGGAGGTGGTGGGGGTGCCCGACAGGCGGTCCGTGAGCCAGTCGATGGCGGCCCCCTGGTCGGTCAGGAGCGGGGCGAAGTGGTTGAGCAGCGCGCTGCCCACGCCCGGCAGGATCACCGGCTTGTACGTGACGTCGGCGCCCTTGCCGCACCAGTCGACGGCGAGGTCCCGGGACTGGCCGTGCGGGACGAGGTTGTCGCTGACGCCCGTCGCGAGCCGGACCGGACCCGACGGCTTCAGCCTGCCGATGCGCTGACCGTCCAGGAACGTCTTGAGTTCGGGTGTGGTGGCGATGATGTCGCTGATGGAGCGGCCGTCGGTCGTCCATTTGGTGCTCTTGGCGTAGCCGTAGCCGAAGAGGGCGTCACCGACGCACATGGTGGACAGATCGGTGAGGGCCGCCTTCCCGGCCGCGTTCAGATGCGACTCGGCGATCGGCTTCAGCTCCGGGTCGGACTGGAGGAAGCCGTTGAGGGACCAGCCCAGCGCACCGGCCAGCTCACTGCCGTCGATGGCCTTCGTCACCGCGGTCAGGTCGGCGGGCGGGGCGCCCGCGTAGGTTCCGGCGAGGGTGATGTCGGGGGCGTACGAGGACTGCAGTTCGGCGGCCGCGGCGGTCGCCCCGCCGCCCTGGCTGTAGCCGAACAGCCCGACCGGGGAGTCGGCGGTGACCGAGGCGCCGCCGAGCGAGCGGGCCGCGCGGACGGCGTCGAGGACCGCGTGCGCCTCGTCGACCCGGTCGACGTAGGTGTGCAGCCGGTCGGTCGCGCCCAGGCCGGCGTAGTCGGTGACGACCACGGCGGCGCCCTTGGCGAGGAGCCGGTAGATCGACAGGTCCTCGTAGCCGACGGAGACCGTCTCGCCGTTGAACGACAGCGGGTGTTCGAGACCCATGGACGCGGCGCACTGGTCGCCCTGGCCCAGGGTGCCGGGCGCCAGCGCGACCAGGGGCCGCGGTCCGCCGCCCTTCCAGCGGGCCGTCGGTTCGATGTACGCCCCGGTGACGGCGACCGGCCCGCCGTTCGAGTCGGTGGACTTGTACATCAGCCGGGTCGCGGTGCCCGGCAGCGGTCCGTGGAGGCTGGGCAGGCTCAGGGCGAGCGGGAGCGGTTCGCTGCGCACGAGCGCGCCGTTCGCGGCGGGCAGGGTGGCCGGCGGGTTGTAGAAGGCGGGGATCGTGACGCCCCGGGAGACGACCTCGTCCGTCGCCGTGGCGGCGGTGGCCGTGAGTGCCTGGGCGGTGAGGCAGGCGGCGGCGGTGACTGCCGCGGCCAGCAGTTTTCTGCGTGCGGGCATGGCGAACCTCCTGTGGAGCGGCCGACAGGTGAAAGTCCGCCTGGAACTTACCTGCCAGTAAGTTACTCGTGGTAGCAGCAGGAAGGTTACGGTTCGGTAACTTGACGGGCTGTCTAATAGCGGGCCCGTTCCGGTCGCCCCGGAGGCCCGTCCGAAGCTGACGGGACGCGGACCGGAAGCTGACGGGAGCCAGACCAGAGGCTGACAGGACGGCCCCGCCCGTCGTCCCGAAGAGGGAGCCGGGAGCCTGTTCCTACTGCGTACCGAGTAGCGAAATGTGTCGGCAGACGCACGACGACAGGACGGGTCTCCACCGGACAGCCTGGAGGGACATTCGGCACCAGATGTGGAGACCTCCTGCCGTGGCTACTTTCCTGTACCGATTGGGCCGTCTGGCCTTCCGGCGTCGCTGGTACGCCGCCCTGGTCTGGGCGGCCGTCCTGGCCGCGGTGGGCCTGGGCGCGATGAAGGCCCCGGCGGCGGCCGAGGAGGCGTTCTCCATGCCGGGCATCGAGTCCCAGAAGGCGTTCGACCTGATGGAGCAGCGCTTCCCCGGGACGTCCGCCGACGGCGCGACCGCGCGGGTCGTCTTCGTCGCGCCGGACGGCGGGAAGGTCACCGCCGCCGAGAGCAAGGAGACCGTCGAGAAGACCGTGAAGGAACTGGGTGACGGCTCGCAGGTCGCGAGCGCCGTCGACCCCTTCCAGGCGAAGGCGGTCAGCAAGGACGGCACGACGGCGTACGCGACCGTCACCTACAAGGTCGGGCCCGAGGAGCTGACGGACGCCAGCAGGTCCCAGCTGGTGAAGGCGCTCGACGAGGCCCGGGACTCCGGGCTGACCGTCGAGGCCGGCGGGACCGCCATGGAGGAGAACGGCGGACCGGGCGGAGCGGCCGAACTGATCGGCGTCGCGATCGCCGCGGTCGTCCTGCTGGTCACCTTCGGTTCCCTCGCCGCGGCCGGACTGCCGCTGCTGACCGCCATCATCGGCGTCGGCGTGAGCATGGCCACGATCCTGACCCTGGCCAGCACCCTCGGCCTGTCCACCACCACCGGCACGCTGGCGATGATGCTGGGCCTCGCGGTCGGCATCGACTACGCCCTGTTCGTGGTCTCCCGCTACCGCGAGGAGCGCGCCAAGGGCCGTACGCCCGAGGAGGCCACCGCGCTCGCGACCGGTACGGCCGGTTCCGCGGTCGTCTTCGCCGGGCTCACCGTCGTCATCGCGCTGGCCGGACTCGCCGTCGTCGGCATCCCGATGCTCACCAAGATGGGCCTGGCCGCGGCCGGCGCCGTCGTCGTGGGCGTCTTCATCGCGCTGACGCTCGTACCGGCGCTGCTCGGCTTCTGGCCGAACGCCGTGCTCACCCGCAAGGCCCGCAAGAGCGGCCGGGTCGAGAAGGAGGCCGAGAGCAACGGCGGCACCCGCTGGGCGCGGTTCGTCCTGCGCCGGCCCGTACCCGTACTGCTCCTCGGCGTGGTCGGCCTCGGCGCCCTCGCGGTGCCGATGGCGGATCTGCAGCTGGGCATGCCCGGCGACGAGGCGAAGTCGACCTCCACCACCGAGCGCCGCGCCTACGACGCGCTCGCCGACGGCTTCGGACCGGGCTTCAACGGTCCGCTGACCGTCGTCGTGGACGCCAAGGGCGACGCCGACGCGAAGGGCGCCGTGGAGACGATCTCCAAGGAGATAGGCGCCACCGAGGGTGTCGTGTCAGTGTCCCCGGCGCGCTTCAACGAGGGCGGCGACACCGCCGTCTTCTCGGTCGTGCCCTCCACCGCGCCGACCGACCAGAGGACCACGGACCTGGTGAACACCATCCGCGGCGAGCGGACCGGGGTCGAGGCCGAGACCGGCGCGACCTTCGAGGTCACCGGCACCACCGCGCTGAACATCGACATCTCCGACAAGGTCTCGGGCGCCCTGGTCCCGTACCTGATCGTCGTGGTCGGCCTGGCGATCATCCTGCTGATGGTGGTCTTCCGGTCCCTGCTCGTCCCGCTGAAGGCGGCCCTCGGCTTCCTCCTGTCGGTCCTGGCCTCCCTCGGTGTGGTCGTCCTGGTCTTCCAGCAGGGCCACGGCGCCGACCTGATGGGCGTGGAGCAGACCGGCCCGATCATGAGCCTGATGCCGATCTTCCTGGTGGGCATCGTCTTCGGCCTGGCCATGGACTACGAGGTGTTCCTGGTCTCCCGGATGCGCGAGGCGTACGTCCACGGGGAGTCGCCCGCCCAGGCGGTGACCAGCGGATTCCGGCACAGCGCCCGGGTCGTCGTGGCCGCCGCGCTGATCATGATCGCGGTGTTCGCCGGCTTCATCGGCGAGAGCGAGTCCATGATCAAGATGATCGGCTTCGGGCTGGCCACCGCCGTCCTCTTCGACGCCTTCGTCGTCCGGATGGCGATCGTGCCCGCGGTCCTGGCCCTGCTCGGCCACAAGGCCTGGTGGCTGCCGGGCTGGCTCGACCGGCTGCTGCCCCGCGTCGACGTGGAGGGCGAGGCACTCAGCCGCAGGGCCGACGCGGACCCGGCGCCGTCCGACACGGCCGACCTGGAAGTGGCCCGCACCTGAGACCCATCCGGTCCACCCGGGACCCCTGAGGTCCGCCTGAGACCCCTGAGGTCCCATGAGGTCCACCTGAGGCGACGGCCTCCCTCCCCCCGGACGGGGCCGCCCGTGGCGAACGACACGGGCGGCCCCGTCGGCCGTTCGCGCCTCTCGGCGTCACGATGGACGACACGCAGCACGAAGGACCCAGTCCAGCCAACCGGAGAGCCCGATGTCCACCAGCCTGGAGCGCTACACCGACCGCTTCGAGCAGTACGCGGACCGCTACCCCTACGTCATCGACGCGGGGGTGGTCGTGGCACTGATGGGCTCCGCGAGCCTCGGCGCCTCGCTCACCATGCCCGGCGCCGACCCGCCCGACCAGGACAAGGCGGCGGTCATCCTCATGGGGGTGTCCTGCCTCGCCCTGCTCAAGCACCGCAGCCACCCGCGCACCGCCGTCACCGTCACGGCGGTCTGCACGGCGATCGCGATCTCGCTGGACTATCTGCTCACGCCCCTGCTGCTGGCCCCCATCATGGCGGCGCTCTACTGGATGGCCACCATCAGCGACCGGAAGACGACCCGCGTCTACGGCATCACCACCATGCTGGCGCTGATGGTCGCGACGGCGCTGTCCGACTCGATGGACGGCATCTCCCTGCTGCTGCGGACCATCGGCCCCTTCTTCTGGCTGCTGCTGCCGATCGCCGCGGGCAACATGACCCGGCTGCGGCGCGCCTATCTCACGGCCGTGCAGGCCCGTGCCGAACACGCCGAGCGCACCCGGGAGGAGGAGGCGCGGCTGCGCGTCACCGAGGAGCGCATGCGGATCGCCCGCGAACTGCACGACGTCGTCGCCCACCATCTGGCCCTGGCCAACGCGCAGGCCGGCACCGCCGCCCACCTCGCGCTCAGCAACCCCGAGCAGTCACGGAAGATCCTCACCGATCTGACCGGGACCACGTCGTCGGCGCTGCGCGAACTGAAGGCCACGCTGGGGCTGCTGCGCCAGAGCGACGACCCGGCCTCCCCCTCGCTCGAACCGTCCCCCGGCCTGCACTGCCTGCCCGATCTGGTGGCGGCGTGCGCGTCCGCCGGGGTCGCCGTCGCGGTGACCACGGAGGGCGTGCCCCAGCCGCTCTCCCCGGGGGTGGACCTCACGGCGTTCCGGATCGTGCAGGAGGCGCTGACCAATGTGACCAAGCACGCCGCCGCGGAGAGCGCGCACGTGCGGCTCGGTTACGCCGACTCCCGGCTGCTCATCACGGTCACGAACGACGGTCCGGCGGCGGTCGCCGCGGCTCCCGCAGGGGTGACGACCGCCACGACCGCCACGACCGCCACGGCGGCCCGGTCCGGCGGGCCGGGCCGGGGCTTCGGGGTCATGGGCATGCACGAACGCGCCCGGTCCATCGGCGGGGAGCTGCGGGCGGGCCCCCGCCCGGAGGGCGGCTTCGAGGTCACCACGGCGTTGCCGCTCCAGCCGCAGATGACGGGCGCGGGCCCGGGTGCGGGCCCTGGTACGGGGGTGACCGGGGTGTCGCGAGGGGGCGGGGAAGCCTCCGGAGCGGCCGACACCTCCGCGGCGGCCGACACCCCCGGCGCCTCCGGCACCGCCGACGCGGAGAAGTCCACGATGTCCACCATGTGCTCCAGCTGCTTCGCCTCGATCACCTCCTTCACCTCCTTCACCTCTGTGACCTCCGTGACCTCCGTGACCTCTTCGACCGCGGAGGGGGAGAAGTCATGAGCATCAAGGTGCTGCTCGCCGACGACCAGGCCCTGCTGCGGGCCACGTTCCGGATCCTGATCGATTCCTGCGACGACATGGCGGTGGTCGGCGAGGCCTCCGACGGCGCGGAGGCGGTGGACCTGACCCGCGCCCACCACCCCGACATCGTTCTCATGGACATCCGCATGCCGGGCGCGGACGGTCTCACGGCCACGGCCGAGATCTGCGCGGACCCGAAACTGTCCGCCACCCGCGTCCTCATCCTCACCACGTTCGAGACCGAGGACTATGTCGCCCAGGCGCTGCGCGCGGGGGCCAGCGGGTTCCTCGGCAAGGACGTCACGGCCGACACCCTGCTGGACGGGCTGAGAACCGTGGCGTCCGGCGAGGCCCTGCTGTCACCGGGCGCCACCCGCACGCTCATCACCCGCTTCCTCACGTCGCCCGCGCCCGGGGGCCACCTGGCTCCCCCGGAACGGCTGGCCGAACTCACGGTCCGCGAACGCGAGGTGATGGCCCTGGCGGCGGAGGGCAAGTCCAACACCGAGATCGCCGAGGACCTCACGGTCAGCCCGCTGACCGTACGCACCCACATCCACCGGGCCATGACGAAGCTGGGCGCCCGGGACCGGGCCCAACTCGTGGTCATCGCCTATCAGACGGGCCTGGTGCAGGCGGGGCCGACGGCGCTCTGAGGGCGACGCACACGCAGGCGACCCGCCGCGGTCCGTGGAATGCGGTCCGCGGCGAGTCGGTGGGTCCCGGCAGGCAGGTCAGGTCCCGGTCAGGCTGATGGCGATGTCCGTGACGTTCAGGGGGAACTGGCCGATGGACGTCGGCTCGCCGGTGAGCACGTTGACGCTGTAGAAGAACGCTCTGGTCGAGCCGTACGGCAGGAGCGAGGCGAAGGCGTCGTTCGAGGTCGTCTTGCCGTTCGTCAGGGTGCTGTAGATGTCGAGGCCCGCGTCGACACCGGCGTCGAAGCCGAGGAGGCCGGTCGGGACGAGGGTGCCCGCGTTGGGCGGCGACTGGATGACGACCTGGTCGTTGTACGTGTCGATGTCGAACAGGGTCGTCGCGGTGGACCCCACCAGGTCGTTGTTCGTGTAGCCGGCCGCGGTCACGCCCTGGGCCGCCGTGGTGAGCGGCGGGACGGTCAGCGCGCTGTCGGCGACCGTGGTGCCGTCGTTCAGGTTGTGCCGCAGGTTCTGGCCGTAGTTGCTGATCACCCGTAACCGGTCGGCCGCCGGGTTGAAGTCGATGTCGAAGACGGTGCCGTAGAGCGAGACCGCGAGCTGGGAGACCTTGGTGGCGACCACGGTGTCGGGGAGCGCCGGTGGCATCTTGATCGTGTAGATGCCGCCCTTGTCGCCCACGCCGTACAGCAGGCCGTTCTGCACCCGGAAGTCGATGCCGATGATCTTGGTGTCGCCGACGAGTCCGTCGATGACCAGCACCCAGTTGAGGACCTTCGGGTTGTCCGTCCAGAACGTGGACAGCAGGGTGCCGTCGCCGGCGAGGCCGTACGCCCGCAGGCTGGGAGTGGCGTCGGGGGCGGCGGAGCTGGAGCCGGGCGCGCTCAGGGTGAGCGCGGTTGCCGCGCACACGACCGCTACCGCCGCCGCGATTCTCTTCTTGACCGCTGCTTTCATTGTTTTCCCTCCCGTTTGAGCCGTACGAAACAATTCCGCTGCGCGGTCTCCATTAAGCCCAGGCGGGATCGGCCCGACAAGCCGATCGAGCCACAAGTAGGGCCGGATCAAGGAACTTTGCGCACTGTGACAAATGCGGGGTCGGTATATCCTTCATCGATTCACCCGGAGTGATAAGCGCCCGTCCGGATTTCATCTGTCGGCGCCCTCGCCTGCGGTGACATGCTCATGGCTATGGGGAGCCTCTTCGCCGAGCTGGCCCGGCAGGCGTCGGCCAACGCGCGCCGCGAGGTCGAGACGTACGTGCGCGAGATACCGGAACTCGGATCGTTGGACCTGAACTCACGGGCCAGGGACGAGACGCTGGAGTACTCGGTGTGGTTCAGGCGCCGCACGCTCGAACTGGCCCCGGACAACGGCGTGCTGACCGACGCCGACCTCGGTTACATCGCCTCCATGGGCGAGGCGCGGGCCGGGGCGGGCATGTCGCTGGACTCGCGGCAACGGGTCCTGCGCGTGCACACCGAACTCATGCTGCGCGAGATCAACGAGGCCACGGAGGCCCAGCGCGGCGGCGACGTCGACGAACTCATGCGCATCATGAGCTGGTTCGCCCCGCAGGGCGAGCGCGGCATCGGCGCGTACCGGCAGGGCTTCGTGACGGCGATGCGACGCCGGTTGCCGTACGTCGAACAAGTCGGCCTGCTGGCCCGGTCGATGCTGGCCGAGGACCCCATGGCGGCGGAGCTCGCGCTGCTCACGGGCCTGGAACTGGCCGAGCACTACGAGGTGACGGTGATCCGGGTGCCCGACTGCCCCGTCGGCGACCGTGACCTGGAGAGCGGCATCGAGACGCTGGTGAAGACCCACCGGGTGCCCGTCACCTGGCGCCCGGAGCGCGGGGGCAGGGGCGGTGAGCTGATCGCGCTGGTGCCGGGGGGCGCCGGGAGCGGGCGGGCGGCCCCCGCCGCCCCTGATCCGCTGTCGGCACCCGACGCGGCGGTGTCGGGAGTGGCCGGGCCCGACGCGGCCCTGTCCGGTCTCCTGCGGGATTTCGCCCAGGCGCTCGGCCGTCTCTGTGCCGTCGGGACCGCCGGAGCGCCGCGGTCCGAGCTGGCCGGTGCCCTCGACCGGGCCCGGCGGATCAGCAGGGCGGCCCCCCTGCGGCCTACGTCCGCGCGGTTGCGGGCGCACACCATGGCGGACGTCTTCGTCGAACTCGCGGTCGCCGACGTGCCGTTCGTCGACGACTGGCTCCGCGCGGTGGCCCGGAGCCTCGAACCCGGCCCGGACCTCCTCCTGACCCTCGACGCGTACTACCGCCACGACATGAACCGCGGTGCCGCGGCGGAGGCCCTCAACATCCATCCGCGCACCCTGGACTACCGCCTCCGCCGGGCGAGGGAACTCACGGACATCGACCCTGGCTCGACGCGGGGCGTACGCATCCTCAGCTCGGTCGTCACCCGGAGCCTGTCGGGAGCATGGCGGTGACCGGTCGGCCGGTGACCTCGGCGGCGGTCGCTCAGGGCACCGGCGAGCGACGAGACGGGAATGCGCTCGGACTTGGACATGGATATCCCCCCGGACCGGACCGGACCGAATTGCACGGCGATTGTGCTTGCGATTGCGATCACGATTGAGATTGCGGTTCCGTCGGGTCGGGGCGGTACGCGCATTCCCTTCCCTCGGGCGGGTTTCCCTCGGTGTATTTCCTTCGGCGGGCCGCCGCTCTCCCGATGTGTTCAAGACGGGGTCCGGGGGTGTCCCACGGTCGTCGCGCCCCTGAAGGGCTGAAGGGCTGAAGGGCTGAAGGGCTGAAGGGTCGAAGGGTCGGTGGCCGTGGCGGTCGTTCCCTGGGATTTCCCTCGTCTTCTCTTCGCAGGCCTGGACCAACCATCACCGGACCGTCCATCATGATGACGCTGCCATGACAACGTAGTCCTCGGGATGGTGACCGTGCGCGGATCCTTCGGCTGGGCGACCCTGGCCGCCGTTCTTCTCCTGGTGCCCTTCGCTTCCACTCCCGCTCAGGCGGCCCCGGCCGGACCGGAGCCCGCCGCCCGTGCGGACGCCACGGCGGCGGCGGACTGGACGGGGCCGCTCAGTACGCGGGGCCGCTGGATCGTCGACGCGAACGGCGACCGGTTCAAGCTGCGGTCCGGCAACTGGCACGGCGCCAGCGGCACCTGGAACGGCTCCGGGAACGTGGACGACGACGCGAGCCATCACGCGGGCGAGAACTCCGGGCGGATACCCCTCGGGCTGGACCGGGCGCCCATGGCCGAGATCGTCGCCGGGTTCCAGGAGATCGGGATCAACAGCATCCGGCTGCCCTTCTCCAACGAGATGGTCCACGACAGCCGCCCCGTCACCGACGACGCCGTCGCCGCCAATCCCGGACTCCGGGGCAGGACCCCGCTCCAGGTGTACGACGCCGTGATCGGCGAACTCACCGGCGCCGGACTCGCGGTGATCCTCAACAACCACACCAACACGACCCGTTGGTGCTGCGGGGTCGACGGCAACGAACGCTGGAACGCCAGCCAGTCCGTCCAGACCTGGGAGGACGACTGGCTCTTCATGGCCCGCCGCTACAAGGACAACAAGCGGGTCGTCGGCGCCGACCTCTACAACGAGGTCCGCCGCAACATCTGGGACGACCCCAACTGGGGCCTCGGCGACGACCACGACTGGTTCGCCGCCTCCCAGCGCGTCGGCGACCGCATCCTGACCGAGGCCAACGCCGATCTCCTCATCGTCGTCGAGGGCATCAACTGGACCGGCATCCCCGTCGACGGCTTCGCCCACGGCCGCCCCACCCTGGAACCCGTACGGAACCTGTCCCACACCCTCGTCGACTCCGGCAAGCTCGTGTACTCCGCCCACTTCTACGACTACACCGGCCCCAACCACAGCGGTGCCACGGGTACGGGCGAGACCACCGACCCCCGCTATCGCGACTTCAGCCCCGCCGAGCTGATCGACGTACTGAACCGCCAGGCCTTCTTCGTCACCGCCGAACAGGACCAGCACTTCACCGCGCCCGTGTGGATCAGCGAGTTCGGGGTGGGCGGCCGGGCGGAGACGAACGCCAAGGCGCGGGCCTGGTTCGAGAACTTCGTCGACCAACTGGTGCGCACCGACGCCGACTTCGCGTACTGGCCGCTCGTCGGCTGGCACGAGAACCGCACCGGCAACGGCTGGGCCCTGCTGCACTGGGACGCGGCGGGCCACCGTATGGGCGTGTACGACGGTGACGACTGGCGGGCCGCGGCGTGGAGCCGGCTCGTCGGGGCCTCCGGGCGTACCGGGCAGGTCGCCCCCGTCACGGAGTGGTCGATGCTCAGCCCCGACCACGGGGACTTCATCGCCTCGCGGCGGATGCGGGCGCTGCCGGACTTCGACTCCGGTGCGCGCAAGGCCGTGTGTCCCGACGGGCAGCGGCTGCTCGGGCTCGGGCACACGGGGAACCGGGGGCTCTGCTCCGACGTGACCACCGGGCCGCTGGCGAACGCTGCCGGGGCGCCCGAGGTCGTCAAGGACGAGCGGTACGTGCCGCCGGGCGGGGACTGGGCGTCCGGGTACACCAAGCTGCAGTGTGCCGACGGGCGGTTCGTGTCGGGGTACGCGGTGCGGGGGGCGGCGGTGTCGTCCGTGCTGTGCGCTGCCGCGCCGGGCGGGGTGATCACCGGTACGGCGGGTCGTACGGTGTGGTTCGACCGGGGGGACAACCGGGGGGCCGCGCCCAAGGGTGGGGACTTCGCGAACGGTCGCTACAAGGGGCAGTGTGCGGATGACGAGTATGTGGCGGGGGTCGCGTACACGGGTCGTATCGGGTCGTCCCGCACCCCGGACGCGCTGTTCTGCCGAAAGCTCCGCTGAGGTTTGCGTGTCGGGTGCGGGCCGGTGGGGGTTGCCCGCGCAGTTCCCCGCGCCCCTTAAAAGCCAAAAGATTGCGCAGTTCCCCGCGCCCCCATTCAGGGGCGCGGGGAACTGCGCGGCCAGCCACGGTGGGCCCGCGCCTTACGCCGGGACGTGGACCCGCTGGGACTTCGTCTCGGAAAGCCGCGCGGCCCGCGTCCGCGCACCGAACGCGGCCAGCGTCACCGCCCCCACCAGCCACGTCCCCGCGATGAAGTAGAAGACGCTCCGATACCCGTGCCCGGTGTACAGCGCGGCGACGATCAGCGGACCCGCCGCGTTCGACAGCCGCCCCAGCCCGTAGGACACGCTCGTGCCCAACGACCGGGCCCGCGTGTCGAACAGCTCGGGCGAGTACGCGTACGCCAGCGCCGTGTAGCCCCGCTCGAAGAGGTTCACGAGGAAGCCGAACACGATGATGAGCACGGGGTTGAAGGTGAGCCCGTACAGCAGCCCGCACACCGCGATCACCGTGCCGAAGGCGACCAGGCACCACTTGCGCTCGAACCGGTCGGTGACCAGCGACGCGAGATAGCAGCCGAGCGGCGCTCCGACCGTCGTCAGCGCCACGTAGAAGACGGACTTCTCGACGCTGAACCCCTCCTTGGCCAGCAGCGTCGGCGCCCAGCTCGAATAGCCGAAGAAGCCGATGGTCTGCGTCATCCACAGCACGGAGAGCAGCAGGGTCGGGAGCAGGTACTTCTTCTGGAGCAGCAGCCGCAGGGGCGCCTTCGTCGACGGTGTCTCGGCGACCGGCGGCGCGGGCTCGGGCAGCGGCCCCTTCTCCGCCGCCACGGCCGTCTCGATCTCCGTCAGGACCGCGTCGGCCGCCGCGTGCTCGCCCCGGCTCTCCAGCCAGCGCGGTGACTCCTTGAGGCGGCCGGAGAAGAGGACGAGCAGGACACCGAGCGAACCCCACAGGTAGACCAGCCGCCACGACCAGTCGTTGAGCGGGACGACCGCGCTGGCGATGAGGTTGGTGACGGGTGTGCCGCAGATGCCGATGGCGATGGCGTACGCCTGGTACTTGCCGCGGATCGCCGACGGGTACATCTCGTTGACGTAGACGACCCCGACGACGGTCATCGCCGACAGGCCCGCCGAGGTCAGGACGCGGAACACGCCGAGCGAGACCAGGTCCCAGGAGAACACCGCCGCGAACGACGAGATGCCGAAGAACAGCGTGGTCCAGATCAGGGCCCGTTTGCGGCCCCACCGGTCGGCTATGGACCCGGCGACGATCGCCCCGATGAACATGCCGACGAACGAGAGCGAGGTGACGTAGGCGACCTGGTCGACGGTCAGGCCCCACAGTTTGATCAGTTTCGGCGCGGTGGTGGCGAAGCTGTTGATGTCCGCGAACTCGAAGAAGTACGCGAAGGCGACGGCGAGCAGGGTGACCTTGTGGAACCGGGACACCGGCAGCCGGTCCAGCCGGTTCAGCGCGTTGGATTGCCGCATGTCAGAAGTCCTCGCCGGGCCAGTACAGGCCCATCGGATTGGCGACCAGGAGCTTGTGCCGCTGCTCGGCCGTGACCGCCACGTGCGGGATGTGGTCGACGAGCAGCCCGTCGTCCGGCATGTGGTCGGTGAGGTTGGGGTGCGGCCAGTCCGTGCCCCACAGCACCCGGTCGGGGAACTCCGCCACGACCCGGCGGGCGAAGGGGACGACGTCGGTGTAGGCGTGGCGTTCGCCGTGCAGGGCGGGCGGGCCCGTGACGGTCAGGCGTTCCGGGCAACTCACCTTCACCCACACGTCGTTGTGCTCGACGAACCGCAGGAAGCGGGTGAACTGCGGGCCGTCGACGGGCTCGGTCACGTCCGGCCGGCCCATGTGGTCCACCACGAGGGGCACGGGCAGCGACGCGAAGAAGCCCTCAAGCTCGGGCAGGTCGGCGCTCTCGAAGTAGAGGACGACGTGCCAGCCCAGCGGGGCGACCTTCTTGGCGATGGTGAGCAGGTCGTCGGCGGGCGAGGTGTCCACCAGACGGCGTACGAAGTTGAAGCGCACCCCGCGCACACCCGCCGCGTCCAGGGCGAGGAGTTCGCTCTCGCCGATGTCCGGGCGGACGGTCGCTATGCCGCGCGCCCGGCCGCCCGCCGAGCGGACCGCGTCGACCATGGCGCTGTTGTCCGCGCCGTGGCAGGTGGCCTGCACGATGACGTTGCGGGTCACCCCCAGGTGGTCGCGGAGCGCGAACAGGTCCTCCTTGCCGCCGTCGCAGGGCGTGTACTTGCGCTCCGGCGCGAAGGGGAACTCGGCCTGCGGGCCGAAGACATGGCAGTGCGTGTCGACGCTCCCCGGCGGCAGCCGGAAGGCGGGCGTGGACGGACCCGCGTACCAGTCCAGCCAGCCGGGGGTCTTGGGGGAGAGGGAGGTCATCGGCCGCCTCACCGCCCCTGTCGCTTCAGCAGGGCGTCCAGCCGCGGGTACACCGCGCGGGCGTTGTGCTCCTGGACCGCCGCCAGGTCGTCCGGGGAGAGGTCGGCTGCCTCCGCGTACCGGCGGGTGTCGTCGAAGTGGTGGCCGGTGCAGGGGTCGATGTCGCGGACCGCGCCGATCATCTCCGAGGCGAAGAGGAGGTTGCGGGCCGGGATCACGTCGTACAGGAGGTCCGAGCCGGCCTGGTGGTAGACGCAGGTGTCGAAGTGGACGTTGCCCAGAACGTGTTCTTCGAGCGGGGGTTTGCCCAGTGCCATCGCCAGGCCCCGGAAGCGGCCCCAGTGGTAGGGGACCGCGCCGCCGCCGTGCGGGATCACGAAGCGCAGCGTCGGGAAGTCGGCGAACAGGTCGCCCTGGACGAGCTGCATGAACGCCGTGGTGTCGGCGTTCAGATAGTGCGCGCCGGTGGTGTGGAAGGCCGGGTTGACGCTCGTACTGACGTGGATCATCGCCGGGACGTCGTACTCGGCCAGCTTCTCGTAGAGCGGGTACCACGAGCGGTCGGTGAGCGGCGGGGCCGTCCAGTGGCCGCCCGACGGGTCGGGGTTCAGGTTCACCGCGACCGCGCCGTACTCCTCCACGCAGCGGGTGAGTTCGGGGACGCAGGTGGCGGGGTCGACGCCCGGTGACTGCGGGAGCATCGCGGCGGGCACGAAGCGCTCCGGGTACAACTGCGCGACGCGGAAGCAGAGTTCGTTGCAGAGCGCGGCCCAGGCCGCGGACGTCGTGAAGTCCCCGACGTGGTGGGCCATGAACGACGCGCGCGGTGAGAACACCGTGACGTCGATGCCCCGCTCGTCCATCAGCCGCAACTGGTTCGGCTCGATGCTCTCGCGCAGCTCGTCGTCACCGATGCGCAGGTCCGCGGGGTCGGGCGCGGCCGATCGGTCGGTGAGGGCGGCGATCTGCCGATCGCGCCAGGCTCCCAGGGCGGGAGGGGCGGTCGTGTAGTGACCGTGACAGTCGATGATCATGACGGGGTCCTTCGCAAGCCGAGCTGCACTGCTGGGTGCCGTGCAGCCTCACCCCGGCCCGCGCCGCCGCACGAGAGGACCGGACACAGAACTAACGTCCCCTTAACACTCCGGCGGGTGCGGGGCCGGTGTGGTCTACATTCGGTTGCGTGGCTACGGGGAGTGGCCGCATGTCCCGTAGGGGTCGGAGCGGCCTCAAGGAGGTGGACCGGGTGCAGGTACTGCTGGCCGAGGACGACGACGGCGTGGCCGCGGCGCTCGTCGAGGCGCTGTACGACCACGGCCATGAGACCCGGCGGGTCCGCTACGGCCGGGACGTGCTCACCTACCACCGAAGCTCCGACCTGCTCCTTCTCGACCTGGGGCTGCCCGACACCGACGGCCTGGACGTGCTGCGCGCGCTGCGGGCGGTGAGCGACCTGCCGGTGGTGGTGCTCACCGCGCGCGGCGACGAGCGGTCCGTGGTGCGCGGGCTGCGGCTCGGCGCCGACGACTATCTCGTCAAGCCGGTACGCCTCGCCGAGCTGCTCGCCCGCATCGACACCGTCACGCGGCGTAACACCGCGAGGAACGCGCCCGCCGCCCCCGCCGTACGGACCGTCCGCGCCGCCGACGTCGAGGTGGAGCTGGACGCGCGCCGGGTCCGGGTCGGCGGGGCGGAGGTCGAGCTGACCACCAAGGAGTTCGACATCCTCGCCGTGCTGGCCGGCCGCGCGGGCACGGCGGTCAGCCGCGAGCAGCTGCTCGACGAGGTGTGGGGCGACGCCCACCACGGTGTGTCCCGCTCCCTGGACGTCCATCTCACCCAGCTGCGCGCCAAGCTGCGCCGCCCCGACCTGCTCACGACGATCCGGGGCTTCGGCTACCGCTTCGGCGCCTCGACGAGGGCCGACGAGGACTGAGGGGCGAGGCGTGCGCACGAGGGTCCAGGCCGCACTGCTGCTGTTCGTCGTGATCGCGGTGGCCGCGTTCGCCGTACCGCTGCTGCTGTTCACCGCGTCCGACCGCACCCAGCAGCTCGTCCTCGCCCGCAGCGCCGACCTCGACCGGTTCGCGGCCCTCATGGACCAGGCCGCGGCGACCGGCGACACCTCGGCCGTCGCCGCCGAGGCCCGGCGCTACACCCAGCTGTACGGCGAACCGCTCGTCGTCACCGACACGCGCCGCCGGACCGTCGTCCAGACCGGCGGTATGCGGGCCGCCGACCCCGCGGTGGCCCGGCTGCTCGACGCGGCCCTGCGCAACCAGACCGAGCATCCCTCGGCGGCACTGCGCCCCTGGTCACGGGGGTACCGGATGTTCGCCGAGCCCGCCGGCACCGGGACCCGCGTCTCCGGGGCCGTCGTGCTGCGGGCCTCGGTCGGCACCGCCGCCGACGAGATCACCCGGCGCTGGGCCGCCGTCCTCGCCGGGGCCGCGCTGGTCGCCGTCGCCTGCGCGGTCCTCGCGCGGGCCGCGACGGGGTGGGTGGTCAGCCCGCTGCGCCGGCTCGACCGGGCGGTGGGCCAGCTCGCCGCCGGACTCCCGCCCGAGCAGACCCGGGCCGGCGGCCCGCCCGAACTGCGCCAGCTCGCCATCGGCTTCAACCGCATGGCGCGTACCGTCACGGCGGCCCTGGAGCAGCAGCGCAGGCTCGTCGCCGACACGTCCCACCAGATGCGCAACCCGATGGCGGCGCTGCGGCTGCGCGTCGACGCCCTGCACACGCACCTGGCCCCGTCGGGCGAGCGCACGTACACCGGGGTCACCACCGAACTCGACCGCCTGGAGACCCTCCTCGACGATCTGCTCGCCCTCGCCACCGCGGAACACCGGGCCGGGGAACTGACCGTGACCGACGGCTCGGGCGGCCACTGCGACGCGGCGGCGGTGGCGGCGGACCGCTACCGCCTGTGGAAGCCGGTCGCCGAACGCGCCGGAGCCCGGCTGACCCTGACCCCCACCTCGGCCGCGCACCCGGTCCCGGCCGCCTGCACGGTCCGCGAACTGGCCCAGATCGCGGACATCCTGCTGGACAACGCCATCAAGTACGCGGGCGAGGGCGCGGAGATCACCCTCGACTGCGCCACCGAGCCCGGCTCCGGTTCCGGCTCCGGGGCGGGCTCCGGTTCCGGCTCCGGGTCGGGCTTCGCGGTCCTCACGGTGACGGACGACGGTCCCGGCCTCGGCGCGGACGAACTCGCCCTGGCCACCACCCGCTTCTGGCGCTCGGGCAGCCAACGCGAGAACCGCACGTCGGGTACGGGCCTGGGCCTGGCCATCGCCGAACAACTGCTGGCGGGCCGGGGCGGACGCCTGGAACTGACGGCGGCCCGACCGCGCGGGCTGCGGGCGAGGGCGGTGGTGCCGAGGTGAACCGCCCCCTCGACCGCCGCACCCTCCTGCACGCCGCCCTCGGCACGGCCGCCGTCGCCGTTCTCGGGGGTGCGCTCACCGCCGACGCCTCCGGGCTGCGCCCCGGGCCGAGCGGTGTGCTGCGCATCGCGACCGGTGAACCGACCGCGTTCTACGAGGCGTTCGGCCGCCTCCTCACCGCGGAGCTGGAGTCGGCGTACCCCCGGCTGAACTGCCGTGTCCGCACCACCGCGGGGAGCCTCACCAACATCGAGCTGCTCCGCGACCGCCGCGCCGACCTCGGACTCGTCCTCACCGACACGGCGCTGGCCGCCCAGGGCACCGACCTCTTCCCGCGGCCCGTGCCCCTGCGCGCGATCGGCCGGGTGTACGAGACCTACCTGCAGTTCGTCGTGCGCGCCGACTCCCCCGTGCGCGAGGTCGCCGACCTGGCCGGGCATCCCGTCTCGCTCGGCGCGACCGGATCGGGCGCGGCCGTGCTCGGCGACCGCATCCTGCACGCCGCGGGCCTCACCCCGGGCACCGACGTGCCCGTGCTCCATCTCCCGCTGGCCGACGCGGCCGAGGCGATGCGGGCGGGCTCGGTCGACGCGCTGATCGTCGCGGGCGGGGTGCCGCTGCCCGACCTGTCCGAACTCGACGAACGGCCCGGTCTGCGGTTCCTGCCGCTGGCCGGGCTGCTGCCCCGGCTGGGCGGTCGTGAGGGCCGGGCCGGTTCAGGCCTGGAGGTGGTGTCCCTGCCGCAGGGCGCGTACCGGTCGGCGGGCGGAGTGGCGACCATCGGGGTGTCCAACCTGCTGGTGTGCCGCCCCGATCTGCCGCACGCCGTCGCCGAGGCGCTGACCCGTCTGCTGGTCCTGCGGGCGACGGCCCTCGTCCCCGACAACGCCGTCGGCACCCAGTTCCTCGACGTCGGCAGCCTGATCGGCACGGGCGGGATCGCCCTGCATCCGGGGGCGGCCGAGGCGTACCGGGCCCTGCACGGCTGAGCCGCGACCCCGCCCCCTGCTCCGGCGGGCGCGTCGGCGGGTGCGGGGCATTAACCAGGTCACCTTTGTCACTGCCATGCCATACGCTGCGTCTTCGGCCGCGGGTACGCACCGTCGACGGTGCGAGGGGAACACGCGGCCGCTTCAAGCACGCCCGGCACGTACCGGGCTTCTTCGTGGGGGGTCACATCACTGTGCGCAGGCGCAGCATGTCGATCGCGACGACACTCGCGGTCGTCCTCAGCTCCGCGGCTCTGGCCGCGGGCACAGCGGGTCCGGCGTCGGCCGACGCCGCGAAGGTTCTACCGGTGGCGTCCGTGGGGGACATCGTCGTGGACGGCGCCCACCGGCGCGTGTACGTCTCCGATCCCACCGGCGGCAAGATCGTCGTCACCGACTACACCGGTGCCGTACGGGCCACCCTGACCGGGCTCTCCGGCGTGAGCGGCCTCGCGCTGTCCGCCGACTCCGGGCAGGTGTACGCGGCCGTCAAGAACGGCAACCGCATCGTCTCCGTGGAGACCGGCACGTACACCCAGACCGCCAGCTATCCGGTGGGCGCGGCCCCCGTCGACCTGGAGGTGGTGGACGGCCGGATCTGGTTCGCCCACGGCACCGACTTCGGCTCGCTCGACGTCTCGGGCGCCGAGCCCGTCGTGCACCTCGCCCAGCGCGGGGACGTCGGCTTCTCCGGCGGCTTCGGCATGTACCTGGCCTCCGACCCGGCCGTCCCCGGTGTCCTGGCGGTCGGCAACGGCGGCGACCTCGCCGTGTACGACGTGTCCGCCGACGGGGCCGCCCTGCGGGTCAAGGGCCGTATGGACACCGCGGTGCGGCAGATCGACCTGACGCCCGACGGCGGCCAGGTCCTCACCTCGTGGGGCGACCCGGAGTACGGCTACGGCATCGGCGCCTACGCGGCCACCGACCTGACCGAGCAGACCGGTTACCCCATCGACGCCTACCCGAACGCGGTGCGCGTCGCGCCCGACGGCAGCGTGGCGGGCGGCAGCAGCTCCTGGTACGACCCGGACGTCCACATCCACCGGCCCGGCGACCAGGTGCCGGTGCGGGAGTACGACTTCCCCAACACCGGCAACAGCAGCGGCGCCGACACCCTCGTGGACGGGGCGCTCGCCTGGGCGCCGGACGCGAGCCAGGTCTTCGCGGTCTCCGTGAACACCTACGGCACGTACACGCTGCGCGCCCTGTCCGACCCGACGAAGGAGCTGCCCACCCTCAAGGTGTCGGCCCCCACCAAGTCGGACCGCGCCAAGAAGCTCACCGTCACCGGCAGGCTGACCTCGAAGTCGGCGCTCCCCGCGGGCACCTCCCTGAGCGTGACCCGTACGGACGTCGAGTCGCCGGGCGGCAAGGCGCTGGCCGCCGTCAGGACGAAGGCGGACGGCAGCTTCTCCTTCGCGGACACCCCGCCCGCCGGCGGCAAGGTCACCTACAAGGTGTCCTACGCGGGCGACGCCACGCACGGTGCCGCCACCGGCTCCGACGCGGTGGAGGTCTCCCGCAAGGCGACCACGCTGACGCTCGACAACAACGGCAAGGTGTACGGGTACGGCAAGGACGTCTCCTTCACCGCGCACCTCGGCACGACGTACAAGAACCGTACGGTCGCCATCTACGCGGACCCCTTCGGCTCCGACAAGCCGAAGAAGCTGCTGAAGACGGCCAAGGTCAACTCCCGCGGCAACCTGTCGGCGACCGTCGACATGACCCGTGACACCACCGTCTCCGCGGTGTTCGCGGGCGACGCGCGCTACGCCGCCAAGACCGTGAAGTCCACGGCGTACGCCAGGGCGAAGGTCTCCACCACCGTCTCCAAGCACTACAGGACGGCGAAGATCGGCTCCACGACGTACCAGTGGTTCCGCAAGAACACCGACCCGAAGTTCACCACCACGATGAACTACTACGCGGGCCGCAAGCAGCGCTTCCAGCTCCAGGTGTACTACCAGGGCTCCTGGTACGACTCGGGCTCCGAGTACTTCGCCGTCGGCACCAACGGCAAGTCGGTCGTGACCCTGGAGGCGCCGGGCGAGTCCGGCATCCGGGCCCGCGTCCGCTCGTCGTACATCAACGGCTCGTCCGGCGACACGGTCAACTCCACGACCCACGGCGCCTGGAAGTACATCACCTTCACCAACTAGGGGGTCCGGTCCGGCGCCTGGCCGTGTCGATCGACCGGCCGGTCAGGCGTCGGGCAGGGACGCCGCCAGGTGTTCCCACGCCGTGTGCACGTCCTCGCCGACCATCCCGAACTGCGTGACGACCGCGACACAGCGCCCGTCCCCGTCGTCGAGTTCGAGCGCCGAGGTCGGGCCGTGCGCGGCCGTCGAGCGCACCAGACGGCAGGCCCGGACGCCCGCGAGGTCGATCTCCACCGAGCTGTCCGCGATCGCCGCGAACACCCGCCCGCCGACGGTCCGGTCGGTGACGTGCACCCGGCCCCCGCACGCCTGCAGGGCACCGGGGCCGAACACCGCGATCCCGATCGGCAGCCCGACGGAACAGACGTGGTCGAGGACCGCGGGCACGACATCGGTCTCGATCGCCCGGTGCTCGCCGCGGTAGCGGTGGAAGGCCGCGCGCCGGGCGGCCCCGCCGTCCGCCAGCACCGCGTCCAGCTGGGCGAGTTGGTCGCCGTTCTCCCAGTCAGGCACCCCGGGCGCGGTGGCCGGTCCGGCCGCCGGGAGGCCCGGGGCGACCGTGCCGGCGAGCCCGGCCAGCAGCCGGTCCCCCTCGGAGAGCAGCCGCCCCTGGTGCACGGTCCGGCCGTCCGCGTCGAGCAGGCTCAGGGCGACCGTGCCGCCGTCCTCGTCCCGCGCGACCACGGCCGAGGCGATCGAGCCGCCGTCGACACGCAGCGCGATCGAGCCCGGGTGGACGGCGAACGCCTCCCCGAGCAGGCTCGGGACCGCGTAGCTGCCCGCCTGCTCGATCCGGGCGACCGGTCCTCCGGTGATCGCCTGGACGTACTGGAAGAGCGTCAGGCACCGGGCCAGTTCGGGCATCCGCGCGTCGATCAGCCGCACGCTGCTGTTCCGTCTGCCGCAGCACCCCTCGAACGCGCACTGCCCGTGCCGGTAGGGGTCGTCGTGGTCCGTCATGCTCAGTACACGTCCCGTACGTAGCGCTTCGCCCGGCGCAGATCCGCCAGGTACTCGGCGGCGTCGGCGTTGCCGCGTCCGCGCTGTCCGGCGATGACGCCCAGCAGGGCCGCCTCGACGTCCTTCGCCATCCGGGAGGCGTCACCGCAGACGTAGACGTGCGCGCCGTCCTCCAGCCAGGCGTACAGCTCGCGGGCCTGCTCCCGCATCCGCGTCTGGACGTACACCTTCTCGGTCTGGTCGCGCGAGAACGCGAGGTCGAGCCGGGTGAGGACGCCGCTGTCGCGCAGTTCGGCCAGCTCGTCCTCGTACACGAAGTCGGTGGCGCGGTGGCGGTCGCCGAAGAACAGCCAGTTGCGCCCCTCGGCGCCCCGCGCGGCCCGCTCGTGCAGGAAGCCGCGGAAGGGCGCGACGCCCGTGCCGGGGCCGATCATGACCATCGGGGTGTCGTCGTCGGCGGGGACGCCGAAGGAGGCGTTGGGCTGGAGGTAGACGCCCACGGGCGCCTCCTCGCCGACCCGGTCCGCGAGATACGACGAGGTGACCCCCGCGTACGTGCGCCCGCCGGTGTCGTAGCGGACGGACGCGACGGTGAGGTGGATCCGGTCCGGGTGGGCGAGCGGGCTCGACGAGATCGAGTACTGGCGGGCCTGCAACGGCCGCAGGAGCGGCAGCAGTTCGGCCGGTCCGGGTGCGGCCGGTCCGGCGTCCCGGAGCAGGTCGAGCACGTCCCGGCCCCACAGCCAGGACTCCAGGTCGGACCGGTCGCCGTGCGCGACGACCGCGGCCAGCTCGCTCGACGGCGCCCGCTCCACGAGGTCGGCGATCAACTCCTTGGACGGCGTACGGATCTCGCGCTCGGCACGCAGCAGTCGGGCGGTCTCCTCGTCGCCGCCCGCGCCCAGGTGATCGAGGAGCGCGCCGACCAGCGCGTCGTCGTTCAGCGGTACGACGGCCAGCGCGTCGCCGGCCTGGTAGGTGATGCCGCTGTCGCCGAGGTCGAACTCGTAGTGGCGGATCTCCTTCGCGCTGTCCGGCGAGGACAGCAGCCTGTTCACCAGGAGGCGGGAGGGGTAGGGGGTGCGCTTGTTCCAGGGGGAGCGGGTGCGGGCGGCCGGGGCGCTCGCGGCGGAGGCCGTGGTGGCGGTCGCCGTCGTCGTGCCGGTCTCGGCGGTCAGCCGGTCCAGGACCGCGGTCGTCCAGGCAGCCGCGGGCTCCTCGAAGTCGACGTCGCAGTCCACGCGGTCGTGCAGCCGGGTGGCCCCCAGCTGTTCCAGACGGGTGTCGATGAGCTTCGCCGCCTGGCAGAAGTCGTCGTACCCCCGGTCGCCGAGCCCGAGGACCGCGTAGCGCAGCCCGTCCAGGCGCGGCGCGGTGTCGGCCTGGAGCGACTCCCAGAACAGCCCGGCGTTGTCGGGCATCTCGCCCTCGCCGTACGTCGAGGCGAGGACGAGCACGTGGGACATGGCGGCGAGCCGTTCGGGTGTGACGGCGTCGAGCGCGGTGGCGGTCCCGCCGAGGCCGTGCGCGCGGGCCCCGGCGACGACCTCACCGGCGAGGAACTCGGCGTTCCCGGTCTGGGTGCCGAACAGCACGTCGACCGTCGCCGTGGGCGCGTCGGCCGCGGCGGACGCCCGGCGTCCGGCCGCGGCGACACCGGCGATGAACCCGGCGAGCCAGGCCTCCTGCGCGGCGGAGAACGGCGCGTCGGCCGGGATGAGGAGCCCGGTCGGGGGCATGGGCGTCACGCGGTCACCGTCTCGGTCGTCTCGGTCGGGGCCTGCGGGGCGCGGCGGCTCGCCAGGTCGTCGAGCGCCGCCGTCGCGAGCAGTTCGTCGAAGCGGGCGGCCCGTACGCGGCCCGCGTTCTTGGCGTTCTGGTGCATGATCCAGCCGTAGGTGCCGGGCGCGTCCACGCTGAGGTTGTTGCGCTGCCGCAGTGCGCGCTTGTAGTCGTCGAGGCGCTTGACCGCGATGAGCGTGGCCAGTTCGTCGTCGTCGAACCGCTCCAGCGTGCCGCGCAGATACTTCACGACCCGCTGCTTGACGAAGAAGTCCTCGGTGAGCACCAGGTTGCGGACCGCCCCGGCGATCCGCGGGTCGTCCGGGCCGCTCGCCCCGGGCACCCGCTGGAGCGCGAGATCCTGCGCGACCCCGAGCACGGTGTACGACGACAGCAGCGAGAACATGTCGTCGCCGCCCTGGTCGCCGAAGGCCGGGGCACGGCCGCCGAGCACGGTCCGGCGGTCGCGGTAGTCGACCTTGAACGCGCGGAGCTTGTCCGTCGCGATCGAGGTCGCCAGCTCGTCGAGGAGCTGCCCCCGGCTCGCCGCGGCGAGGATCTCACCGGCGTCCTGGTACAGGAGCAGCGCCCGGGGCATCCCGCAGTACACGTGCCGCCGCTCGGACTCCCAGTCCGCCAGCAGCCGGGCCGCGAGCGGGGAGCCGGTGGCCTCCAGATGCCAGGCCAGCAGCAGTCGTACGGCCTCCTCGTGGAAGGCGCCGTGCCCGGTGTCGGTCACCGGGAACACCAGCAGCGAGTCGGCGCTCACCCGGTCGCGGACCTCGCCCGAGGGGTCGTACTGGTAGAGGAACCCGCCGCTCATGCCGTTGCCGAGGCCCTTGCCGAAGCCGCCGAGGTTCAGGACGGTGCCGCCGGTCATGTACTCGCAGCCGAAGTCGCCGACGCCCTCGACGACCGCGGTCGCCCCGGAGTTGCGTACCGCGAACCGGTCGCCCGCCTCCCCCTGCACGAACGTCCGGCCGCCGGTCGCGCCGAACAGCGCGAAGTTCCCGACGAGCACGTTCCCGCCGCGCTCCGCGCTACCGCCGCCCGGGGCGCGGACGACGATCCGGCCGCCGCTCTGGCTCTTGCCGACACCGTCGTTGGCGGTGCCGGTGTGTTCGAGGGCGATGCCGTCGTTGCAGAACACGCCGTACGACTGACCGGCGGACCCGGTGGTACGGATCCGGACGGCGCCGTCGACGAGGCGGCGCCGGCCGCGGTCGTCGACGGTGACGGCGGGTACGCCGGTGTCGCTCCTGCGGCCGTCGTGGTTGAGGAGCCGCTCGATGTCGATGGAGAGCTGGCCGCCGACGGACTTGTCGCTGTTGCGGAGCCGGACGCCCTCGACGAGCAGCGCCGGCTCGCGCCGGTCGAGGAGCGCGGCGCGGACCCGCTCGATGAGCGCGTCGTCGGTGGTGAAGTCCTTCTCCAGGTATTCGGGGTCCGTGACGGCCTTCTCCGGCACGCGCGCGAGCAGCCGACGCACGTCGAGCCGCCCGACGCTCGCGGGATGGTCGAGGAGCTGCAGCAGATCCGTCCGCCCGCGCGCCTCCCGCAGGGACCGCAGGCCCAGCCGGGCGAGGATCTGCCGGACGTCGTGCGCGATGTTGAGCAGGTACTGGGCGAGCGCGCGCGGGTCGCCCTCGAAGGCCTCGGCGTTCGTGGTGAGCCCGGCCGGGCACTTCACGTTGCAGTTCTTCGCCATGACACAGCCGAGCATCATGAGCGCGGTCGTGCCGAACTCGAAGCTGTCGCCGCCGAGGAGCGCGGAGGTGACGACGTCGGAGCCGGTCTGGTGCGCGCCGGAACAGCGCAGGACGACCTTCTGGCGCAGCCCGTTGGCGACGAGCGCCTGGTGCACCTCGGCGACACCGATCTCCGCGGACCGTCCGGCGTACTTGAGGCTGGTGACGGCCGCGGCGCCCGTGCCGCCGGTGTTCCCGGCGACGTTGATGACGTCCGCGCCCGCCTTGGCGACACCGACCGCGATGGTGCCGATGCCCTCCGAGGACACCAGCTTCACGACGACCCGTACCCGGGCGGCCTTGCAGTCGTGGATGAGCTGCGCGAGGTCCTCGATCGAGTACGTGTCGTGGTGCGGGGGCGGAGAGATCAGCTCGATGCCGGGGGTGCCGCCGCGGGCGGCGGCGATGTCGACCGTCACCTTCGGCGCGGGCAGCTGACCGCCCTCGCCGGGCTTGGCGCCCTGCCCGATCTTGATCTCCAGTTCCTCCAGCATCGGATCGGCGAGATAGCCCGCCCAGATGCCGAACCGGCCGGACGCGAACTGCTTGATCCGGGAGCCGCGGATGGTCCCGTAGCGGGAGTGGTGTTCGCCGCCCTCGCCGCTGTTCGACAGGGCGCCGACCATGTTCGTGCCGTGCGCGACGGCCTCGTGCGCGGTCGCCACGAGCGCCCCGTGGCTCATCGCGCCGGAGGCGAGCACGCAGGTGATCTCGTGCGCGGGCCGCACCTCGTCGAGGGGCACGCTCGCGGGCGCGCTCTCCAGCAGCCCGAGCAATCGCGCGGCGGTGCCGGTGGCGGTGACGGTGACACCGTCCGCGTCGGCCTCCAGCGTCTCGACCTGGCCGGGATGCGCGAGGGCGAGCCCGCCGGCGAGGGCGAGGTGCCGCTCGGCGGGGTCGTCGGGCCCGGCGGCGGAGGGGCTGCCGGGGGTGAGCCGCAGGCGCAGGGTCACACCGCCGTCGGCGGCCGGGTCCGTGGCGGACACGGCCGTCACGGTGACCCCGCGCACCATGACGCTCGCGTTGCCGTCGGTGGAGAACCGGCCCAGTTCGCGGGCGAAGTCCTGAGGGGTGCGCAGGCCCGTGACGTCCGCGGGCAGGGCCAGTACGTCGCGCAGTGCCGACGGGCGGCGCGAACGCTCCTCGTGCGTGGTGCGCAGGAACGCGCGGTAGCCCGGCGTGATCCGGAACGCGTCGATCTCCGCGTCACTGAGCGCGTCGTACCCCGTGTTCCGGTACGCGGTGTCGGTGATGCCGAACGCGTCGTCGAGCTGGCCGAGCGTGAGTAGGCGCAGCGCGTCCGAGTCGCCGGTCCGCCCGAACTCCGGCCGCTCCTCGACCATGTCGCCGAAGCCGCGCACGGCCGTGACCCCGAACGAGTGCCCGGCGCCGTCCGAGCGCTCCTTGAACAGGCCGAGCAGCGGGATCTGCTGCTCGCCGTCGACCGTGCGGGCGCGTTCGTGCCAGTCCGTCGCGGCCTGCGCGATCCGGGCGAAGCCGACCCCGCCGACCGGGGCGTCCATGTGCGGGAAGGCGCGCGCGAACACGTCGTCGCGGGTGTCGAGGTAGTTCGGTTCGAAGAACGCGCCGCCGATGTAGCTCTCGGCGGTGCACAGCCCGACGCGCCCCATGGTCTTGGCGAGCGCCTTCTCGGCCGCCTTGCGGAACTTCGCCAGCGCCCGGTCGGTCTCGGTGATCTCCCCCGCGGGCGCCGGAGCGGCCGGGTGCCGCTCCTCGGCGCGCAGCCGTGCGCTGAGGCTGTAGACCGCCGAGGCGCCGAAGCCGAGCGCGGTCGCGACATGGTGCGAGGACGGCAGCTGACCGCTCTCCGCGACGAGCGAGACGCGCAGCCGCAGCCCGGCCTCGATGAGGCGCTGGTTGACGGCGGCGACGGCGAGGACGACGGGCAGCGGCGCCCGCGTGGACGAGATCGCACGGTCGCTGAGGAGGGCGATACCGCCCCGCTCGGCGGCGAACCGCTCCACGTCGTCGCACAGGCGCGTCAGCGCGTCCCGCAGCGCGTCGGCGTTCGCGGTGGTGTCGCCGGTGACCGGCTCGTAGAGCATGGCGAACCGTTCCAGCGGCACGATCCGCTGGTCGCGCAGCCGGACCATGTCGAGGTGCCCGAGCACGGGCGAGGCCACGACGAGCTGGCGCTCGCCCACGTCCCCGATGTCTCCGGTGCCGTCCGGCTTGGGACCGAGCGCGACCCGCATGCTCATGCCGTCGGCCTCTCGGATGCTGTCCAGCGGCGGGTTCGTCACCTGGGCGAAGCGCTGCGAGAAGTACTTCGCCATACCGCCCTCGGTGTCGCTGAGCGCGTTGATGGCGTTGCCGTAGCCCATCGCCGAGATCCGCTCCGACCCGTCGGCGAGCATCGGGTCGAGCATGAACCGGAAGCTCTCCTGGTTCAGCCCGTACGCCACGTACCGACCGGCCGGCGTCAGGTCGCCCTCGTACCCGAGGGTGGTGGTGCCCCGGTAGTAGTCGGGGGCGGGGATGCCGTCGAGGTTCACCCGGGCCGCGTCGAGCAGTTCGCTGTACGGGCGGCGCGCGGCGAGCGAGTCGAGCACCTCGCGCGTGCGCATCCGCCGCCCGGTCCGGTGGTCGACGACGAGCATGCCGCCGGCCTCGATCCGGCCCCGGCGCACGACCTCCTCGTCGGGGAACGCGACCTGCCCGGCCTCCGAGGACACCATCAGGTACTCGGCGGTCTCGACGGTACGCAGCGGACGCAGCCCGAGCCGGTCCAGCCGGGCGCCGATGACGTCCCCGTCGCTGAAGATGACGGCGGCGGGCCCGTCGTTCTTCTCCTCGTACAGCGAGAAGTACTCCAGCATGTCGCGGACGGCGACGGGCAGGGTGCGGTCGTTCTCCCAGGCGGGCGGCATCAGCGACACGACGGCCTCGACGATGTCCAGGCCGTCGTCGCAGACCCGGCTCTGCAGGGTCTGGTCGAGCCGGCTGGAGTCGGACTGGCCGGGCGGCCGCACGATGCTCCGGGTGCGGGCCCGCGCGAGCGCCTCGTCGCTCAGCCGGTTCTTGCGGTCGGTGTTGAGCTCGCCGTTGTGCGCCATGAGCCGGAACGGCTGCGCCATCGTCGGATGCGGCTCGGTGTTGGTGGAGAACCGGGTGTGGAAGTACAGCGAGCGCACGGAGTGCCGCGGGTCGCACAGGTCACGGAAGTACCCGACGATCTCCCCGGAGTTGAGCCGCCCCTTGAGCACCTGGGTGCGCGCGCTCAGCGACAGCGGATACAGCCCGGCGTACGCGTCGTCGGCGTAGGCGGCGGCCTCGACGGCGAGCAGGGCGCGATGGGCGGCCGAGTCGACCTCGGGGCGCTCCCAGGCGTCCGGGGCCCGGAACACCCACTGCACGAGGGGGAGCTGGTACTGCTCGGCGGCGGGCCGGGCGACGCCGTGGTCCACGGGCACGTCCCGGACGAGCAGGAGGTCGAAGCCCTGCGCGGCGAGGGTGCGGCCGACCAGGTCCACCGACGCGTGACGCCGTACGCCGTCCGTCGGTACGAAGCAGTTGGCGACCCCGAAGTGTCCGGGGCGCAGCCGTTCGCCGGTGAGCGCGCCGAAGAACTCCACCGACAGGTCGACGCTCACGCCCGCCCCGTCGCCGACACCCTCGGCGGACGTGCCGCCGCGGTGCGGGATGGCCCGCAGCGCCTCGTCGCCCCGGCGGACGACGTCGTGGCTCGGCGTCCCGTCGAGCCGGGTGATGAAGCCGACGCCACAGGCGCTGTGCTCACGGGCGGGGTCGTACAGGCCGAAGGCGGCGGAGGGCGAGGCGGCGGAGGGCGAGCCGGTGGAGCGATTCACGTGCGGGTCCTCTGAGCGGGTTCCGGCTGGGGGCACTTCCCAGGCCCGCGGGGCACTGGGGGAGGGCGGCCAGGCTGCGTCGGTGGAGCGCTCGCCGAGGGGGACCGGTGCGCCGGTCGAGGACCGGGCCCGAGTGGTGCGACTCAGTACGGTAAGCCTTACCTAAGTTAATTCGCAAGGATGTGCCGTGGACGTGGACGTGTACGGGATCTCCCGGGCGGGGGCACCGGGCAGGCAAGATGTCCCTATGAAAAAGCTGTCCGTACGATCGGCCGGTCGTGACTCCGCCTGTGCCGGTTCCGCCGGGTCGGTGCTGTCGCTGTGGTCCCAGGACTCCGTGCTGTCGATCGGCTCGGTGGGCTCGGTGCTGTCCATCGGGTCCGTCGGTTCGGCCCTGTCCGTCGGTTCGATCGGCAGCGCCCTGTCGGTCGGTTCGATCGGCTCGTCCCTGTCGCTGATCTCGACCGGCTCGTGGCTGAGTACGGGATCGCTGTTCTCCGCGCAGTCGCGCTGGTCGGTGCTGTCGTGGCGCTCGACCGGCGGCTTCCTGGCGGTGGGAGCGGTGGGCGCCGCCGGCGCCGCCGTCGGCGGGGCCCTGCTGACGGCGCGGCTGCGGCACCGGGGTCAGGGGTGAGGCCGGAACCCGAACGGTGATCCGCCCGTCTTCCTCTGCCGAGAGGCCCGGCTCGGGCCTGCCCGCCCCCTACCAAATCGACTGAAGACTTGAAACATATAAAATCGCAGGTCATCACCCGGACGGACACCGGCGCCGCGCCCTCCCTGTGGCGCCGGCGACGGGTGAGACTCTGGGCCGTGGTGGGTGTGGCGGCCCTCGGGTTCATGATCGCGCTGGAGATCGCCGCACGTCACTACGGCCTGCCGGGGCCGATCACCAACCAGGTACGGGAAGTGGTCTTCGCCCCCAAGTCGGGTGGGCTGCTCTACGCGAGCATGGCGCTGACACTGGTGGTGCTCCCCTGGCGGCAGCGGTTCGTCGCGGTCGGCGCCGCGGTCGGCATCGACGCCGTCATCTGGCTGGTCCGGTGGGCGGCCGACATCAGGATCACCGACGGCCACCCCTTCGGGAACGGCGCGCTGTGGGTGATCCTCGGCTGCGCGGTCATGGCCTTCACCCGCCGCACCGGCCAGGACCGCGTCCTGCTGCTGAAGGGCGTCGGGCTGGGCCTGCTGCTGGTGGTCGGCCGCAAGACCGGGGACACCTGGCTGCTCATCACCTCCAAGACCCGCCCGATGGTGCTCGACCAGTACATGGCGACCGCCGATCACGCGCTGGGCAACCTCTCCTGGCCGATGGGCAGGCTCGTCACCGCGTCCGGCCCGTTCGGCTTCGGTCTCCTCGACTTCGTCTACGGCCAGCTCGCGGTGGCCGCGGTCGTCGTCGCCCTGTACCAACTGCGCAACGTCGCCACCGAGCGCCGCTTCCCGGGCCATCACCTGGTGCGTACGTTCCTGGTGATCGGTCTCCTCGGACCGGCCGTCTACATGATCTTCCCGGTCGTCGGACCGGTCTTCGCCTTCGGTGACGGCGCCGAGCACTGGGCGTCGGTCAGCGTGTGGGCGCAGGACGCCCCGTCCAGCGTCCAGTGGGCGGTGGGCGATCTGTGGCCGCGGACGCCGCCGCCGATCGGTGCCCCGCAGCCCATGGGCTTCGACGGCATCACCCCGCGCAACTGCATGCCCAGCCTGCACACGGCGTGGGCCGTCACGATCTTCATCCACTCCAGGAAGGGCCCGCGGCTCATACGGTTCGCGGGCGCGTTCTGGCTGATCGCGACGCTGACCGCGACGCTCGGATTCGGCTACCACTACGGGGCGGACCTCGTCGCCGGTGTGGTGTTCGTCCTCACGATAGAGGCGGCCCTGCGCGCGTACGACCGCGGCTGGGACCGCTCGGGGATCCGGCTGGCCGCCCACGGCGCGACCGTCTTCGCCGGACTCCTGGTCGCGTACCGCTTCCTGCCCTCCGAGATGGCCCGCTATCCGTGGATCTACGGGCCGCTCGTCCTGCTCGCCATGATCTCGGTGATATACGGCTACGTACGGACCACGACGGCATGGGAGCCGAAGCCCGCGCCGACGCCGCAGCTGGACCCGCAGCCCGAACTCGCCTGAGCACCGGGGACCGGACCGGACCGGTCGCCGGGGACCGGTCGTCGGACGGTGTCCCAGGCGGCCCGCCCGCCCGCCGGGCGGCCGTTCAGGAGAACAGCAGGCGCCAGGTCAGGGGGCCAGGGATGCCGTCGGCGTCGCCGCGCAGTTCCTTGCGCGACTTCTGGAAGTCACGCACGTTCAGCCGGTCCGCCTCGCCCCAGGTCCTGCTCGGCCCGACCTTGTAGTGGTCGCCGAAGCCGCGCTTGACCAGCTGCTTGCCGAGCTGGAGCACGTACGCGTTCGACGTCCCGGCCCCGAAGTACTTGCGGCCGGGGAAGGCGGGGACGGCGGGCGTGGTCGTCCCCGGGGTGTCGTCGTCCACGTCCAGGTCGGCCTTCGCGTACTTGAGGATCCTGGCGAAGTCGATCGCGCCGGGGTCGCCGTGGACGTTCTCCGGCACGTGCATGTGCCCGCAGACACCCTTGAAGGCAGTCCACTTCGCGCCCGACATCCGCTGCCCGCCGCCGTTCGCGTACGAGGTGGGGTACGCGGGCCACGCCTTCGGGCCGGACAGCGGTACGCCGTGCTCCTCGTGCATCCAGGCCACGAAGCGGGCGACCGCCTGCAGGGCCCAGTCGGGCGCGTCCGGCCAGTAGATGTGCGCCCGGCCCGCCGTCTTCCACTTCGCGTGCGTCGTCGGGTCGCAGGTGCCGACGAGTTCGACCTGGCACACGTTCAGGGTGTTCGTCTCGACGCCGCCCGCCAGATTGACCAGCGCCCGGGAGGAGGTCTCGATGTCGAAGTGCTGGTACCACTTCAGCTTCTTGGCGGCGAGGTCGGGAACCGCCGTCAGGTTCGGCGCGGAGGCGCCACCTCCGTAACCGGGCAGGGTGGAACCCTCCGTGGTGTGCAGGACGACGACGTTGACCTGCATCGGGTCACCGCCGAAGTCGTCCTGGTACCAGTTGGCACGGCTCGCGGAGGGGTATCGCTGGGGTCCCGTCTTGGTGCTCATCACAGACTCCTGGGTCGAGTACGTCCTGCACCCTTGAAGAACGGCCGCGGGCGGCACATCGACTCAGAACGCGGTCTGCGCGGTCCGCGCGGATCGTGGAGTCCGCGCGTTCCGGTCGGTCCGTGGTGTCCGTCGGTCCGGTCAGCCGAAGGGAACGGCGTCCGTGGGAGAGGTGTGCCAGTTGGTGACGATCGGCTCGTCGACGGTGATGGTGTCGACCGACAGGCTCACCGGGTCGGGGTCCTCGTTGCCGACGGCGACGATGATGCTCTCCAGCTCCTTGCCACCGTCCGCGTCGGTGGTCTTGGGGTTCACGCCCGCGTAGGCGGTGACGTTCCCGGTCAGCTTGACCGGCTCGCCGACGCTCTGCTCCGCGGGCCCCGCCTCGGTGCCGTCGGACCCGAACGCCACGGTCGGCAGCTCGGCGGGCAGCCAGCAGGTGATCCCCGACTTCGCCTTCGCGATGATCAGGACGTAACCGCCGGCCTGGCTCTCGGACCTGGTGGACCAGGTGATGTCGTTGGCGCCGCAGCTCTGTTCGACCTTCTCCCGCGTACCGTCACCGGTGTCGACGCCGGAGCCCGTGTCCTTGTCCTTGTCCGCGGCCTGGCCACCGCCCCCGCCCGACGAACCGGACGGCGTGGCCTTGTCGTCCGCCGAGCCGGCGGAGGCGGAACTCGACCCCGCGCCGGTGTCCTCGGCCTTGCCGTCCGTGTCCTGGCACGCGGTCGTCAGCAGGGCGCTGCCCACGACGACGGCGGAGACGAGGAAGGCCCTGCGACGGTTGCCAGACATGAAATTCCCTTGACTGAGGTGAGGTGAACTGAGCTGATGTGAGGTGTGGTTGAAGGGGGTGGCCGGTCACGGCGGCTCGCAGGAGCCCCGGGCTACGCCGCTACCAGACGAGGGCGTCCGCCGCGTTGTCCTGCCAGTACGTGACGGCGGCGGAGCTGTTGAAGAACACACCGCCGCCGGGCAGCTTCAGGGTCTTCTCCGTGGCGGTCGCGTGCCCCTTCCTGTCGGTGAGGATCACACCGAGGTTCTTCACCTGGCTGCCGCCCTCGCCGTCGGGGGAGTACGTCAGGATCCCGGCGTACGCGGACCGGCCGGGCTCCAGTACCAGCACGGACTGCGGGGTGCTGTCCTCGACCCACTGCAACGGGGCCTGGGCGTCGGCACCGGCCCGCAGGAAGGGAGCGCTGTAGGCGTAGCAGGGCTTCGTGCCCGTGTTGGTGGCCTTCAGCAGCAGGTGGTTGATCGGCCGGGACACCGTGCTGACGGACACCTCGGTGTTCGCCGTCGTGCAGGTGGCGATCGAGGACGCCTCGGCGCTCGCGGCGGTGGAAGCGGCGGAGGCGGTCTGCCCGGTGGCCTGGAACCCGACGAGCGCGAGGGCGGCGACGGCGAGGGAGGAGGCGGCGGTACGGGAGAAGGAACGCGTGGAACGCGTGCTCTTACGCATGAGTGGACTGCTTTCTCTGAACATCGGGTGGGTGGCACACACTCGGCGAGTGGTTCGCGGCGAGTGGTTCGCGGCGAGTGGTTCGCGGAGAGTGGTCCGCGGCGAGTGATCCTCGGCGAGGCGCCGTGCTGGGAACGACTCCACCTTGTGCCGCCCGCCGTCCCGTCCGCCACTCCACCGGGAATTACGGGACGCTGGAATGCTCAAACGGCCCCTGAGCTGGGGAAACTTGACCCGCCTGGAACGCCGGACGGAACGCGTGCACACCACCATTTAGAGTGTGCTGACCGTCGCCCGTGACAGCTGTGCCGGGGACGGTCCCAGGGGACGGTCAAGTGGAAGCATCAGGGGGGCGATCGATGTCCGAATTTCACGCGCGGCGATTTCGAAGATCCACGGCGGCGGGGCTGTGCGGGGCGGCGCTGACCGCTTCGGCGCTGCTCGCGCCCACGCCGACGCTCGCGGCGACGGCTGGGGCTGTGGTTACCGCGTCCGGCGGCGGGCGGGCCACGGTGGGAGTGGTCTCGCCGGCGGAGAACGAGGGCGAGGGCGGTGAACTCCGCACCGGTCGGAGCACCGAGTCGGGTGACGACGGCCGCGTCGAACTCGTCGACGGACAGGACGTCCGGGTGACGGCGGACGCGCGGGGCGCGGCTCAGGGAGCCCGCTACTCCGTGGCGTCGGTGAACGGCTCGGTGTCCGTACGGCAGACCGGGAAGTCGGCCTCGGACGACACGACCGCGACGCTTCCGCTGCCGACGGAGGCCGGTGGCACCCGGCGTGCCACCACGGCCGCTGCCGTCACCACGACTGCTCGCACCACCACGGCGAAGGCGGCCGCGGCCACGTACACGGTCAAGCTGACCATCACGCACGCCGACGTGGCGTCCAAGTCGTTCTACGTCTGGGACCGCAAGACCTGGACCGCGTACGCCGTCAAGGACGACCCCACGAGCGACTCGTCGACGGTGAAGCTGCCGCCGGGCGACTACTTCTCGGTCGCGCTGCACAACGACTGGCTTGCGCCGAGCTACCTGCTCACCAGCAGCTTCACGGTCGGTTCGGCGGCGAAGACGGTCAGCTTCGACCAGCGCGCGGCCAAGGAGACCGCGATCCGCACCGACGACACCACGGCCACCCGTGAGGCGTCCGCGGTGTGGATCAGCGTCCCGGGCGGCGGCCTCGCCGGCTTCGCGGGCTCGGGGGCCGACAAGGTGTACGTCACCCCGTTCTCGGTGAGCGGTGTCTCGCTGCGCCTGCACGAACTGCTGGGCAAGAAGGGCTCCTCCGCGAGCACACCCAGCCCCTACCGCTACGACCTCACCCACAGCTTCACCACCACGGTGCCCGCCACGCCCGTCAAGACGGTCGCCGCGTCCTCACTGGCGAAGACCGTCACGACGGTGGCCGCCCCGGGCACGCGGACGACGGCCGCCCTGCAGAGCGTCCCCGACTTCGGCGAGTGGACGGGCGTCTACATCGGCTCCGCGGTGCCGACGGCCGGCTCGGTCACCGAGTACGCCACTCCGGGCATCACCTACGGCCGCCTGTTCTCCTACGGCTCCGACGGGACGACCCTCGACCTCCCGGACCGCACGCTGTCCGCCGGGACGGGCGCGGGCGAGACCGTGGGCGGGGCGCCCGCGCAGCCGGTCCGCCGTGAGTGGGGCGGCTCGCAGCGCAACTCCGGCAAGGTCTGGCTGTACGAGCCGCACACCTTCGGCGACACGGCCGGCCACCGGGGCACCGACGGCCGCGCGACGTACTCGTACCGGCTCAGCTCCTCCGACGGAGTCACCTACGCCCAGGCCGACGGCCTCGACGCGTACGCCACGCTGACGTCGGCCGCGCTGCCCTCGCAGCAGAAGACGTACACCCTCGACCAGACGGCGCACCGCCGGGCCCCGTACACCCGGCTGTCGACGGACGTGCGCAGCGAGTGGACGTTCCGCTCGGACTACACGGCGAGCGGTGAACTCCCTCTCATCGACACGCAGTTGAAGGTGGCCGGGCTGGACGGTCTCAGCCGCGCGACCGCCGGTCCGGTACGCATCGACACGAGCGCGACGACCCGCGCCACGGACGCGGCGGAGGCGAACACCCGGGTCACCGGGCTCGCCTGGTCCACGGACGACGGCGCGACCTGGACGGACGCGGCCCTCGCGGCGGACGGCTCGGCGACGGTCGACGTCCCCGCGACGGCCTCCTTCGTCTCGCTGCGCGTCACCGCCGCCGACGACCAGGGCGGCGTCCTGCGCCGCACCGTCACGCGGGCGTTCGCGGGCCCGGCCCCGCAGGGCGACGAGACCGTGGGCGCGACCCGCGTCTCGAACGTCGTGGTGAACGGGGGCAAGGCGGTCGAGCTGACCGACCAGCCGCTGCAGGAGTTCACGGCGAAGTTCACCGCCACCGACCCCTCGGGGATCGCGGGCGGAGACATGTACCTGTACAAGGGCCCGTACGACACCCCCGACGCCGTCATCCACGGCTCCTGGGCCGCGACCTGTACGAAGACCAACGCGACGACTTCCACCTGCGAGACGCAGTTCGCCTACATCCAGCCGCGCGGGCTCCTGGGGCGCAACTCGCTCGCCGGTACGTGGAAGGTGGCGGCGTGGGCGGAGTCGGCGGACGGCAAGAGCCGTACCGACGTACACGCGGCCAAGACGGTCCCCGTGCTGCGGGACGCGAAGCTGACGGCCAACGCGGCTCCCGAGCCGGTGACCAAGGGCAAGACCCTGACCGTCACGGGCAAGCTGTCCCGGGTGGACTGGGAGACGCGCGGCGGCTACCACGGCTACTCGGCCCAGAAGGTGAAACTGCAGTTCCGCAAGAAGGGCGCGTCCGCGTACACGACCGTGAAGACGGTCACCACGGACAGCTCCGGAAACCTGAAGACCACGGTGAAGGCGTCCACGGACGGCTACTGGCGCTACAGCTTCACCGCCACGTCGACGACGGCCGCGGCGAACGCGACGGGTGACTACGTGGACGTGCGCTGAAGCCAATCCCTTTGGCGGGCTACGTCCCGCCAAGGGGAACGGTCAGCTCACGGGCGATCAATGCACAGGGAACCCGAAGGTGTGGCCCTCCGCCTTGAGCTGGGGGAGGATCTGGCGCAGGGCCTCGACGGTCTGGGAGCGGTCGCCGCCCGCGTCGTGGAAGAGGATCGTCGGCCCGTCGGGGAGTTCCTGCTCGACGGTGGCGACCATGGTGGCCGCGCTCGGACCCTCGAAGTCCTTGGTGTCCACGTTCCAGCCCAGCGGGCGCATTCCGTGGGAGGCGGCCAACTTGCGGCTGTACGGGGTGAAGGCACCGCCCGGCGCCCGGTAGTACATGGGCCGTACGCCCCCGGACGCCTTGACGATCATGCGCTCGGCGTCGAGGATCTGCTGCTTCTGGTAGGCCTGGGACTGCTTGTCCATGGTGGTGTCGTGCGACACCGAGTGGTCGCACAGCCGGTGCCCCGCCGCGACGACCTTCTTCACGAGGTCGGGGTGCGCCTCGGCCTGCGTACCCACCATGCAGAAGGTGGCCTTCACCCCGTTCTCCCGCAGCACGTCGAGCATCTGCGGGGTCCACACGGGGTCGGGGCCGTCGTCGATGGTGATGTTGACCCCGCGCGCACCCTTGTCGGAGGCGTGCACGATGGTCTCCGCGACCGGCTTGACGGCGGTCTCCGAGGCGGCCGGCTTCGACGAACCGCCCACGACGCCGGCCTGCGCGGTCCATACCGAGGCGCCGGTGGCGGCCAACGCCACCCCGAGCGCCGCGCCGATCACCTTGCCGTGCCAGCCGCGTCCGCCACTGTGCCGCGCCATATCCGCCCCGCTCCCCCGAAGTTACCCACCAACTCCCCGGTCACCCGGCGACATTCAGAACAGTACGAGGAACGAAGCGGTCCGGACGCCCCCGTTACGGATCAAGGACAAACCCGAAGAGGTTCGCGGACAACTTGGCCTGTGGGAGTTGGAGTTGGGGTACGTGCGCCGAGTGGGCCCAGCCGAATTCCCTGGTGTCGGTGTCGGTGTCGGCGTCAAGGCCGTTCGGGGATCTTCGGCAGGACCCTCTCGACGATGTCGACGAGAACGCTGTCGCTCGGGAGGGTCCCGGACGTGCTCCACACACTGATGTCGCAGTAGCCGCCCCGGTCGTCATGGTCCAGCGCCACCGTCACCGACCTGGCCAGGGGGCCTTCCTCGACCGGCCCGCCGGATGCGCTGCCTCCGAGATCGATCTCGAACTTCATGGTGTGCGCCGAGGAGAGCACCGCGGGCCGGCCCAGCACCGTGAGCTTCCTGACGTCCGTCTCGTCCCCGAACTCCATCAGCTTCACGTACTGGCCGATCGACAGCCTGTTGTACGTGGCCGAGAGATTCACGGTGTACGTGTCGAACGTGACCGAGGCCTCCGGCGCGGCGACCTTCTCATCCGTCAAGGGGGCGGTGTTGTTGGTGCTGGAGACGGAGGTCGCGGTCTCTCCCGGCGTGCCGAGGAGTTCGGCCAGGTCCGGCCGGTCGAGCGCCTCGCACAGCTCTTCACCGGTCACCGGCCGGGGCGAGTCCTTGTAAGCCTCCGGCAACTCCTCTTGGGACGAACCGTCCGAACAGGACGGGGCTTGCGGGGTGTTGTCGCTGGACGGCACATAACGCGGGAGTGCCCACAGCGCGACCGCGATCACCCCGAACACGGCCACGGCGGCAGCGGCCTGGCCCCACGCGTTGGGTTCCTTGTCCTGCGGCTGTGGCTGCGGCTGCGGCTGTGGAGCGGCACCGACTGCACCCCCATCCGCACCCCCGTCTCCGTCTCCGTCTCCGTCCCCGTCCCCGTCCCCGTCCCCGTCCGAGGATGCTGCCGCACCTGGATTCCGGCGGGTACGCAGGGCCCGGACCACCGTATGGACACGTACGGCCGTGAACACGAGGAACACCGTGCCGAGGCCCGCCGCGACCCAGTCGTGGTCGTGGACGGCGAGATACATGATCCGTACGCCGAGAACAGAACCGAGCACGATGAGCAGGGGCTCACGGACCCAGAACGGCAGGAGGCGGATGAGGAAACCGAGCATCCGGTGATCTCACCAGGGCAAGATCACATCCGCCGTGACGGAAGCCACAATTCCGGGCATGTACAGAGCAAGTCGAGGCGGCGGCCGTGAAAGGGAGGAGGTGGGGGCAACCCTGCCCCCACCTCAAGGGTCACACAGGCGTCACTCATCACTTCGCTTTCCCAAGGTCCGGAAAGGGCCCCACTCTCCGTGCTGACTCGTACCCGGCTGACCGCGGTGGCCGCGACGGCCTCCCTCGTCGCCGTCGGCGGCCTGCTCACCGCCGCCCCCGCCTCCGCGGCCGTCACCTGCGCCTCTCCCCTCTGGAAGGCGCAGTACTTCGGCAACTCCGCCTTCAGCGGCACCCCGAAGCTGACCGCATGCGACTCCGCCATCGCCGAGAACTACGGGCACGGCGACCCGCCCGGCGTCACGCTGCCCAAGGACAGCTTCTCCGTCCGCTGGTCCCTCACAAGGGACTTCGGCTCCGGCGGCCCCTTCCGGCTCTCCGCGTCCACGCAGGACGGCATGCGCGTCTACGTCGACGGCGTACGGAAGATCAACCTGTGGAAGAACGTCTCCACCACCGCCCGCAAGACCGTCGACCTGACCGTCCCTGCGGGCAAGCACACGCTCCGCGTGGACTACGTCGCCTGGACCGGCACGGCCCAGGCCGGGTTCACGTACAGCCCGCGCACCTCGGCAGCCGTCGACGCCGTCAAGCCGCTCGCCCCGACCGGCCTCAGGGGAACGTACGACCAGGACACCACGAAGACCACGCTGCGCTGGACCGTGAACAAGGAGATGGACCTCGCCGGTTACCGCGTGTACCGCCGGCTGGGCACCGCCCCGTGGGCGAAGGTCAGCGGCTCGGCGCCGCTCACCTCCCCGTCCTTCGTGGACGCGACGCCCGCCACGGGCCAGACCTTCCTGTACGAGGTCCGCGCGGTCGACAAGGCGGGCCGAGAGTCGACCGGCAGCCCCGACGTCACCGTCGCGTCCGTGGACCGTACGGGTCCCGCGGCGCCGACCGGTCTCACGGTCACCGGCGACGCGTGGTGGGCGAACCTGGCCTGGCAGGGACCGGCCGACGCCGCGACGTACGAGATACACGCCGCCTCCACCGCCACCGGCCCGTTCGAGCTGCTGGGCACGACGACCACGACGACGTACCGCACCAACGCGCCCGTGAACACCGCACGCCACTACCGGGTCCGCGCTCTCGACGCGCTCGGCAACCCGTCGCCGTACACCACCGTCACCGGCGACGGCGTCGACCGGACCCCGCCGAAGTCCCCGGCCTCCCTCGACGCCATCGCCCGCGTCGGCCGCACCGAGGTGTACTGGAAGCAGCCCGACGGCTTCGACGAGGACTTCTCCAACGGCGGGACGTACCGCGTCTACCGCTCGCCCGGCAAAACCCTCGACCCGGCCACGCGCACCCGCGTGACCTGCGCCGAGGAGAGCGACGAGACCAGCACCGGCGGAGTCTGCGAGGACGTGGACATGCCCTCGGGCACGTACGTGACGTACGCGGTCGCGGCGGTGGACCCGGCTGGCAACGAGTCGGCGCCGTCCGCCCCGCTCGTCGTCCGCACCGGCGACCGCGTCGCGCCCGGCCCGGTCACCGGCGTGCGGGCCACCCCGCGCGCCGACGGCATCCTGCTGAGCTGGACGGCCTCGCCCGAGGACGACGTAGAACGCTACGCGGCCTGGTCGGGCACCCGACAGACCGACGGCACGATCAAATGGCTCGGTACCGCCGACTGCCGGGAGGGCACGAGCGACCCGCTCGCGGTCCTCTGCGGCGACCTGCCGGACGGTGAGACGTACGTGTACGCGATCGTCGCCAGGGACCGCTGGGGCAACGCGCTGCCTCCGACCGACCCGAAGGTCACCCCCGTGGAGGCCACCGAACTGGACGTCCGACCGTCCGTGCCCGTCACCCGGGACTGGCAGCTGGGCCCCACATCCAACGGCACCGTGATCGGCGGCCCCGACGAGGACGGCCCGACCGTCGGCTGGAGATGCACCAGAACAACGGACTGCGACACGGTGACGGGCTACCGGATCACCCGCTGGAACACCACGACGAAGACGTACGAGCCCTTGCACACGGGCCTGCTGAGCCCGGATACCAAGACCTACACGGACACCGGGGCCGCGCGCGGGGCGACGCACTTCTACACCCTGCAGGCGGTACGCGCGGACGGCAGCGTGGCGGGCACACACGTATGGAACTGCGTCTTCCAGGACCGGGTATAACCGCACGTATATCTCGGCAGGCGGTGTGATCGTCCTGGCAGGATGCCGTCGTGGGGAACACCTGTGCGTGGCCCGTGTTGAGGACCACAGATCTGGCCGAGGCATTGACGCTCGCGGAGAAGTTGCTCGCGTCGGCGTTCTGGTACAGGCCCGACGGCTGCTATCTGGACGCCTGGGCACGCGACGACGACGCACTCCGGCGTCTGACAGACGCTAGTCCTGGGGCGAGGGTCAGGTTCTACAGGGAGGGCCGTACCGCGTCGACCGCGAACGTGAGCCTGGGGGTGTCGGATTTCGCGCAGGCGAGCGACGCTTTGAGCACCTGGGCAGACATCACCAGGTGCTACGTCCTGTGGCACGACCTGAAGTGGCCGGCTGTTCCGGAGCTTGGGCTGAGCGAGGAGTACAAGTACGCCGAGCTGCAGGTCGCGTGCAACAGTCACACGATCCACTGTGACGAGTGGGCAGCGGAGCACACCGTCTTCGTTCATGCACGACCAGGCCACGACGCACGAGCTGCGTGGCTGGCGGCGCAGGTCGGAACCCGAGTCGTCGGACCGCCCGAGGAGGGGTGGTGACCGACTGGATGATCTTCGGGGTCATGTGGCGTGGGGCAGGAACGGTTGGATCGAGAGGATTTGCTGCTTGAGGGGGCGGAAGGGCATGGATGCCGAGGACGAGCGCTCCCAGACTCTCACCGCCGCCTTCGCTGACCGCAGCAAGGCCATCTGCGAGCGGTGCGGTGCGCATGGTTGCTCGCTGCGTGAGAGCCAGCGCATCGATCTGGTGCTGTGCGAACGGTGCGAGACGCTCGTTCCGGAGCACGGCCGTCTCTGACTGGTGTGTTTGTGGTGCGTTCGTCGCTCTGACGCGGGAGGCCTACAGATCAACACGTGTCTCGCCTGTACCCCGCCGGAGAAGGACGTGTGCAGGCCGGAACGGCAGACTGCGCAGAGTCGGCTCCAGGACCTTGAACAGAGCATCGGCATCGGGTCCGTAGGCGTACACGACGGCTTCGCCTCCTCCGAACTCGTTCCCGTCAATCTCCCCGACGCCTGCCTTCTCGACCGCGGCCTCCATCGCTCGCTCAGCTTCGTAGATCTGCTCGCGCTGATCGGCATCGCCGAATCCACCACCAGCAAGCCGGAAGTGCGCGATGACGGCATGCTCCTCATCCCCGCCGCCAGGGGCCATGGGTGTCTCCATGCCGCACACACTGTCATCGAGGTCTGACACCCTCACCGCTGTGTCTGCCGGGGAGGCTCTCCACCAGCGCGCTTTCCAACTGTGCTGGTGGGGCGGTGGGTTGGGTGCGGGGGCGTTCACCTGGGTTCATGGGCGGTTGGCCCGTGTGGTCAATCTGACGCGTGGCCCTCTTTGAACGGTCGTGAACGGGGCTGAATGAGACGGAAATTGAGACGGTGGCGGGGGCTGCTTCAGCCTTCCCCGGGTGGGATGAGTCGGTCGGCTCTCTGCGTCGTCCACGTGTCCGTGGCCGTCAACTGTGACTGGGGTGGCTCGGCCCTTGGACGTGACTAGCCACGCAAGTACCTGTTCGGTCAATGGCCCGTTGTCGGGTCCCTCGTCCTTCCAGTAGGCACGCCAGCCGCCTCCGGGGATTGCGGACACGACCTGGTCTGCTCGCTCCAGGTGGGAGAAGTCGGGGTAGTCCGTGACCGGCCGCCGCACGCCGCGCTGCGGATCGACGACGAGGGCCACGCCCGATGCTTCGTCCCAGGCGTCTACGTCCACGGTCCGACCGATCGTTGTTTCCGTGCCGGTGAAGATCGCGTGCCAACCTGTCCCGTTGAAGTAACGCATGCGGTCATCGTTCATGACGACGGCTGGCTTTGCCGCAGGAGTAACCAACTCCGTTGTCTCGGTGAGACCTTAGCTTGGGAAGCTTAGGTTCTCGGTAGGAGGCTGCTTGGCTGAACTGCGGCGGAGCGGGAGCGGGACCTGACTGAGCGGCGATCTGGTCCCCGTCATTCCCCGTGGTTCCCCGCACGATCTGGCACGTGTCTGGCACGGGTGCTGCCGTCGGCTCCGGGCGCTTGCCGTGAACCGCGGCCTACTCGTAGATGGTCGCAGCCTGCAAGGCTCGCGCTACGAAGTTCCAGTCACCATTGGCGGGCAGATGGCGGCCGGCGTTGCTGTACCAGCCATCCGCGTCGTCGATCCAGGCTGCCAGTGCCTCTAGGAAACTCGCGAGGTCCGCGTTCTCCCATACGCGGCCCTCCTCGGTGTGGCTGCGGTGGAGGGCGCGGACGAAGGCAGCCAGGTCCGTTCTGCTGTTGACGTGATCAGGAGAAGTGCTCACGAGCGGCACCCTACTTGGCACGCCCGTAGAGCTCGTAACACGATCATGACGTCTTGGTCCCCCTAGTCGTGTCGTGGTGGAGCGTGAAAGCGTGGCTCAGGATCGTGGGCGATGACCTGTGTGGGGAGGAGGGGCTGGATGAGTGTGGTGTGGGCGGCTACGTCGCCGGAATCGGGACTGTTTCACCCGGTTGAGAGACGTTCAGAGGTGGAAGATCTGTCAGGCCGCTTCAACGACCTGCGTTCCCGTGGCCAGGGGTATGTCGAGGTTCGGTTGCCGAACAGGGAGTTCCCGGTGCTGACTCTGGCCTTCCGAGATGATCACGCGGTCGTCCATCTGATGAGTAACACCGAGCGGATGTCTCTACTCATGGGCGACGGCACCGTGCCCTCGGGTGCCGAGGTCGAAGTCCCGATCATCGACGACCTCACCGCGTTCACGGGCAACTTTGTCCTGGATACCCATCGGGCGTGGAACCTGGTGCACGACTTCACCCAAACGCGATCGGCCCGCCCTCGGGGTGAGTGGTGTGAGTTGTAGCCAAAAGCTCGCGCCGCGATCATGATCGGTGCTTCTTCAGGCGCCTCCAGCAGATGAGGCCGCAGGCCAACGAGACGAAGGCGTCGTGGAGTTCGGTTCTGCGTTCCCAGCGGACGGCGAGGCGTTTGAACTGATGGAGCAGGGCGAAGGTCTGCTCCACGACGTAACGGAGTTTGCCGAGGCCCTTGATGTTCGGGGCGCTCCTGCGGGAGATGACCGGCAGGATCCGGCGCTTGCGCAGCTCCTCGCGGTGGGGGTTGGAGTCGTAGCCCTTGTCGCCGAGCAGTGAATCGGGGCGGCGGCGTGGCCGGCCGGGACGCCCGGCCACGGGCGGGATGCCGTCGACCAGGGCGAGGGTTTGGGTTACGTCGTTGACGTTCGCAGCGGTGGTGATGACTTTGAACGGGGTGCCACGGCCGTCACAGATCAAATGATGCTTGCTGCCCGTCTTCCGCCGGTCGACCGGTGACGGACCGGTGTCGGCTCCCCCCTTTTTCGCGCGGATGCGGGAGCCGTCCACACACGCGGGACCAGTCGAGCTCTCCGGCCGCATTCAGCTCGGCGAGCAGAATGCGGTGCAGCCGGTCAAAGACCCCGGCCTGCTGCCACCGATCCAGACGCCGCCAGCAGGTCTGTCCGGAGCCGAATCCCAGCTCCAGCGGCAGCAGTTGCCAGGCTATGTCGTTGTGGAGCACGTACAGGATGCCCTGCAGACACAGCCGGTCCGCCACAGGCCGGGGCCCCGGTGATCGCTCAGGCCAGGGCGGCAGCAGCGGCTCGATCAGCATCCACAAATCGTCATCCACCATCCATGGCCGGGTACTCACACTCTCCCGAACGGCCGAATCGTCACATCGGTCACGCCCGACCAGGGCACCTCAACAAGATCGTGTTACGAGTTCTTAGGGCACATGGAGGGGATGGCACCCTCGAATTGGACTGGACAACAAGAAACCCCCGGGTCGATGACCTGGAGGTTCTGCATGGAGCGGGTGACGAGAATAGAACTCGCACTCTCAGCTTGGGAAGCTGCGATCATTTGGGGCTGGTTCGGGCGCTAGCCTGGGCGACTGACTCGGGTGCGGCCTCGTCGGGCTCGGCTGCTTGCACCGTGGTTCCCTGCTGTTCCCCGCTCGATCTGGTGCGCTTGTGGTGCGGTCCGTTCGCGTGCGGCATCGGTAGACAGCTGTACCAACGGGCGCTCCCGGCGCTGGTTCACAGCACCTGCCCGGCCGGGTTTGTGCTGCTCACCAAAGTCGATCATATAGGGGTGCGTATGCCTCTGCCATGGCTACGGATTTCTCTATCTCCTTACGAGCGCGTTGATCCGGGTCCTTCGATTCTTGCTCCCGAAGGGAGGAGACGGCGCGGGTGTCGGCAGCCCAAATACTTCCTAGTATTTGGGCTGCCACAATACGCACCTCCGGATATGGAGAACTGGTGAGGAATTCTACGAGCGATTCACGATCCTGGTCAGAGCCATCTCGGCTAGCACGGGCGCGAAGGTCGCGGATGAGGTCCTCAACGATTGGGTTTCTAGTCCAGTATTTAGCCAGCACGTCGAAGGCGTGGGTGCGCACCTTCTCATGAGGGTCTTCAGCGGCCCGAACCTCGACGAACTCTCGTGTGCCGGGGTCCTCGCCCCATTGTGCGGCAAGCGTGTCTAGAGCATCGCAGCGCACGTCTTCGTGGGGGTCTTCCGTGGCATGGTGCTGGATGAGCTCGCGCACGGTGGCATCCTTGGCCCAGTGAGTGGCGAGGGCGTTCAGAGCCCAGCGGCGCATGTACTGGTGGGGGTCCTGTGTAGCGTGATGTTGAACGAGCTCTCGCACGGCGGGGTCTTTTGTCCAGTGATCAGCGAGGGCGTCGAGTGCATCGCTGCGCACGTACTCGTTGGAGTCTTGAATTGTGATTTGTTGGATGAGTTCGCGCACAGCGGGGTCCTCGGCCCAATTTTGGGCGAGCGCTTCAAGGGCCTCACTGCGTACGAACTCGTTGGGGTCTTGGGTTGCGCTGTGCTCAATGAGTTCACGCACAGCCGGGTCCTCAGGCCAGTAGATGGCGAGCGTTGGGAGGGCTCTGCTGCGTACGTCTTCGTGGGGGTCTTCGGTGGCGCGGCACTGGACGAACTCTCGTACGGTGGGGTCCTCGGCCCAGTACTCGGCGAGCGTTGGGAGGGCTCTGCTGCGTACGTCTTCGTGGGGGTCTTCGGTGGCGCGGCACTGGACGAACTCTCGTACGGTGGGGTCCTCGGCCCAGTACTCGGCTAGCGCATCTAGAGCGCCGCTGCGTACGTCTTCGTGGGGGTCTTCGGTGGCGCGGCACTGGACGAACTCTCGTACGGTGGGGTCCTCGGCCCAGTAGCTGGCGAGCGCGAAGACGGCCCAGCGGCGTACGTACTGGTGGGGGTCTTCGGTGGCGCGGTGCTGGACGAGCTCTCGTACAGTGGCATCTTCGGTCCAGTAGTGGGCGAGCACGTCCAACGCATCGCTGCGGACCAAGTCAGCAGAGTCGTGTAGAGCAAGGTCTTGCGCGAGCCGGAATACCTTGTCCTCTTGTGGCCACTTTCGCGCGAGATGCGGCAGAGCATTAGCCCGAGCGGCCGGTTGCCAGGCTCGAGATGCAATAGCCGAAAGAACGTCCATATCTGTAAACAAGCTATAGGCCGCGGCGGACGATCTTATTCCGCCTCCGGACACATGGAGCCAACGGCGTATCTGGCGACTGCCGGCCCACTGGGGTCCGAGAGAGTTTAGCGACGCATCAGTGTCTGCGGCGACGTTAGGGGGGACGACGTGATTGCGCTCCCAGTAGTGGGTCAGGGCCACTGCTGTCTTGATGCTTTGTTCTTTAAGTGCCCCTATTCGACGTACCTCGGTCAAGGCTCGCAATGCCAGGACAGCAGGTGGAGCTACGAGCTCTATCTCGTTGTCTGCTTCAAGTGCCAATATTTTTTCGATCGCCGAGGCGGCCACCTTTTCACCTAGTTGCCCCAGGATTAGCAGCAGCACCTCATGCCATGCTGGGTCAGGGGCATGACGGGAAAATATTTCATCGAAGAGCTCTTCGTCGGTTAGTTCCCGCTGTTCGTATTGGCGAACAATGTCAGAGGCGGCAAGGTATTCCAGGAAGGCTCGGTGCACGAATCCGTATACCTGGCTACCGTAGAGGCTGAGGATGAAGTTGCGTTCGCGAAACTGCTTGACCATGGCTCGGCTTACTTTTCTTGCCCGCGCCATATCAAGTTGGAGTGTTTCGCGAAGGTATTCGGTGAAGACTTTTTCGACTTCTTCGCCGAGGACATGGTTTCCGGCGATGCCATCCTCGCCGCTTTGCATGTGGCGAGCGAGCCGTTCGAGCATCTCGCGGCGGTCGCGGTCGTCGAGGTCCGCGATGGCACGGACATCTGGCGTTAGCTCGAGGTGCTTCGTATCTTCATCCCAGTGAGCGATCAGGACGTTCACGGCATGCTGATATACACCAGCTCGATCGCGGGGGAGCCTCTGTCGACGGGCGATGATTGCGAGAATCGTCAGCAAGAGTGGGTTGCCTGCAAGTTCCCGCACTGGTCGTGAGCGTGTAATGGCGTCGCTTAACCGGTTACGCAGTCGGTCGGATTCCTGTTTATTGGCTGGACAAACTGCTTCGTACCAACGGATGGTGAACGTCGAGATTTGTTCGTTGTCCAGAGTCTGAATCATGTAGTGCCGGAAGCCCGCAGCGTCGAGGGTGTGGCGATTGTATCCAATCACTCGGGAAGTCACGACGACACGGATGCCTGGATAACGAGCAGCGAAGCCTTTAATCCGGCGCGTAACGTCGTCTCGAACGCGTGGCTCGAAAAGCTCGTCAAGGCCATCGAAGACGACAACTGCCTGTCCACTCACCAAGCAGTGATTGAGCAAGATCGGCGCTGGAGCATGCCCTTCGTATTCGTGTATGTAAGCCAGGAAATCCTCGAAGGATCTTTCTCTCCAGTTCGCGTCGGCGTAGCGGCGCAGTTCGACTACGACTGGTAGCATCCCAGTGAGCGGTTCAAGTGCGCCCGTAAGTGCCCGTGAGGTGAGCGAGAGTGCCAAGTAGCGGGTAAGTGTTGACTTTCCTGCTCCAGGATCGCCGAGTAGCACGACACGACCGGACTCCGCAGACGCAAGAGTCTCCAGCAACTTAACTGCAGGGCGCTCTCGATACGCCTGACGGGCTTGCTCCCATGTCTCTCGATCGATTCCAGGTGCCTGTGGAGTGTCCGCCTTGCTGTTGGGAACTTCGCCAGCTTCAATCAATCGGCGATGCAGTTCGACAGGTAACTCCACGGGTGGTGGATCGGCGCGAAGCAGCGGCGGCACAAAGACCTCACTCAATTCAACCCCAGGATGCTCACCCTCGGTAGTGGGTATGAGGGCTTCCAGATCCAGGCGGCCGTAAGTTTCTCGAAGCTGTTGAGCGTAGGTGCTGAATGCGTTACGGATTTCCTCTTCGGGTAATGAGGTGTCGCCGTGGGAGTTGAGACCATTTAAGAAAACAAACGTACGATTATCTTGGACAGTGCTACCTTTCCCCGTTGCGTTATATGTGGCGTCACCACCTGCCCCGATTGCGCTAGTTCCGCGCGCTATTACTTGCTTCAGAGCATCGGGGGAGGGGCCGGGGTCGGAGTCACCGGCCCCACTTTCCGGGCCGCCTGGATAGAGGTTATGGGTCACCTTTCCACGACCTCACTTCCGTCGCCGATTGCATTGCCTGTCGCATCATCTCCAGCCGCTACCGCCCCTCGCCCTTGGGCGGTTACCTGTTGTTGGGATGGTGCACCTGGACGGCGGCTCGAGTTGGGAGAGGAAGCACTGCGAGTGACCTTGGCGTTCTTCCCTATTGCATTGCCAGTAGCTTTCCCGCCAGCTGCCACTGCTCCGCGTCCACGCGCCTGGATCGAAGCGCCACTAGATTGAGTCTGGCGTATTTCGAAATAAACGCTTAGCGAACATCCGACGAGCCCAATAACGGCACCTACTATGCTCGCTACTCGGTCACCTGTGTCTAGATCGACGAGGACAGCTACCAACACCAGCCCCACCGCAGTGAGGCCGCACAGTCCAGCGATGGTCCACATGACCCGTGCAGTGCCCACAAGATCCGCCTCCCCCAAGCGACTAAGTCCCGGACAACGACTCGAGCCCGTGAACCGACGACTCACTCTAGGTGAAGAGACCATGCCCTATCTCAGTATCTGGCCACGATGGCTGAGGCGCGACATAGTGCAGACTGCGATGCACCGAGAACACCGATGCCTGCGCCTTAAAGGTCGGTGGAGCGGGTTTGGGCTGGACCTGCTCGGTAAAGTACGACGTTGGGGCCATGATCTTCGAGGCTCGCGCCGAAGTGGCTCCGTAAAGCCGTGGAGCCGACCGCCCCAGCCACGACGTACCCCTTCTCTGGCATTAAGTGGCTGATTGCTGTGCGCGGCACGGGCGCCGGCCGGGCTGGAGCGGGGCGGAGACGGGAGCGCAGGCTCGGTCGGGCGTCGGGCCGTGCGCGGGGAGCGGAGCGAGCCGCCTTAAACCGTAGAGAAAGTTATAACTCAGTCGGACTGCTGGGGCTTTCTATGCCTCAGTTGATGCTTGGCAGGCTGGCGGCGGATGAGTGACCGCGATATCAGCAGTTAGAACGGTGGCTTCTCGCTGCATCCGTCGGAACCGGGAGTGTGTTCCCACGGTGATGAGTCGGCGGGCGGTAGGTCGGTGTCGCAGAATTCGAAGGGGTTTCGTTGGCCTTCGAGTCCTGTGGAGTCTTCGCCCCATGCGTCCAGTGCGTCGATGGCTCGTTCGCGGTGCTGCCACAGGTCGCTCGTGCCCAGCACTTCGCGGATCGAGGGCGCCAGGGCGTGCCGGTGGTGGAGTAGTTGAGGATCGTCCAGGAGAGGGATGCAGGCTGTGAGCGCTGCTTCGCGTACGTGGCGATCTGGATCGTGCGTCGCGTCGTGCGCTGCGGTGAACAGCAGTGGGCGTATCTCAAGGATGCCCAGGGCCGGCGGGTAGTCGTTGAGTGGGAAGCCGACCTGTCGGCTTGTCTTCGCCGCTTCGTTGGTGACTTCGCTCGCGACTGAAGCGATCCAGGACAGCAGTTCGGCGCGCATGGGCCCGGGGAAGGAACCGCGTCTCTTATCGACACTCCAGGCCGTTCGCGGGTCCGCGAGGACCGCAGCCACGTAGAGGGCTGTGGCCACCGTTGCGCTGTAAAGGGTGTTCTGGTGGTGCAGGGTGCCGTACAGATACTCCAGCGCCTCTGTTCGCACGCTCTGATCGCGGTCCCAGAGCGCGACCAGCTTCGTAGGCGCGTCCGTGGCAGGTCCGTAAGCGTGCTCCAGTGCGGCCCAGTCGGTACTTGTCAGCGTGTGGTGGGGCTCGGGCAGGTCGAGGTGACGAGAGCCGCTGGCGTGCGTCATGGGATCTGCCACAGAGGGGCGGAGTACTGCTCTGGACGGTTGCCGATGAGGAGTCGGCGCAGGTCCTCGCGTTGGGAGCCGTCGAGGTTCAGGACTTCGGTGAGGTGGCGGAACGTGGTGTGGGTGACGCCGCGGCGCCTGGCCTCTGCCTCGAACTCGTCGAGTTGAGCCAAGACGGTCTGCGGGACCAGGTCCGCAGGCGGCTGGTCCTTGAGCCATGCGGCCTTGTTGCGTTCGTAGTCGATCTCCGAGTAGCCGCAGATCTCCCGGCTGTGCGCCTCGACCTCGTCCAGGGTCTCGGTTGCCATGATGGCGCGGGCCAGTTGGTTGCGGGTGACTGCCTCGTCCAGGTCGACCTCGTGGACGGTTGGGCCCTCGTCCGTGAGCGCGATGGGGAGGCCGGCGTCCCGGACTTCGCAGGTGCCGCGTACGCCTCGGGCGGTGGCGGCCAGCATTCCGGTTGCCTCAGACGGGTGCCACTCCAGTACCGAGCTGACCGACTCCACGTCCGCCGGGGTGAAGGTGTGGATACGGGCGCCGAGTAGGGCGCGCACGTCATCGACCGGCAGTTCGCCGTCGAGGCTGGGACCGGCAACCAGTAGCCGAACGGGCGCGTTCACCTGGCAGCACGCTGCGAGCGTGAGGGCGTCCGCGAGCGGGCTCTTCAGCGTCGGCTCGTCGGCCCGCGCGAGGATGGCGCCCCCCACGTCGAGCAGGTCGATCGATTCCGGCGACAAGTGGTCGATCAGCTCTTCAAGTTGGCGCGTGACGCCCTCGACGCCGTGGTGCGGGTCGAGCAGCGCGAACGTGTGCGGGAGCTCTGCCGCGAGCCGCGGGAGTGTGGACCCTGCCGGTGCGATCGGGCGGGCGTTCGCCGGCACTGTCCAGACGGCGGGGGTGAGCTGTTCGAGGCCGGTGAAGTTGTCCGGGCCTCGTGGGCCCGGCACTGGATCGACGAGCAGGCGGTCCCACGCGTACGTGAGGATCACCGCCTGGTCCTCGTCGCCGTAGAGGGCGGAGTGAAGCATGGCGGCGGCGACAGCGTCGCCCCCTCCTCCTGCTGCGACGATCAACCGCTTCATGCGGTCAGCGTACGAGCCACCTTCCTCTGCGACCACGTAGGTGTGGCAGTTCCTCCTCGCACCTGCCGGAGGAGTCCACTGGCAACTGGTCGAGCCGCTTGGCGCCGATGTGGTCCGTGCCGCGCCGGGGGCACGGACCACGGGCAACAAGAAACCCCCGGGTCGACGACCTGGGGGCTCTGCATGGAGCGGGTGACGAGAATCGAACTCGCACTCTCAGCTTGGGAAGCTGATGTTCTACCACTAAACTACACCCGCGTAAGACGCCGGATACGGGTTGTCGTGCCGGGTCGGAAACGCGGATTCACCATACCTCATGCCAGGCCCCCGGCGCTGAAGCCGTGGGGCCCGGGGGCGTTTCGGGGGGTGGACGGGGCTGCGGGTCGCGGGAGTTGGGGCGTACGGTGGAGGAGCTGGAGAGGGGGCGGGCGGGATCGGAGTGCCGCCTGGAAGGCCGTCCCTTTCATCCCGTAATGTGGCTTCTTCTTCAGTCAGACGCGGCTCTTGGGGAAGGGACTCTGAGGACTTGATGGAACGCAGCACCGTCGTCCGTTGTGCCGAGGGGCACGTATTCAGCACCGCATCACTTCCGATGCAGCAGGCCGATCGGCTCGGTCCTGGCCGGCTGATCCGTTGTCCCCGGTGCACCCGGCTCCGCAACGTCGTACCCGTGGAGTTCGAGAAGCGCTAGACCGGCCGCGGTCAGTGCCGACCGCGCAGTAGTTCAGGAGCCCGCGGGCTCGCCACGATCACCGGATTGTGGTGGGCCCGCGGGCTCTGCGTATCCTCGGGGCGTGCTTCTCTCTGACAAGGACATCCGGGCCGAGATCGACGCCGGGCGTGTGCGGATCGACCCCTACGACGAATCCATGGTGCAGCCCTCAAGCATCGATGTGCGGCTCGACCGCTACTTCCGGGTGTTCGAGAACCACCGCTACCCCCACATCGACCCCTCCGTCGAGCAGGCGGATCTGACGCGGCTCGTCGAGCCCGAGGGGGACGAGCCGTTCATCTTGCACCCCGGGGAGTTCGTGCTGGCGAGCACGTACGAGGTCATCTCGCTTCCCGACGACCTCGCGTCGCGGCTTGAGGGCAAGAGCTCGCTCGGGCGCCTCGGGCTCGTCACCCACTCCACCGCCGGGTTCATCGACCCCGGGTTCTCCGGGCACGTGACCCTTGAGCTGTCCAACCTCGCGACCCTGCCCATCAAGCTCTGGCCGGGGATGAAGATCGGGCAGCTGTGCATGTTCCAGCTCAGCTCGGCGGCCGAGTTCCCGTACGGCAGCGACCGGTACGGGTCCCGCTACCAGGGGCAGCGCGGCCCGACCGCCTCCCGCTCCTACCTCAACTTCCATCGGACCCAGGTGTGAGCGGGAGCGGGGCTGACGTGAGCGACGTACGCGAGAACCTGACGTACGAGCGGTTCGGGGGCGCCGTTCGTGAGCTCGCCCAGACCATCGCCGACGACGGGTACGAGCCCGACATCGTGCTCAGCATCGCGCGCGGCGGTGTCTTCGTGGCCGGCGGGCTCGCCTACGCCCTCGACTGCAAGAACATCCACCTCGTGAACGTCGAGTTCTACACGGGGGTCGGGACCACTCTCGACATGCCCGTCATGCTCGCTCCCGTCCCCAACGCCATCGACTTCTCCGACAAGAAGGTGCTGATCACGGACGACGTGGCCGACACCGGCAAGACGCTGAAGCTCGTGCACGACTTCTGCGTCGACGCCGTCGCCGAGGTGCGCTCCGCGGTCATCTACGAGAAGTCGCAGTCCCTGGTGAAGTGCGAGTACGTGTGGAAGCGCACCGATGAGTGGATCAACTTCCCGTGGTCTGTGTTGCCTCCATGCCGTAAGTCTGGCACGCCCATCACGCCTTCGAAAGAGGCTCTCTGACCTCTGGAGTGGGGCGTAGATCGAATCTGCCCCTCGCGTGCTCAAGGCGCAGCGAGGGGCAGACAGAGGCGGCTCTACCGGAGGTGGAGCACCGCCACGCCCTGGTTCAGGTGCGGCGGCTCCAGAGCGCTTTCCACCATGCCAGGCGGTCTGCCGAGCCCTGAGGGATCACAGCGTGTAGTGCGGCCAAGGCATTGGTTAGTACGAAACAAGGGACAACAACCCACCATGGCGCGCCGAGTGTGGCGACCATGACGGCGCCTCCTGCTGCACTAGTGAATCCGAGTGTGTTCCTGAAGCCGATCGGCATGATCTTGCGTACTCCCTCAGTGTGTCTAGCCTGCCCTGCTGATCTTCATCTCAGCGTCAAGGAAGTTCTTGCGGGATCGGGAAGCACAACTTGCCCACAATCGGGAATAATGCTGCTCTCGGGAAGAAAGGGCGGGCATGGTCGACGATCAGCTTCCAGCGCGGCGAGGGCGGGGTCTAGGAGCCGTAAAGCCGGGTCCAGGCGAAGTAGTGCGTTTTGCGAATCACTTGCGGGAGCTGCAAGGAGAGCTGCAGGTAACGCAGGATGAATTGGCCCGCAGATTGCACGTAAGCCCGAGTACTCTTTCGCGCTATATGTCAGGTGAGAGAGTGCCCGAGAGGGAATTTCTCTTGGGTATTTACGGCATGCTCGGGAAGCGTGCAGACCTCGCAGATCCGGCGGGAGATTTCAAGCATAGCGTTGAAATCCTTTTTGCGGCTAAGGAGCGAAAGGAGCCACTGAGTCACAGGATCTGGATTTTGGAGCTAGCTAAAGAGCGGCTGGAAAATGAGATCAAGGAAGGGCGGGATAAGGCTGCTTCTCTGGAAAGGAAATTGAAAGAGGAAATTTCGAGACGATGTGAACTTGAAGCGGAGCTAGATGAGTTGCGCTCTGAAATAACTCAGCGAGCAGCGGATAGACATCGCATGGGTGAACTGCAAGAGCTGCGCGTGACAGTAGATGAAAAGGTCCACGAACTTGAGGGTGTGCTTCGTCAGCAGAGATCCGTCGTCACTCTTCTGGAAGGGGATCGGGAAAAATTGTCCTCCGCATTGGGGGATGCTGAACGCCAGGCGAGCCTGAACTCACTCATTCGGACTGGTTGGTCCGAAGGTGAGGGCCAGCGCTGGGCGCAAGATGGAGAATTGAAGGAGCATGTCGTTCAGCAAGCGGGCGAGCTATTCGATGAAGGGGAATCAGAGAAAGGGGATAATTTACTCTCTGTCTATGCGCGAGGCATCGTTTCTGGCCAACTTGTCGAATTCGTTGTGGCGCTCTACGCTAATGATCGCCGACCTGCCGCTATGCGTCTTCTTTCTAGAGAGGTTTCTACGCGTTCTGTCAGTGAAGTTATTAAGCTAATGAGGAAATTTTGGGAGAAGGGACGGAGAGAGGAGTACAGTCAGGTCGGGATTAAGGAGGTCGACTTCATTCTGGATTCCTTCTTGGCGCAGCGCGGTGCTGGAGAAATCGCCAAGCTGTTGAATGCGATGGCCGAAAGTGACATATTCGATGTGAGTGAAGTTGCAAGGATTGTGACCCTCGGTAGGTGGGCTGTGATGTTTCCGGAAATTTATCCCGTGCTCAGTTCCTCTGTCCGGGAAATGTATCTCAGGAAAACTCTTGAGGGTGATTCCAGGACGGCTGCGGCGGCGATCATTTGGCTTTCCTTGGAGCCTGGTGCTGACGGTTATCCAGTTCCACTCTCGTTTATGGAGGAGTTGGAGGAATCGAAAAAATTGGCTATTTCAAAACATCTCCGTAAAAGCGGCTGGTCTGATGAAGCGTCCATGATGGCCATTTACGGTACAACAGATCTGGGAAGGTAGCGGAATATGGCCGGCCGGGAGCAGTTGGCTGATATGTGATCGATAGAGAAAGTAGGGGAACGGTGCCCTGTGGGCGGCTTGTTGACCTGCTAGAGGGAGTGCCTAGAGAGGAAGCACAGACTTGAGGCCCCTCTCCTGACGGCCGTGATCTGCTCGTGAGGTCCCGTGTGGCGGGTTCGCGCGGATACTTGGGGCCTATTTACTTTTCCAACTCGTCTGCAACTAGAAGCAGAGATGGGGGAACTTCCGGCCTGTTTCGAGGGCCGTGATGCCCATGCCGATGGTTTCTTCGGTCTCACCGGTTCGGGCGGCTGTTACGCCGAGGGTGAGGCGAACTTCTGCGGCGAGGATAGGGGAGACCTCTGTGCCGTCGGGGCCGGTGCCGATGCGGACTACTGATCGCGCGTGTCTGTGAGGCCCTCGCCGACGCGCAAGCGGTCTCCGAGAGATGAGCCGCTGCACCAGCCCATGCACCCGCTGAAAGTGAGTGGCGCTGTCCCATCTCGTCTTTGATGCCGAAGAGTGGGTACCTTCATGGTCGTGTCTGGCGTGCGTCGGGTTGGTCACCTGTAGGCGTGCGCCGGTTGATCGCGCGCGACTAGGGGAGCTGGTACGGGCATGTCCGTTGGAGCTGCTCGGGGATCAGGACAAGCGTTCACTTCGGCTCGGGCGGAACGCGTGATGACTGCCGCGTGCCGCACTGCTGGGCTTGACGACAGAGGCGCGGAGCTAATCCGACTGGGGGAAAACGCTCTGTACCGGCTGGCTTCGGTGCCGGTGATCGTGCGTATCGCGCGATCGGTCGAGTATCTGCCGGCCGCGCGCAAGGAAGTGGACGTTTCGCGGTGGCTGGCTACCGAGGGCTTCCCTGCGGCGCGCATCGTTGAAGATCTCGACCAACCGCTGATGACCGATGGGCATCCGGTGACCTTCTGGCATCTGATCGTCGAAGGGGGCAGGGGGGCCACGTACGGAGAGTTGGGTGCGGTCTTGCGTGACCTGCATTCGCTGACGCTGCCTACTGGCTTGGATCTGCCTCGATACAGTGCCTTCGGGCTTTCTGACTTACGTCTAGAGCGGGCTGCCGGGATACCGGATGCCGATCTTGCGTTCCTGCGTAGACGGGGCCGGGAGTTGAAAGACCGGCTCGTCGAGCTGCGGTTCGAGTCGCCCTTAGGCCCCGTGCACGGTGACGCGCACACCGACAACCTGATGGTGGACCGGAACGGGGTGGTGCACCTGATCGATTTTGAAAACTTCTGCGTCGATCACCCCGAGTGGGATCTTGAGGTTGCTGCGCACGAGTATGACCGGCTTGGCTGGGTGACGGATCAGCAGTACGCCGACTTTGTGGGCACCTACGGGCGTGACCTGAGAGAGTGGCCCGGTTTCAAGACGCTGTGCGCAGTCCAGGAGTTCAAGATGACTACCTGGCTCATGCAGAACATCGCTGAGGGGGAGGACGTGGCGGAGGAGGTAGGTCGGCGTATCAAGTCGTTGCGCGATGGCGCCGCGCCGCGCCGATGGCTCCCGTATTGAGGACAGAGTTTCAGTCCTTCAGATTGGCCAATGCCTCGGAAATTTGATCGTTGAAACGGGTTACGATCGGGGTTTTCGCATGGACGCTGGTCTTCTCCTGGAAGTCGGTCACGTAGCGCAGGAATCGAATCGACTGGAGTGATTCGCCTTCCTTAACTGCCTTTGTGGCAGTGTGAATTGCACTGTCAAGATCTCCGTTCAGTAGGTGGCTGTCCGCAAGGACCATGCGGCAGAATCCCAGGGTGCGCGCATATTGAGGATTAGTCTTCGAGACTGCCTGTTCGGCGAAATGGAGTGCTTCGGTAGGGCGTTTCAGATCGCGAAAGCAGTGGGAGAATTCCCCGATCAATTCTGCTTCGTCGAAGTAAGCGAGCCATTCGGGATCATTGGCGGCATCGGCTCTCTCGAAGTGGTGCTCTGCCTCGTTCATGGCGCGGGAGGCGCCAGGGAGGTCTCCGCCGCTTGAGAGGGCGCGAGCCTCATGGATCGTGTACATGGCCTTGGCGCGTGGGGTGGCGCTGCTATGGGCTCCCTCGACGGCGGCGCGGGCCAGTTGTAGGGCGCGTGACGTGTGTCCGAGGTAGTTCGCCTGATGGCTGAGGTTGGCCAGGATGGAGGCGCCGAACATGCGGTCGCCGGTGACCTGGGTGAGTCGTAGCCCATGAAGTAAATAGCGGTTCGCCAAGTCGTGATTGCCGATGTCGTACGCCATCCAACCCAATACTTCGGCGGTCTCCGCCGCCACCCTGAACAGGCTTTGACCGACCTTCTCTGAATAGCTGGCGTTCAGTAGCGGTAGTACTTCATGGCGGAAGTAGTGCCCCAAGGCTTTATGGCCGTGGCCGCCGCCGTACAAGAAATCCAGACGCATAAACATCTCGGTGGCGGTTTGGATTGCGTTAACGTCGCGCATGCCGACGCGTTGCGTAGAGGGCCGGTCCGCCATCACGCCATCAGGTCGGGCCACCATCCACGACAATACTGCGGTGCTGAAATCCGTGTCCGGGGTGATGAGTTGATTGTTCGACGCGGTCTCACGCTGTTCTTCGGTAAGACCTCCCAAAGCTGACAACGTCTCGGGTAAAGCGGAGAGATAGGTGATTGGCTGAGACGCGGGCGGATCTGGATTATCGAGAAGTCCGAGATCTTCTTGCGTGATGCGGCGTCCCATTTTTGCACTGAGGGCATCCGCCATAATTCTGGCCGCTGGTGGTCGGATGCCCGATCCGTCCCGCCACCGCTGCACGGACACGTGGGTGGTCCCCAGGTCGATGCCCCGCCGTTGAGCAAGATCGCGCATGCGTTTGGCAAGACCCTTGTTCGAGACCGAAGCCTCAGTCATAAGGGAGATCAACTGCGCGTTCGGCTCTCGGCTCATGTTCCCCTACCCGGCCCGAGAATGACGGCGAGTATCCATCCTGTCACAGCGATCTCGCCCTGGAGGGGGGTTCATGAGTGAACCCCCCTGGCTCGGGGCGGTGTTCATGTGAACCCCCTGGTGAACACTCCCGGCTGCGCCTTCTGCGTCGTGTACTGGCTTGCCAACAGCAAGCGGCGCCGTGGAGGCCCGTCGAGGGCTTCGGAAGGGGACCGGATGGATGCCAAGAAGTCTGCGCACTTGATGAGCGAAGTGGACGCGTTCGCTCACTGGTACGTAGTGCCGGACCCGTCCTCTACTGGTCGCTTTCTGGCGCTGACGCTGTTCGCGGAGTTCCCCGACACCGTGCGCGTGGCGCGTGACATGACGGCCGCGTTCCTGCGGGGCGCGGGCGTGCATGACGTCGTGGACGATGCTCGGCTGGCTGTCTCTGAGCTGGTCGGCAACGTGGTGAACCATGCGGTGCCGGATCGTCATCTGGCAGAGCCTGGTAAGGCGCGGCGTGTCGATCTGACGTTCAAGCTGTGGCCGAAGTGGCTGTTCGTCGGTGTGGCCGATGAGGACTCGACGCCTCCTGTGCTCCCGGCAGGTGAGCCGTTCTCTCCGGGGTTGATGGGTGATCTCTCCGAAGCGGTGGTGCCCGACAGGGGCCGAGGGCTCCTGATCGTCCAGCGTCTCGCGGTGGCGGTGTGGTGGACACCGGAAGATCGGGGCGGCAAGACCGTCTGGTGCCGCTTCGACCTCGACCGCGAAGCCACGGACAGACCCGACTGATGATCTCCGGGCCGTCACCGTTCGTTCAGCTCCCACGTGATCGGGAGTGGGCGGCGGCCCGGACGCAGGCCGGAGTCTGACCCCTCCGGCCAAAGGGGCGCGGTTCCCTGGCCTCCGATTCGCCGGGTCCCCCCCCGGCTCAGGGAGCCGCGCTTCACAACCTCATACCGAGACCGGACCACCCCCGCGCCTGGACAGCAACTGGGGTGGTCCGGAAGGGGACGCGACGGTCCCCGGTGCCTGATGGTACCGGGGCCGTTGCTCTGCGTTCTGCCCTGGGCCAAAGGAAGTTGACGATCCGTTATCTAGATCAGGGTAGAGGTGGGCCGGGTGACTGGTACGGATGAGGACTGGCTGAGCGACGGACTCGACGCCACGGGCGCGGACTCCGGACTGTGGGTGTCCGGGGTCGACTACCTGACGGGCTGGCGACGTGCGCGAGAGGCTGCCGACCGGTTGAACCGGGCCATCCTCGGCGCTGGCATGGAGCTGTCACAGGTGCGCGCCGTGGCCTCCACGAACGAGGAAGGGCGCGGGATCGTACGGGTCACAAGCTGGCCGAGCGCTGTGGACGAACTTGCCGGGCTCCTGGAGACGCTTGCCGATGGTGACGGCGGTGCGGTGTGAGGGGCGGCCTCTCTGGTGAGCGGTGCGCGTGGGCACGTCGCCGGCCGCAGAGACTTTGGGCGGTAGCTGCCATGGGGCGAGTGACCAGGGGGTCTTACGCTCGCCAGCGGATCGGGCAGCCCTTGGAGCTGCCCGCAATAGTCCGATCGGCCCCCTGGTCTTCGAGGCTCGCCCCATGGGAGCTGCCTAAGGTCTCGGAGGCCGTCGACCCCCAGCCACGCGGGCCCCGGCCCGGCTCGGCGAGTCGACGTCTTACAGCCTCTGGCGTGCTGCGGTGCGGGCAGTCGGGCGACCGGACGGGATCGGCGGTCACGCCGCACGCCCGGCCGGGGCGGCCGGGCTGCCCGGCGCGCCGCAGGCGCGCCCTTGAGGAAGTGAAGACGGTTTCGACCGATGGCTGTTGCCGATCATGCCGGGCGGCGTCGGGTGGTCTGCTTGTCGGCGGTTATCCGGTAGGCGAGTTCGGCGCGGTCCGCTCCCACTCGGAACTCTTCCAGCATCAGGGGGCGGTCGTCGGTGCCGTGCGTGACGCGGGACAGGTGCAGGATCGGGGTCGCGTCCGGGAGTCGGAGCGTGGTGCGCTCGTCGGGCAGGGGCATACGGGCGCGCACCGTCTCGGACCACCACAGCTTGTGTCCGGCCTGACTGAGAATCCCGTACGCGGTGGTGGGGGGTGGACCTGGTGCCTCGCCGAGAAGCGGGGCGTCGGCGGCGACTGCGAGCGGAGTCGTGGTGCGGTGCATGGCGCGGGTGCCGCTGGTGGGGTCGGTGAGCAAGCGGTCGCAGACGAAGAGATCTTCGTCCGTGTCGAGTCCGAGCAAGGGGCCGGTGGCCTTGGTGGAGTGGGCGCGGTGCGGGGTGGGCTCTTCGGCCTCGTCCCAGACGGAGCCGTCGGGCAGGGCGAACTTCCCGTCACGGGTGTGGCTGATGCGGCGCTCGATGGTGAGCGAGGGTTGGCTGTCGGAGCGTACGAAGCTGCCCTTGCCGTGGCGGACATCGATCAGGCCTTCCGCGCGCAGGGCGGCAACGGCATTGCGGACCGTGGGACGCGAGACCTGGTAGCGGGCCATGAGCTGAGCCTCGGACGGCAACAGGGAGTCCGGAGTGAACTCGCCCGACAGGATCGCCTCCCGGATGGCGGCGGCGACCTGCTGATAGAGGGCTCCGGGGCGTTGGATCTCCGTCATCTGGGCACCTTCGGGTCGGTGTCATAAGCACGTCGCACGCGCGACATCACTCGTCAGCATAAGTAGTTGCACCCCTGCCGTACAGAACTCCATAGTCGTAACTCGTAAGGACAAGTGACGTCCGAATATGTCGGGCGTCCCGACTGGCCAGGGAGGCCACACCACATGCAGTCCATTCCCGTGGACACGGCGCGGCTCGGCGTACTGCGGTGCGCCATCGCGCCCGAAGCGAAGATCAGCAACTCCGAGACACAGGAGGTGAAGAAGGACCGCGACGGCCAGACCATCTACACCGTGGCCGTCACGGTGCGCCAGGACCGGCGGCGTATCTCCGTGATCGAGATCGCGGTGAGCGGCGAACCGAAAGGCATCGAGGAAGGACAGATCCTCAAGGTCACCGGGCTGGTGGCGTTCGCCTGGGCGATGGGCGACCGGCACGGAATCAGCTTCCGCGCGGACGCCATCACCCCCGTGCACGGCACCGTCTTAAAGGCCGGTGGTGCGTGATGAACGGTTCGATCGCGCTCGCCCTCGCACTCGCCGTACTGGCGTGGGTGCTCGTCGTCGGTGACCTGCTGCGGCGGCACCGTCCGGCCTGGCACTGGTACCTCACCGGATACCCGGCCACCACCTGCCGGGTGCTGTTCACCTGGCGCAAGGTCGCCCTGCTCAACGACCTCTCCGTATCCCGCCGCCCGCCCCGCGGGCTGCTCGGGGACCTGGTGGTCAAGGGCGATCCGCTGCGGCCGGTGACTCCGCGGATCTCCTTCCCGCGCGCCACTCGCCTGGGCCTGACCGTAGTGGTGCGCCTGCACGCGGGCCAGACCCCCGCCACGTACCTGAAAGCAGCTGATGCCTTCGTGCACGCGTGGAAGGTGCACGCGATACGGGTCACCTCGCCGGAACGCGGGCTCGTTCTGCTGACGGCGACGGCCACGGATCCTCTTCTGCGGCCGGGTCTGGCCACGGCTCCCGCCGCGCTGCTGTCCGCGCTCGTCGGCGTCCTGGAGAGCGGCGGCGCATGGGTGATGGATCTGCGACTGATTCCGCACTGGCTCATCGCGGGCGCCACCCGCTCCGGCAAGTCCACCCTGCTGGCCCGGCTCATCACCCAGCTCGCCCCGCAACCCGTCGCCCTGATCGGCATCGACTGCAAAGGCGGCATGGAACTCGGCCTGTTCACCAGCCGCTTGAGCGTGCTCGCGACCTGCCGACGGGAAGCGGTCGCGGTTCTGGGTGCGCTGGTGGTCGACATGCAGGACCGGATGAACGCGTGCCGCTCGGCCGGAGCGCGCTCCATCTGGGAGCTCCCCGAGACGCTGCGGCCGGTGCCGGTCGTCGTGATCGTCGACGAGATCGCAGAGCTGTATCTGTCGGACGGCAGACGGGAGAGCAAGGCGGAAGCCGAACAGTGCTCCGTCCTTCTCCTGCGGCTGGCTCAGCTCGGTGCCGCGCTCGGCCTGCACCTGGTCGTCGCCGGCCAACGCGTCGGCTCCGACCTCGGCCCCGGCGTCACCGCACTGCGCGCCCAGCTCGGCGGCCGGATCTGCCACCGCGTCAACGACCCCGGCACGGCAGAGATGACCCTGGGCGACCTCAACAAGGACGCCGTGGCCGTCGCCCAGTCGATCACCGCGACAGAGCGGGGCGTGGCGGTGTGCACCGGGCCGGACGGCGGCTGGAGCCGTGCCCGCTCGCACCTGACAACCACCGAAGAGGCCATCGCGGCGGCACAGCGGCACTCCGCGCTGGCCCCGGAAATGTCATTTGTCCGCCGCGCTCTCGCGGCCCTGGAAGGAGACGACAAGTGATCAGCGAAGGAACAGCGTTCACGTTCGCGGTGATCTTCGGGATCATCACCGTCCTCCTCGTCCGCTCCCGCGACGTACGCGCCTGGGAAGCGGTCTGCGTCGGCCTCTTCGGCATCTACCTCGGCCAGACCCCCGTGATCTTCACCGTCCACGGACTCGTCACCTGGTTCGTCACCGGGTTCTCCCACACCTGATCAGAAAGGACACGACGCCATGCCTATGCCTCGCGTGAGGTGCCCCTACTGCAAGGGCGACGGGGCCCGCAGGACCTGGACCGGACGACTGCGCCGCTGCCGCGTCTGCCGGGGCGCCGGAACCATCCGCTGAACCCACCAACCACCCCCGACCAGCCACAGGAGTGATCCACATGACCGACTGCGCGCCACCCACCACCACCCGTGCCGCTACGGCGGCCCACCCCGGAAGGCCACCACCATCACACCCGAGAACACCTCGGCTGACAGGCGCGCCACACTCGACCGCGCGGCGCGCCTGCGTCAGCTTCCCGAAGCAGACCGCGACGCAATCCGCATCGCCCAAGATCCGCAGTTCACACGCTGGCTGGCACAGATAACCGCCACAGGCGGCTGTGCCCACCCCATCCACCTGTCCGGCTCGACGACCACCCTGGACGCGACGACTGGAGAGGTTCTACGCCGTTACGACACTCGCGACGAACCGGGGGAACGGCTCTCCGTCCGATGCCGCAACAGACGGGCCACCGTCTGCGCCCCGTGCTCACGCCTCCACGCAGGCGACACCTTCCACCTCGTCCGTGCTGGCCTGGTCGGCGGCAAGAACGTCCCCGACGCGGTCCGCCAACGGCCCCGGCTGTTCGTCACCCTGACCGCTCCGTCCTTCGGCGTCGTCCACCGTGTCGGGGACGACCGTTGCCGCCCTCGACGTGTCAGAGGAGTGTGCGAGCACGGTCGACCGCTCAGTTGCGGGGCTGTCCACGATCCGGCTGACTTCCTTGTCGGCCAGCCCCTGTGCGCCGACTGCTACGACTACCTCGCCCATGCCCTGTGGCACGCACACGCGGGCAAGCTGTGGGACCGCTTCGTCATCGGCGTACGCCGACACCTCGCCACGGCCGCTGGCGTCGTACAGTCCCGCCTCCCCGAACACGCACGGCTGTCATTCGCCCGCGTTGCCGAGTATCAGAAGCGGGCGGCCGTCCACGTCCACGCCGTGATCCGCCTCGACGGACCGGCCGGACCCACCGACGAACCTCCGTCCTGGGGCACGGCTGCCCGACTGACCGACGCGGTGCGCGCCTCCGCTGGTCGGGTCGTGGTCCGCGTTCCCTACAGCCTGGCTGTCGGGGAACTCGTGCTGCGCTGGGGCTCCCAGGTCGACGCTCGACCACTGCGCGCTGACGATTTCGGACCGGATGACGACGCCGTGGCCGCGTACGTCGCCAAGTACGTAACTAAGGGAGCGAGCGAGACAGGCGCCGGCACGGACTACCGGCTCACGACCTGGGGTGACGTTACGGCGGCTCATGTGTCCGGCCATGTTCGGGCTCTCATGTCTACGTGCTGGCGCCTCGGCGGCCTCCCCGAGTTTGCGCCCCTACGCCTGCGGAGCTGGACCCACACCCTCGGCTACCGGGGCCACATCCTCACCAAATCCCGTGCCTACTCGACCACATACGCAGCCCTGCGCGCCGACCGAGCGGAGCACCTGGGCCATGAAGTCCTACCCGGCACGATCACCGATGCCCAATGGAGCTACGTCGGGTCCGGGCATACACCGGCCGGGGCACAGTTCGCGGCAGGTATTGCCGAAGACCTTGCCCGTCTCCGAGAGGTCATCCGAGATGACCGCCCGCTTGGTGGGCGGTCACAGTGACCACGCAGAAGAAGATCATTAGTCGGCGTGACTGGATCAGGAAACATTTGGAGCGGGCGCCTGACCGTGATCAGGCATGGGTGAAGCGTCTGTATGTGCTCCATCGTGGGTGACGCGCAGCAACAGAGAGGCCCCGGGAGCTTTGCCCGGGGCCTCGGTGTCACTCTCGCCAGATGGGTTCGATCAGATCTGGATCAAAGATCCGCCTTCCACGCCCTGCCGGGTGGATAGACACCGCTGACAGGCTGTGCAGGATGATCGACTGTTGACGCTCAATCGGCAGGTCGCGAAAGTCCTCCCGATTCTTGATCCCCTCGGCGATGGACTCCGCGCGCTTCAACTCCCTGAGGAAGCGAGCACGTTCAAGCTTCAGCTCATCTCGTCGGCGCTCCAGATCCGGGAGAACCTGGAGCAGGGAGGACACCGTGATCTCACGGGCGTTCGCGGCTGCGGTGAGTGCCTTGATGTCGTCCGATACGGTCTGGAACTCGGCTTCGCCGGGCCATCGGACTTCGACAGGGCTGCCATCCTCCGCTGCTTTCTTGCGCTGTTCCTCAAGAACGAGATCGATGATCAGGTCCTCAACGGGTTCCCCCACACGTCCGACCTTGCCGCAGCCGCCGTTCACGACGGAGCACTGATAGCTGTACTTCGACGCTTTTGATCCGGGCTGCCATCGCTGGTTGATCTGGCCCCTGATCTTGGTGTGACACAAGCCGCACCGGGCGATGCCGGAGAGCAGGTACTTCCGGCCGACCGGGCGCCCGGCACCGGTGCCACCTTTCTTCCGTTCGGCGACGGCGGCGCAGACTGCTTCCCATTCCTTGACGGTGTTGATCGTCTCCCACTCGCCCGTGACCGGCTCACCGTTGTCGTTGAGCAAGATCTCGCCGTGGTAAGTGCGGTACCCGCACAGCCTCGGGTTGGTCAGCATGTGCTCAAGGTGGTGGTGCGCAATGCGCTTGGTCCCTTCGCGGGGGTGCCCAAGCCTTTCCTCGTGCCAGCGTCGGCGAATCGTGCCGATACGCACTCCGGCAAGGATCTCTTTCTGCGCCGCGCGGATGTGACTTGCGGCTTCGCGATCCACCTTGTTCGGGTCGTCCTTCTGCCAGCCATATGGAGCCGGGCCCCCGCTAGACTTCCCGCTCATCGCCAACTCAAGGTGCTTGCGCCTGATCCGACGAGACGAGTCGTGGGACGCCTTGTTGGCGAACGCCACCATGACGCGTGCCATGGTCCGGCCGTCCGCTGCCGAAAGGTCGATGTCGTTGGTGACCGTGGCGAACGTCAGACGCTTGCGACTGTCGAAGACGTCGATCACTCGCTCTAGGTCTTTGGGCTGCCGGGCCAGTCGGTCCAGGTCGTAGGACACCACGCCATCGATCAGACCCGATGCCAGGTCCGACAGCATGAGTTCGAACTCGGGGCGTCGGACGTTTCGCTTGTACGCCGAGACGTCGTTGTCCTCGTAGATCTTGGCGAGCGACCAGCCTCGTAGATCTACCAGTCGTTCGCAGTCCTCCCGTTGGCGGGCGACTCCTAGGCCTTCGCCCTCGTCGTCTCGTGAGATCCGGGTGTAGATGGCGACCTTGCGCGCCATACTCGGCTCCTCCTCAACTCCAGCCCGCCTGCGCCAGATTGAGGTAAGAGTACTACCGTCATTGAGTTCACTATGCGTGGAGCGTCGAGCCGCCCGTCGTGAAGCGGGCGGGGCAGGTGCTCGACGCCTGACGTCCAGGGTGACGTCCCAGGGGCGAGTGCCTGCCCCGCCGGTCGCCCCTGGACGTCACCCCTTGGACGTCACCCCCTGGTCAGGACGCCGTCCGGTCCACCGGGATCCACAGTTCCGCGTCCGCCTCCATGGCGTTCGCCCCCATGGCGTTCGCCTTCGTGGCGTCCGCCTCCGTGGCGTTCGCGGACAGGTGGGTGCGGAGGATCTCCGGGCCCGGCCTGCTCTCGTACGGGTTGGACGGGAACCACTGCGTGAACACGTCCCGCCACATGTGCTGCAGGGTCAGCGGGAACGGGCCCGAGCTCTCGAAGACCGCCCACGTGCCCGCTGGGACCGTGAGGGCGTCCAGGTCCTCCGGGACGGTCGTCCCGGTGCCCGTCACCACCGCGTGGTAGTAGTCCAGTTCCGTTCCCTCCGCCCTGCTCGGGTCCAGGTTGTCGCTCACCCCCACGATGCCCCGCGGCTCCTCACCCGACAGTGCGGTGATCCGTTGCACCGTCTCCGGTGCCAGGCCCCGGATGAACGTCGCGATCTCCGGGTTCATCCCCTCGTGGACCAGCGGGACCCTGACCCGCTTCCCGACCACCTGGAACGCCTCTTTCCGTACGATCCTGTAGCGCATACTGCTGCTCCCCTCGACGACCAGACGGAAGGACAGCCGGGGCTGGGAGGTCAGGGCGGCGCCGGTGGTCCGGGCCTCGCCCGGGCCCACGCCGTGCACCGTGCGGAACGCCCGCGCGAACGCCTCACCCGAGCCGTAGCCGTACCGCACCGCGATCTCCAGCAGCGTCCGCTCCCCGGCCAGCACCTCGGCGCCCGCCACGGTGAGCCGTCTGCGCCGGATGTACTCGGACAGCGGGAGCCCCGCCAGCGCGGAGAACAGCCGGCGGAAGTGGTACTCCGACGTCCTCGCGATCCGCGCCAGTTCGGTCACCTCGACCTGCTGATCGAGACGCGACTCGATGTGCTCCAGAGCCTCGTTCAGTCGCTCCAGCAACTCGGCCTCCTTCCTTTGCGTCCTCCACGTTAGGAACGTCGTACCTTGCCGGACCCGACAGTCCGTGCCCGGTTCGGTCGGGTGGGACATCGGATGGGGCACCCATTAAAGAAACGCTTGCGTTTCGCTTCCGGCTTCCGTAGTTTGTGTGTACGAAACCGTTTCGTATCGATTGGCGTCAGAGGGGAGGGTGAGGTGCCGTGACCGTACTGCTGGCCGTCGGCCTCTCCCTCGTCTCCGCCGTCTGTTACGCCACCGCCGCCGTCGTCCAGGAACGGACCGCCGCCGGTACCGCGAGTCTGCGGTCCACGCTGGCCCGCCCGTCCTGGTGGGGATCCGTCGCCCTCAACGGCGGCGGGGCCCTGCTGCACGTGGTGGCCCTGCGGTACGGGCCGCTCACCCTCGTCCAGCCGCTCGGCGCGCTGAGTCTGGTGGTGGCGGTGCCGCTCGGGTCGCTGGTCACCCGCCGTCGGACCTCCCGCGCACAGTGGCGCGGGATGGCGCTCACCCTCGTCGGGCTCGTCGCGCTGCTCGCCGCCACCGCGTCGGGCGGTGCGCCGGTCGACACCCTGGGGACCGGTGAGGTGCTCCTGGTCGCGCTCGCCGCCGCCGTCGTGCTCGCGGCGCTCGTCCGTCTCGGCGGCTCGGGCCGCCGCGGGAGAGAGGGCGCCACCCCGGGCGGCGGTCTCGCCCTCGCGGCGGCCTCGGGCATCGCCTCCGGGGTCGGTTCCACGCTCGCGCAGAAGCTCGCCGTCGGGTCCGCGCCGAGCTGGAGCCTCGCCGCGGTGGCCGTCCTGACCGTGGGGTTCGCCACCGCGGGGGTGCTGCTCTCGCAGAAGGCGTACCGCAGTGGTCTCGGCGGACCGCTCGCCGTGCTCACCCTGGTCAACCCCGTCGCCGCGTCCGCCATCGGCATCACCCTGCTCGGCGAGGGCGTGCAGTACGGGGGGTTCGGCGGGCTCGGGGGCCTGCTGGCCCTCGTCGGCGCCGCCGCGGCCGCCCGCGGAGTCGTCCTGCTCAGCCGGCCTCAGGCACGTTCCGGGACCGAAACGGGGCAGGAGGTCTTTGCCCAGGATGCTCAGGGCGCCCGGGAGGTCCAGGTTGCCCGGGAGATCCAGGGCGTTCAGGCGGCAGGGGCCGAAGGTGTCGGCAAACTGACCGGCATTGTCAATCTCACCGGCATGAGCCGGGCCGCTCTCTGAAAGGTAGTGAACGTAGAAAATGACCATGACCACGCTTGAGATCCCCGTACGGGCCGCCGTGCGCGCCGCCGGACTCGTGGACGTACCCGCCGTGGTGCGGTTGATCACGCAGAGCTCCGCCGGGCACTCGGAGCAGGCTCAGCGCGCCATGCGGCTCGTGCTGGCCCATCACGCCCTGGAGAAGGGGCAGGTGTGGGTGGCCGAACGGGACGACGACGGCACACTGCTGGCGGCCGCCATCTGGCTGCCGCCCGGAACCGGCACCGATCCTCCCGGCCCGCAGCTCAGGAGCGTGCTCTCCCGTGAACTGCCCACCGGTCGTCCGGCCGCCGAGCCCGCCTTCCGCCTGCCGCAGCACCCGATCCTGTCGACCGTGCTGACGGCGGCCGGGCCCGACCGGTCGACGCCGTACTGGACGCTGGTCGCCGTCTGCGCCCCGGACGAGACGGAGGCCTGGGACCGTACGGTGGTCGACGGGCTGCTGGCTCCGGGGCTGCGGGCCGTCGACGAGCAGGGCGCCACCGCCGTCGCGGTCACGATGTCCGCCCGGCACGGGGATCAGCTGCGGCATCTCGGGTTCCGCGGGCCGCGGCGGGCGCGCGTCGCGTCCGACGCGAGCGTGTGGCTCACCACCCGGTACGCCGTGGTGGAAGCCGCCGCCTGAGCGCCTCCCTGATCACAGCCACCGGCGCGGCTACTGGCAGACCACCCGGATCCGCTGGACCTCGTTGTTGGCGAAGCCGCCCCGGTTCCATGGCGGGGTGAGGGGCTGGGCCGTGCCCTCGGCGTCCGTGGCGCGGGCCGTCAGGACATGGCGGCCGGGGGTCGCCGTCCAGGGCGTGTGCCAGTGGCGCCAGGCCCACGGACCGCCGTCCGCGGCGGTGAGTTCGGCGGCCTGCCAGGACGCGCCGTCGTCCGCGCTGACCTCGACCTTCGTGACCGGCGCACGGCCCGACCAGGCGCGCCCCTCCAACCGCACGGGACCGGGGCGTACGACCCGGGTGCGGGACATGAAGTCGGGGAAGCCGGGCGGGATCATCAGCGCGCGCGGGGCGATACGGGTCACCGGTTCGCCGGGCTCGCCGGCGGACTGGCGGAAGCGGTACGCCACCGCTTGCTGGAAGCCGGTGAAGGGCGTGTCGGTCAGCTCGATGTCGGTCAGCCACTTCACATGGGCCATGCCGTACCAGCCGGGGACGATCAGCCGCACCGGGTAGCCGTGCTGCGGTGGCAGCGGGGCGCCGTTCATCTCGTACGCCACCAGCACCTCGGGGTCGGCGGCGGTGGCGTCCTGGACCGTCAGACTGCGGCCGTAGTCCTGCTCGACGCCGCGTTCCACCCCGTGGTCGGCGCCCGTGAAGACCGCCTCGACGGCGTCCGGCTCCACTCCGGCCTCGGCGAGCAGCGTCCGCAGGGGTACGCCCGTCCAGTCCGCCGTGCCGACCGCCTCGACCAGCCAGGGCTGGCTCACGGGTCGGGGGGCGAGCCGGGCCCTGCCGTTGCCCGCGCACTCCATCGTCACGCGGTGGGTGACCGGCGGAAGGGCGCGCAGGGCGGCGAGGTCCAGGGTCAGGGGCGTACGGACGCGGCCGTGGACCGTGAGGGTCCAGGTGGCGGCGTCGGCGGCCGGTATGTCGTAGTGGACGAGGATGTAGTGCAGTCCGGGCGGGGTCACGTCGTAGCGCAGGGCCTCCAGGGGGAGGCCGTGGTTGCGGGCCGCGAGGGCGAGTTCCTCGTGGCTGATGCCCTCGTCGGGGGCGGCCACGCGGCCGGGTGCGCTGACCTCTGAAACAACGGTGCGTTCCTGTGTGGCGTCCATGGCGTCCATGGTTTCCATGGTGCTCCCGCCGGACGGGCCGGGCACCCGTACGTGCCGCCCGGGGCCGGACATGCCGGGAGGCCGGACCGCGAGCGGCCGGCCTCCCGTACGCAGGGCGTACGCAGGACAGGTGCGGGGCTGCTAGAACGTCCCCAGCTTGATGATCGACAGCAGGGCGATCAGCTGGATCGCCGACGCTCCGAGGGCCTTGGGCCACGGCAGGTCGTGCGACTTGCCGACCATCAGCGTGAACAGCGCGCCGGCCGCCACCCAGGTCGCCCAGCCCAGGATGCGGACGAAGGGCGCGTCGCCGCTCGCGAACATCGCGACGACCAGGCGCGGCGCGTCCGTGAGCGACATGATCAGCATGGAGAGGCCGACCGTGGGCTGCCAGGCGCCGTCGCCGCCGAGCTGGCGGGCCAGGGTGTGGGTGACCACGCCCAGGATGAACGCGCTGAGCACGATCGCGACCGCCGTCACCAGGACGATGGGGACCGCGTTCGACAGCGTGGCGTTTATGGCGTCCGCGCGGGCGCCGTCGAAGCCGAAGACGGCCAGCAGGCCGTAGAGGAACGTGACGATGAGGGCGGGGCCCCACATCGTGTAGTCGCGCATGTGCAGGAAGGTCTGGTTCGGGCGCATGATGACGCCGCTCAGCAGTTCCTTCCAGTGCAGGGGCGGGCCGACGGGCGCCGCGGGCGTGCTGCCCGCGCGGTAGGTGTCGCCCTGGTTGTAGGGGTCCTCGCCGACGGAGAACGCCGTCGTGTGGCCCGGCTGGTTGGCCGCGTACGGGTCGTGGCCCTGCGGCTGGTGACCGCGGGGCTGGTGGCCCTGGGGGTGACGGCCGCCCTGCGGGGAGTGGCCCGGGTCGCCGAAGTACTCCGGTTCGCCGTGTCCGTTCCCCTGGTGACCGTTGCCCTGCGGCCACTGCTGCGGGCCGTTGCCGCCGCCACCGCCGTACTGGGGCTGCTGATTGTGGGCCCCGGGCGCGGGGGGATAGCCGTACGACGGGCCGCCCTGGGGGGCCTGCTGTCCGTACGGCTGCTGCCGCTGTTGTTGCGGAGGCGCCTGCTGCGTGCGGTTGTCCCGGCCGCGTCCGATCCTGAATCCAGCCACGTAATCGAACGTACCTGGTCCCGCAGAGTCACGTGCCGGGCCCGGGGCATCGGACCCGGCTTTGCGGCCGACCTGTGACATCCCCTAGGGGGCCGGCCGGACGTTTCGTCAGAGGCTGCTCAGGGTTTTGCCGTAGGTGAGCGCGCTCGTCGGGGCGGGCAGGCCCAGCCGGGCGGGGGTCAGGGCGTAGGAGCCGTTCACGCTCGCGTGCGGGAACGCCCACAGGCCACCGGAGTTGGCGTTCTCGCCGGGGGAACCGACGGCCAGGTCCTTCCTGCCGTCGTGATCGTAGTCGCCGGTCGCCACGGCCGCGCCGAAGGCGTCCCCCGCCTCCGCCGCGCCCGGCACGCGCGGGGTGCCCTGGTTGTACGCGACCGCGAGGCTTTCGCCGAACTCGTCGACCAGGCCGTTCTTCATGCCGAACAGGACGGTGACCGCGCCCGCGTTCGCCCGGGTGCCGATCGCCTCGCCGGGGGCGCCCGCGACGAGGTCGTCGCGGCCGTCGCCGTTCAGGTCGGCCACGGCGAGGGCCGCGCCGAAGCGGTCGCCGGCCTCGGCGCGGCCCGTGATGCCGACCGTGTCCTGGTTCAGGGTCTGCTTGCGGAAGCCGAAGGAGCCGTCGGAGCCCGTGCCGTAGTGGATGTGGATACCGCCGCCGTACGCGTACTCCTCGGGGCCGCACGGGTCGTCGATGTTCTCGTCGGCGATCTCGCGGCACTCGCCGAGGGCCAGGTCGTCGTGGCCGTCGCCGTCGAAGTCGCCGGAGGCGAGGGCGGAGACGCCGGCGTTGTCGGTGTTCCACACGTTGGCCAGGGCCTGCTCGGCCTTCTCCCAGGCCCAGATCCGTACGTGGGACTGGGTGAACGGGTCGTTCGTCCAGTAGCCCACCGCCAGGTCCGCGGCACCGTCGCCGGTGAAGTCGCCGGTGGTCAGGATCGGGGCACGGCCGCCCATGGGGGCGCTGACCACGGTCGCGGCGAGGCCGTCGGCGGTGCGCAGGACCACCTTGTCCTTGCCGCCGACCACGATGTCCCTGCTGCCGTCGCCGGTCAGGTCTGCCGCGGCGACCGACTGCCCGTACGCGGCGGAGGCGGCGGGGCCGGTGGTGACGTTGGCGCCGGGGCCCGGGCCGCCCTTCGCGCCGCCCACGACGACGACCACGCCGGCGTCCGTGCCGCGACCGGTGATGTCCTCGCCGGGCGCGCCGGCGAGCAGTTCCGCGATGCCGTCGCCGTTGAGGTCCTCCAGGAGCACGGAGGCGCCGAAGCGGTCGCCGGCCTCGGGGGTGCCGGGTACTTCGGGGGTGGACTGGGTGATGCGGATGCTGCCGTGGGCGCCGATGCCCTTCTTGCCGCCCCACAGGACGTTGACGTACCCGGCTCTCGCCTTGCCCGCGACGGCGCCGTCCGGCACGCCGACGGCCAGGTCGGGGTAGCCGTCACCGTTGAAGTCACTGGTGGAGGGGGAGGGTTGGGGCACGGCTGCGGTTGCCGCGGGGGCGGCGAGGGCCAGGGCCGAGGTGGCCGCTGCGGCGACGGTGGCGGCGGTGACGGCGTACGTCCGTATGCGCACGGGGGCCTCCGGGGGGCGGGGTGGCTTCAAAGGGGTGGCCGGGTGGCCGGGACCGGGCGGGTCCGTTCGTTCACCTGTGTGACACCTGGAGTAGGGGTGGGGTTGTGCGGGCGTGATGGTGATCTGCGGGCCGGTGGGGGCTGGTCGCGCAGTTCCCCGCGCCCCTAAAGACAAAAGACTGCGCCGTTCCCCGCGCCCCTAGAGGCAAAAGGTTGCGCCGTTCCCCGTGCCCCTGGAAGTGAAGGGCTGAGCCGTTCCCCGCGGTTCTTTGGGGCGTGGGGGGCCGTCCGCGTCAGCTTCCTGGGGGCGCGGGGAACTGCGCGGCTCGCCCCCACCGGGCCGCACCCTTCTGACCGGCCTGCGGAGCGCGTTACTTCAGGCGCAAGGGCACGCCCAGCTCGTTCGGGGTGAAGAGTTGGGTTTTCGTCGGGGTGAAGCCGTCGTCCGTGCCGCGCAGGACCAGGAACGCGCCCTTGCGCTGGTCGTAGAGCGGGGCGAAGACCACCGCGTCGGTGTGGTCGTCGCCGTTCACGTCGAGCAGTGGGGGCTGGTGGTCGAAGGCGTTCCAGTGGTGCGGGTTCGGGGTGCCGGGCAGGCCGGGGGTCTCGGTGTCGACGGTCTGTTCGCCGGCCGCCGACGGGACGCCTCCGGGTCCGCCCGGCAGCAGTGTGACCTTGCCGTCGTGGCGCCGGAAGTCCGGGGTGTTGACGACGATGTCCGGTCGGCCGTCACCGTTCACGTCCCCGGTGGCCGGTGAACTGCCGTAGTCGATACGCCGTTTCGCGCCGCCCTCGCCCTCGATCACCGACTTCTCGCGTCCGCCGCCCAGGCCCGACCGGTCCCCGTACAGGATGGTGAGCGCGCCGCCCTCGGCCGGCATGTCGGCCGGGGCCGCCTTCAGTTGGGTGGGCAGCAGCAGGTCGTCGACGCCGTCGCCGTCCGCGTCGCCCGTGGCCGGGGTGCGGGGGCCGTCGAAGGTCTCCACGGCTTCGGTGATGGCCGGCTCGCGCGCCGGGTCGCGGACCAGGCCGGCTTCGTCCCCCTCGTAGTAGCCGACCGTGTGGAGATCGTCGGGCGCGCTCTCGTCCTCCTCCGCGTCGAACGCGTACGTGAACACCACCTCCGCCTTCCCGTCGGCGTCGAAGTCGCCGGTGGTGGCCGTGGTGGGTGTCGCGTATCCGTGCTGGCCCAGGTCGAGCGCGGCCTGGCGCTTCGGGGTGCCCTCGCGGTCGAAGGGGCCGTGGAGGAGCAGTCCGCCGGAGCCCGGTCCGGTCGCGGCGGGGTCGCCCGTGCCGCCCTGCCCGCCGTCGAGCAGGTCGGTCGAGCCGTCGCCGTCGAAGTCGGCCGCGGCGAGCGGCCGGAACCCCTCGGGCAGGGCGGTGAGTTCGGTGGCGGGGCCCAGGCCGCGGGGGCCGCCGAAGAAGGCGAGGGCCGTCAGGCGGGAGTCGCCTCTGCCGCGGCCGACGACCAGGTCGGTGTAACCGTCGCCGTCGAGGTCGGTGCGCAGGGGGGAAGTGAAGTACGCGAAGTCGGCGCCCGGTGAGGTCCGCTTCGCCGTGGCCGGGGCCAGGCCGTCGCGGGAGCCGTAGACCACCACCAGGGTCTCCTCGGAACGGGACTCGTCCTTCGACCGGGAAGTGAGGACCGTCGTGAAGTCGTCGTAGCCGTCGCCGTTGAAGTCGCCGGGGCGGGGGTCCGTGGCGGGTTTTCCCGTGCTGGGCTTCGTGCGGGTGGGGGTGGCGGGGTCGTCGGGGGAACCGCCGGCGCAGCCCGTGAGCAGGCAGCAGCCGGCGGCGAGCAGTGCGACGGCGGCCCGCGAAGGGCCCGCGCGGCGCATCAGCTCTCCGCGCCGAGGAACTCCGACGTGGAGAAGGTGAGCGCGGGCTTGCGTGCGATCAGGGTCTTCTTCGCGCCCGGGTACACGGCGATCGTGTCCTCGGTGTCCCCGCGGTAGGTGCGCACCACCAGGTCGGCCCGCTCGTCGCCGTCGAAGTCGGCCACCGTCAGGACCCGGGTGGTGCCCCCGGCGGGCGGCTGCACGGTCACCATGCCGGACGTGGACAGGCCGCCCGCGCGGCCCTTGATGATCCTCAACTGCGAGCCGCTGGAGACCAGTTCGCTCACCCCGTCGCCGTCGAAGTCCCCGGCGTCCAGGACCGTACCGGCGACGGCGAGTTCGGCGCGCAGGGTGCCCGGGACCTCGTACCGCAGGGCCGTGGCGCGCAGTGTGCCGATCGCCGCGTCGAGTCCCTTGCCCTTGCCGAACTGGCCGAAGGCGACGTCGACGCCCTTCGGGAGGGCGACCGCGGTGCCGGTGGGGCCCGTCGGTCCGCCCAGGACGAGCGAGGAGTCGGAGGTGCCGGACCCCTCGGCCGTACGCACCAGCAGGTCGTCGTAGCCGTCGCCGTCGACGTCCACGGCGGGCGGCGCAGGGGCGTTGCCGGGGGAGTCGAGCGGCGCGCCGGCCGCCTTCGGGGCTCCCTTGCGGGTGAAGGGGCCGCGCAGATAGCTGAGGCGGCCGTCGGAGGCGTGCACGACGAGGTCGGCCGCCCCGTCGCCGTTGAAGTCGCCGCACACCGGCTGGTCCGGCCAGTCGTTGCCGAAACGTGCCTGCGCGGGGATCGCCAGCTTCACGGCCTTGCCGGACAGGCCCCGGGCCGAGCCGAAGAGGATCTGCAGCGGTACCGGCGGCTGCCCCTGGCCGTCGTACGGCGGGTCGGTCGACACGACGAGGTCGGTGAAGCCGTCCTTGTCCAGGTCGCAGCTCGCCTCCGCGTCGAAGACGGCGGGCGACTGGCCCTTGGTGGTGGCCGCGTGCTGCGCGGGGCTCAGCAACTGCCGTGCCCCGGGGGCGAGTCCGTCGGCCGAGCCGTACACGATCCCGATGCCGGCGTCGTCCCCGTGCGTGTCACGCTTCACGAGATCGTTGAGTACGAGGTCGCGGTGGCCGTCGCCGTTGAAGTCGCTGTCGACCTTGCTGCCCCTGCCCACCGGTACGGGGATGCGGGCGGGGGCCTTGGCGACCGTGAGGGGGTCGCGGTCGGCGGCGCCGGCCTTGTCGCCCTCCGGCCCGCCGCAGCCCGCGAGCAGCAGGGCGCAGCCCGCCACGGCGCCCACCGCACGTATTCCGTTCTTCCCCATGGCCACGTCAACCCCGACCGCATCGTGAGACAACAACCTGCACATGATGCGGTCGGGGCGGGTCATAAGTCATCAGGGATGGCCGTTTTCAGCCCTTGTCGGCACCGTGGCGCTCATCACGACCTGCTGGTGTTCGAGCGGCCGAAGAACTCGATCTCGGCGATCGACACCTGCTTCTTGGCGTCGGCGGCGTACGCCGAGCGCAGGATGAACCGCACCGCGACGACCTCGCCCACCCGGAACTTGCGTGCCTGGCCGCCCGCGACCCGGTCGAGGGTGATGAACCGGCTGCTCTTCTTTCCGTCGGCGGTGGTGATCTGCGCCTCGATGCGCTTCGGGAGGGCCGACTCCTGGAGGTGCTCCTGCTTGGCCGAGACGCCCGAGGTGATCACCACGTCCAGCAGCCGGGTCGGGGTGTCGAAGCGGGCCTCGATCCACTCGCCCTCACCTGCCTGCGAGACGCCCGGTCCCCACCAGGTGTTGCTGAGGCCGTCGAAGGCGAGCTTCTGGCTGTGCCCGGGGTACGAGCGGGACGCCCTGAAGCTGTCCGGGCCGACCGGGGCGCGCTTGGCGAAGTGGTCGCGGGTCGCGTCGATGCCGTCGCCGATGTTGGCGATCAGGGCGATGATCAGGCCGATCACGGCGGCGCCGACGACCCAGTTCATGATGCGGCCGAAGCCGCGGCGCAGACGGGGGCGTTCGCCCGCCCACGGGATGTCCCCGTTGCCGAAGTTCAGCAGGCGGCGCCACCAGGTCTGCCGCTCCGGCGGACGCGGGCCGCCTTCCATGGGCATGGCGCAGCGGGCGCAGAAGTGCCGGTCGGGCCGGTTGGGGGTGGAGCACCACGGGCACGGCGGGCCGTCCAGCGGGCCGGACTCGGGGCCCGGGGTACGGACCTGGGGGCGGCCCGCCAGCGGGACGCCCGGCAGCACCGGGGCGACGGCGGGGGTGACCGGAGCCCGGGGTTCGGGGTCGTTCACGGGGATGAGGAGCGACCTGGCCCGCTCGCCCGCGGCGTCGGCGTCGGCGGTGGAGGGAGCGGGGGACGACGGTGCCGGGGCGCCGTGCCCGAGGCCCACGCGCGGCTCGGTGTCGGTGTCGTCCGCGTGGCCGCCGCCGGCCGTCCGGGTGAGCGCGGAGAAGATGTCGGGGGCCACCGGGTCGGCCGGTGCGGCCGGGGACGCGGGCGCGGGCGCCGGTGCCGGGTTCCGCTGTTCGGGGACGGCGGCGTTCGGCGGGGTGGCCGCGGGCGGGGCGGACGGGGCGGCGGCGCGCTGGTGGGTGTCGGCCCCGGCGGGGTGGCCCGCGCTGTGGCCCGCGGCCGGATCGGCCGCCGTGGCCGGGGCGGCCGGGGTGGCCTGGGCCGTGCGGGCCGTCCCCGCACCCGCACCGGCACCGGCGCCAGCACCGGAGCCGGGCACCGCGAACGCGTCCCGTCCCGTGTCGTTGCGCGGGTCGCCGCCCGCGGCACTGCTCGCAGCGCCGCCCGGAGCGCCGCCCGGATCGTTGTCGGCCCCGCGGCCGGTCGCGGAGTCGCGCGCCGGGGCGGCGGCCGCCGCGGGCACCGGGGCCGCGGCGTTGCGGCCGGTTCCCCAGCCGAGTACCGCACCGCAGGAATCGCAGAAGGACTGGCCGGGCTCCGCGCGGGTGCCGCACTCGGCACAGCTGCGCGCCGGCTCCTGTCCCGTACCGGAGTTCGGGCTGGTCATCTCTCGGGAGTCCTTTCGGCGGCGGTCACCTGGACCGTGTAGGGCATGTGGGCGGGACGGGCGGCTGCCACCAGGCTGTCGAGGCGGTGTTCGTCCGCGCGGGTCGGATCGGGCAGCCGTAGAGCTACGTGCAGACGCGGGCGGCGGTCGCCGGGGACCGGGCCGAGCGGCCGGGCGTCCCAGGAGGCGCCGCCGCTCTCGGTGATCTCCGGGGCCACGCCGAACACCAGGCGCACCGCCTCCGACAGACCGCGGCTGGTGCCCCGTACCCGGTGCAGGTACGCGGCGGCGGCGACGGCGGCGCGCAGCCGGTCCTCGGGCTCGCTGCCGTCGGTCTCGGCGCCGACCCAGCCGGCCAGCCACCGGGTGAAGTCCACCGGTGCCAGGGACGGCGTGAAGTAGGAGTCCAGGTTGTCGAGGACGGCCAGGATCGGCGCGAGGACGTCGTCGAGCCCGCCGACGAAGCGCTGCGCCAGATCGTCGTCGGCGAACACGGCGGGCAGTGTCATCCCGATGGGCGCGGAGGATCCCAGCCCGTCGATGGAGCCCCTCACGGCCGGACTCCCTTCACGCGCGCGTACCCGCCCGGGGCAGCGGCGACGGCCCACGAGCCGCACGCGACCGCACGAGCCGGGCCAGCGGCGCGGGCCGTACGCCCCGCGGGGCGTGCCGCGGTGGCCGAGTGGCGGCTTCCGGTGTGTGTGGTCCGTGCCCGGTACCCCAGGGACGCGGTGCCGGTGCGGTGGATTCGGGCGTGGGCGGTCCGTGCCCGGGAGCCCCGCGGGGCGGCGGGGGCCGGGCGTGGGTCCGAGGGCTTCGGCCGGCCGGGGGTCACGCGCGATCTCCGATCACTCGGACGCGGTGGTCGAAGGAGAAGACCAGGGACGGCGCGGCGAGGTCGATGCGGTCCGTCGGGTCGCCGCGCTTGCCGGTCAGCGGGTCGGCCGGGTGGAGCTGGACCTCGTCGACCAGTTCGACACCGGGAACGCGCTGGAGGACGGCGAAGACCTCGCCGGACTGCACGGGCCGGCCGAAGCGCCAGCCCCGCCCGTCGGCGCCGCCGGTCAGCGGGTCCAGGTGCCGGTACAGGGCGTCGTGCGCCTGACGGCGTACCCGGTCCGTGTCGGTGCCGCGGAAGGCGTGCACCGTCGCGACCACCGTGATGCCCTGGTAGAACGGCGGGCCCACCGCCAGGCGCGTGCCGATCAGGCGCCGTTCGTCCAGGTGCCGGGTGATGCGGTGCAACAGCGCGTCGCCGGGCACCAGTTGCTCGAAGCGCAGCCGGCCACCGGGGTCCGGTACGGCCTGGGGGACCACCAGCACCCGTACCGCGTACGCCCCGTGCTCGCCCTCGTCGCCCTCCAGACAGGTGATGCGGGCCGTCTCGGGCGCGGCACGGCGGGCCAGCTCCTCGTAGTCGCGCAGGGTCACCGCCCGCTCCTGGGCGCGCAGCGTGATGGGCGCGCGCGTCTTCGCCTCCTCCACCGTCTCGCCGTCGACGCCGCCGCGCGCCGCCTCCCGGTTGACGACCTCGGAGACGTACGGGACGGAGGTGCGCAGCACCTGCACGGCGCCGCGCGCCACGTTCCCGGCCCGGCCGCCGCCCGTGCGGTAACGGCGGGCGCGGATGACGGCGCCCTTGGGTGCCACCGCCCCGTACTGGCGCAGGCTGCCGTCGGGCTCCCGTACCGCCGGGCCGAAGGCGATGTCGCCGGTCGCCGCGTCCAGGGTGATGTGCCGGTCGAGCGGGGTGGACGCCGAGAACGACGGGACGACCTCCCAGTCGGTCCAGCCCTCGTGCTCGGCGGTCTGCAGCAGCACCGGGGGCGTGTCGCCGACCACGGGGAAGTGGGCCAGCCGCAGCCGCTGCCCGGGCAGGCCGCTGGACTCGCCCAGCGCCTCGTCGGTCACGGTCTCGGCGTGCACGGTCGTGGTGGTGCCGCCCAGCGTGAACGCGTCCACGGAACGCACGGTCGGCGAGGTGGTGTAGAAGGGCTGGTCGGGCAGCGGCTCGGTGACGCGGCAGCGCAGCCAGCCGGCCTCCTGGCCGCCGGTGCGCGACAGGGTGTGCGCGCCGGGGATGTGCAGGACGACCTCGCCGGGCCGGTTGAGACCACCGGTGCCGTCCCGGTCGACCTCGCAGACGACCCAGCCGTCCTCGGTCCACGCCTCCCACAGCAGCGGGGGCTGCCGCGGGTCCACGCCGACACCGTCGACGCGGCTGTCCAGCTCCATCGCGACCGCGCAGTGCGGGACGGCGGTGTCCAGTCCGATCAGCATGCAGTCACCGGGCCGCGGGGACTCGGTGAAGCACATCAGGTCCTTGCCCTCGGCGAGGTCGGCGGTCCGGTCGGAGACGGGCTCGCCCTCGCGCTGCACCACGAGGTACCGCAACGAGCAGGGCACGATGGTCAGTTCGTCCTCGGTGGCGAAGACCGCGGCCTCCTCGCTCTCGGTGCGCGTGGTGGCGACCTCGGTGCCCACCGGCAGCAGCACCGGCTCGTCCTGCGGCGCGGACAGCCAGAACGTGACGTCCGTGCGCGCGGCGGAGGGCGGGAAGAGGGTGATGCCCACCAGGTCCAGGAACGCGAGGTGGTTCTTCTCCGGCACCCGGTTGAGCCGGTAGACGATCTGGTCGGCCATGTGGGCGACCGTTTCCACGAGGGTGACGCCCGGGTCGGAGACGTTGTGGTCGGTCCACTCCGGGGCCCGCTGCTGGATGTAGCGCTTGGCGTCGTCGACGAACTGCTGGAAGCGGCGGTCGTCGAGGTTCGGGGAGGGCAGTGCCATCAGCGGTCGCTTTCAGCGGAGTCGCCCGGGCCGGGGAGGTCGGGTTCCTCGTGGTAGGGGATGACGTAGAACGGGAAGACGAGGCTGCGCGGGTTGTTGGTGCCGCGGATCGAGTAGCGGACGTCGATGAAGAGCACGCCCTGCTCGGTGTCGGAGCCGGCGGTCACCTCGACGTCGCTCACCTCGATGCGCGGCTCCCAGCGGTCGAGGCTCGTGTACACCTCGTGCTGGATCCGGCCGGCGGTCGCCTCGTTGACCGGGGCGAACACCAGGTCGTGGATGGCGCAGCCGAACTCGGGGCGCATCGGCCGCTCGCCGGGCGCGGTCGACAGGACGAGCCGGATGGACTCCTCGATCTCGCGCTCCCCGCTGACCATGGCGATGCCCCCGGTGGGGCCGATGCGCAGCGGGAACGCCCAGCCTGATCCGACGAACTGCTCGGCCATCAGTGACCCACCCGCCTTCTCGTCCTCGTCGTCACGACCGTGGTGGTCACGGTCGTGACGGTCGTGTTCCTGTTCGTCACGGTCCTGGTTGTCACGGTCCTGGCCGTCACGGGATCGGGTACAGCTTCTTGTTGACCATCACGAGACCCGTGATGTCGATGTTGACGGCCCGCAGCGCCACCTGACCGATGGAGTTGACCTGCACGGTGCCGCCCGCGGTCAGCGTCGCGGCGCCGGACGCGACGAGGCGCAGGGCGCCCAGCGACTGCACGGTCGTCAGACCGCCGAGCGACTTGAGGCTGACGTTCCCGCGGCCCTCAAGGGTGAGCATGCCGCCGCTCTTGATGCTGATGTTCCGCCTGGCGTTCAGCTCCAGGTCGGTGCCCGCGTCGACGGACACCGAGGTGCCCCCCTTGATGCTGACGGCACCCTTGCTGTCCACGGTGATCTCGGTCTTGGTGCGGTCGAGATTGATGATCAGCTTGTCGTTGCCGCTGGCCACCCGGACGCCCTGCTTGCGGGCGCCGGTCTGCTGGCTGAGCAGGTCCACCCGGTTGCCGTCCCGGTCGGACAGGGTGTGCCGGATCGCCTTCTTCTTGACCGGGTCGTGCAGCGCGACGTCCTTCACGACGGTCGGCTTGTCGACGCCGTTGTAGAGGCCGCCGATGACGAAGGGGTGGTCGAGCGCGCCCCGGTCGAAGGCGACCAGCACCTCGTCCCCGACGTCCAGCGGGAAGATACCGCCACCCTTCTTGCCGCCCAGCTGCACGGTCCGCGTCCAGTCGCTGACGTAGGCGTCGTCCAGCCACGGGAACTGCAGCTTCACCCGGCCCTGCTTCAGCGGATCCTGTACGTCCGTGACGAGCGCGTTGGCCACGCTCGGCAGCCGGGGCGCCGACGCGCCGCCGCCGGACGTCAGCCCGAACAGGGAGCGCCACTGCCGGCCGCTCACGTTCACCAGCGTCTCGTAGTGACTGCCCGCGCCGAAGGTGTGCCGTACCGAGGTGACCGTGTACTTGCCCTCGAAGGGCACGCCCACGTCGGTGAGCGCGATGGCCACCCCGGGGCGCAGCACGGGGTTGCCGTGCACCGTGACCTCCAGCTCGGCGAACGACGAGGTGATGTCGTCCGCGAGGGAGGCGGCGGCGAACTTGACCTCCGGCCGGCGGTCGTACGGGGTGTCGGTCTCCACCAGCTTGGCGGCCTTGAAGGCGTTGGCCGCCTTCTGCGGAGTCGTCCCGATCGCGAAGCCGGAGTAGGTGCCCGCCTTCGTCAGTTCGACGATCTTCTTCTTGGTCGGGATGTCCCAGCCGCGCGCCTCGACCTTGTCGACCTGGTCGGCGGCGGTGACGGCGGCCCGGCAGCGCAGTACGTCGACGCGGCCCCGCAGCACCCGGGGGTTCGGGTCCTCGGGAGAGGTCGACAGGGGTGCCTTGGAGGCCGGGTCCGGCTCGGCGAACTCGAACTTCCCCTTGGCGTCCAGCGACATCACCATCTCGTTCTCGTCGGCGAGCCGCGCGAGAAAGTCCCAGTCCGTCACATTGGACTGGGAGATGAACTCGTAGACCGTCTTGGTCGTCTGGATCTTCCCGATCGCGACACCGTTCTGCGCGGCCAGCTTGCGCGCGATGTCGGAGGCGGTCTGGTTGCGGTACGCGGCCACCCGGCGCACCCGCATCAGCCGGTGGCCCGGGTCGTAGCCGCGGACGACACTGAACGTACCGGTGCCGTCGTAGTCGGTCTCCATACCGGTGACCTCGCCGGTGATCAGCGGGCTTCCCGCGCCCTGGCCGTCGGCGACGGGGGCGATGACCACCTTGGAGCCGAACCTGATGTTCAGCTTGCCGAGCACGTCCCGGTCCGGGTCGCGGAAGGTGAGCCGGAACTCGCCGGGCACGCCCGCGCCGAGGTCGGCCCAGCCGGCGACGAGCAGGTTGATGTAGTCGGGCGGGATCTTCTTGCTGTCGATGGTGACGTGGATGATGTTGGAGAAGGACGTCTTCGCCATCAGTGACGCACCTCCTCGGCGGAGGGGAGGACCAGTTCGATGCCGGTGGGCAGATGGGCGGGGTTGTCGATCCCGTTGGCCTCGGCGATCGCGCGCCAGGCGGACGCGTTGCCGTACTCGCGCCAGGCCAGCGACTGCAGGGAGTCGCCCGCGACGACCCGGTGCACCCGCTGCGCGGTGAGCGCGCCCGAGGTCGGGTTCTGGCCCTTCACCGTGCTGGGGATCTCGTGCAGCGCCACCTGGCAGGTGGCGCGGATCGGCACACCGGTCGTGCTGAACAGCGAGTAGGTGACGTCCACGGAGTTCACGTACGAGGTGAAGCGGGCGGTGGAGAACGAGCCCCACTGGAAGACCACCCAGGGCGGCGAGGGTTGCTTCGCGGCGATGCTCTTGGCCGTCACCTCGCAGCAGTCCAGCAGGGACTCCACGTTCTTCAGCACGGCGTTGCTGGTCGGCTTCGTGGACGAGTCCAGGAAGATCTCGACCGTCATCTCGCGGGGCTCGGGGCCCATGAACTCCGGGACCGTGCCGTCGCGCACGGCCGCGGCCGGCGTGGACTTCCACTGGGAGCGCCGGCTCAGCTGCAGCTGCGAGGGGTTGAAGTCGAAGTTGAACGTCTTGATGAGCCCGCCCGGGGTGGTGCTCGATCCGACGGGCGGCTCGTGAATGGCGATCGTGGCGCGTACGAGGCTCTTGCCCGCGCCCTTGCTTCCCTTGGCCATGGTGGTGTCCCGCCCCTCAGTCCGTGAACCCGTGGTGAGTGATCTCCAGGACCTCGGTCGCCACGCTCGGGTTGGCCGGGTCCAGGGAGGGCCCCTGCCAGCTCACCGGCAGCACGTCGATCAGCCCCCAGTGCGCCACCTCGGAGCCGTCCGCGCGCAGCGCGGCGATCTGCGCGGTCGGCCGCTTGATGCCCGTGGCCACGGACGAGATCCAGGCCGCGACCTTGGTGGTGTCGGGGGTCAGCGGCCGGGTCAGCCGGATGTTGGAGAAGGTGACACGGGACGGAAGCTGCCAGACGAACCCGTTGTTGCCGCCCTCCTGGCGTTGCTCGATCTCCACCGAGGACGAGAGTCCCTCGCACCCGTTGAAGTAACCGAGGCTCTCGCCGTCGATGGTCAGGGTGAAGAAGATGGTGGAGCCCGGGTCTTCGCGGGGCATCGGGGGCGGCCTTTCTGCGGACGTCGGTCATGCGGGGTGGTGCCGGATGGTGCGGGGCGGTGCGGTGCGGGCGCTGCGGGTCTCGGCCGGTCGGTGGCAGCTCAGCGACGTGGGTCGCGGAGCTTGCCGATCCGCTCCCGGTCGAGCCGCAGTTCGGTACGGATCAGCCGGGTGATCCGGCCGATCAGACGGTGCGTGAGCTCGTCGAGCTGGAAGTCGGTCAGGGAGCGGGGGTCGAACTGGCCCTTGGCGACCGCGGTGTACGCGGGCGGGGGGCCGCCCTGCTCGTAGGGCGGCGGATCGTCGCCGGAGCCCGACCCGGACGAGCCGCGCGACGAGGTTCCGTGTGCCGTGACCGTGGACACGGCGGTGGTGGCCCTCGCGGACGTCGGCAACAGGGCCTGCTGCGGGGCGCGTTGTACGGGGACGGGCGCGGGCGTGGGGAGCGGCGGGGGCGTCGGTGCCGGTGCGGGTGCCGCGGCCGTCCGGGGTGCGGCGACCGCCTGACGCTGGACGACCGCCGGCGCCGGGTACGCCTTCGGAACCGTCAGCGGCTGCGCGGGCGGAGCCGTACTGACGGGTCCGGTGGGCCCGGCGGGAGCGGCTGCGCCGGCCGCGAGGAGCGGCACGGCACGGCCCACGGGAGCACCGGGCGCGACGGCCCGCTGCACGACCGCCGGCCCGGACCGGCCGGGCGCGGACGCCGGGCGGCGCAGCGGCACGGGGGCCGGGGACACGGGGCGCTGCTGTGCGGGGGGTGCCGTGGGCGTGAGGGCCGGGGCGAGGGCACGGTCGGGGGTGAGGGCACGCATGGGCGCGGGTGCCGGCATCGGTGCGGGCGCCGACGCCGGTGCCTGTCCGCTGCTCACGGCTCTGCCGGCCGTGGCGGAGGGGACCACCGCGGAGGGCGCGGTCGCGGCGCGCTGCACGGAGAGGCCGTTGGCCGACGGGGCGGAGAGGGGCACGGCCGGGCGGCGCAGGGGTTGAGCCGGCGGTGCGGATACGGATGTGGGTGAAGGTGAGGGGGATGGTGCGGGCGCGGGGGCCTGTGCGGGTGTGGGTGCGGGTGCACGCTGCACGGAGGGCGGTCCGGCCGGGGCCGAACCGGCCGTGGACGTACGCCCGGAGAGGGGCCGCGCGTCCGCGGGCGGGGCGGAGAGGGGAGCGCCGAGCAGGGGCCGCTGCCGAGCGGCGGGCGGGGCGGGCGCGGCGGCGCGTTGGACCACCGGGGCGGACGCAGGAGCGACCGCCGCCGGGGTCGGGAGTGCCGGCGGCACGGCCGGGGTGTGCGGACGCTCGGCGGGACCGGTCGGCAGGGTCGAGGGCGGGGTGGCCGAGGTGACGGGAAGCTGCGCCGTCGGACCGGGGCGAGTGGCCGGTGCGCGGGTGACGGACGGGTCCCCCGCCGTCGGCGCGCCGAGCCCCATACGCCGTACGCCGGTGGAGGCACTGCGCTGCACCGGGTACGGGCCCGAGCCGGCCGGGGCGACCGGGGCGGTCTGGCCCGGCCCGGAAGCGGGCGGGTTCGCGGCGGCGGGGCCGGATGCCGACGGCGTCCCGTGCCCGGTGGGCCCGGCGGTCGCCCTCTGGACGACGGGTGCCGTGCCCGAAGGGGCGGTGGCCGCGGCGCTGTTGGCGGGAGCCGTGACACCGCTCGGACCGACCGGTGCCCCGGCGGACGCGCCCGCCGTACGGCTGGGAGAAGCTGCCGCCCTCTGGACGCGGACGGGGGCGCTGCCGGTAGCGGCGGGCGCGGGGGCAGGAGCGGGGGCAGAGGCGGGGCCTTGGGGGGCGGCCGTCTGCTGTCGGGCCTCTACCGCCGGGACGGGTCCGGCGGTAGCCCTCTGGACCGTGACGGGGGTGACCGCCGCCGCGGGGCCGGTGGCGGCCGAGGCCGATACCGAGGGCGTGTTCGTAGTGGGTGCGGGTGCGGGTGCGGGTGCGGGTGCGGAGGCGGGTGACGGGGCGGGCGCAGGCGCCGCGCCCCTCGAATTCGCCTGCGCACGGTGGACGTTGAGCGCGGGTCCGCTGGTACGGGTCACTGCGTGGCCGGGACCGGCAGGGGCGGCCGGGCTCTCCGTGCGGGCCGGTGTACCGGGCGAACCGGCCCTTGCCCGCTGGACGTTGAGCGCGGGCCCATGGGTACGGGTCACCGGGCTGGCGGGACCGGCTCCCGTACCCGCACCTGTACCTGCACCGGTCGTGGGCGCGGATGGGGATGCGGATGCGGGTCGTACGGGTCCTGTCGGGCTCGTCGCCGCGGCTCGCTGGACGTTGACCGCGGGTCCGCTGGTGGTGCGGGGCGCCGGGGTGGCGGGGTTGCCCTGCGTGCCGCCGGCGCCGGTCGCCGTAGCGCTGCTCGACGCGGATGCGGGGGGTACGGGACCGGGACCGGCCGGAGCCGGGTTGCCCGTGGGGGCGGGTGTTTCGGCGGGGCGGGTCGCGGGGGCTCGCTGGACATTGACTGCCGGTCCGCTGGTGGTACGGCTGCTGGAGCCGGTCGCCGCAGCTTCACCGGACGCCGATGAGGACCCGGGTCGTACGGGTCCGGTCGCGGTCGGGTTGCCCGTGGGGGCGGGTGTTTCGGTGGGGCGGGTCGCGGAGGCTCGCTGGACGTTGAGCGCCGGTCCGCTGGTGGTGCGGGGCGCCGGGGTGGCGGGGTTGCCCTGCGTGCCGCCGGCGCCGGTCGCCGTAGCGCTGCTCGACGCGGATGCCGGGGGTACGGGACCGGGACCGGCCGGAGCCGGGTTGCCCGTGCGGGCCGGTGTTTCGGCCGGGCGGGTCGCGGGGGCCCGCTGGACGTTGAGCGCCGGTCCGCTGGTCGAACGGGGCGCCGGGCTACCGGGGTTGCTTCCCGCGCCGCTGGTTCCGGCGGTACGGCTGCTGGAGCCGGTCGCCGCAGCCCCACCGGACGCCGATGGAGACGTCGACGCCGACGAGGGTGTCGACGAGGGCGCGGACGCGGGCCGTGCGGGTCCGGCCGGAGCCGGGTTGCCGGGACGGGCCGGGGTCGGTGTTCCGACCGGACCGGCCGCCGGGGCACGCTGGACATTGACCCCCGCACCCGCGGAGGGCGCCTTCACGGGTGCGCCCGCACTGGGCTCGGCGGCGCGCGACGCCGTGGAACCCGACCGCGTGACCCCCGCCGCCGGAGCACCCGACGAGACGGGACCCGACGAAGCCGGAGCCGACGGGGCGGGACCCGGCTGGGCGAGGTCAGACGAAGCGGGACCTGACGGAGCGGGACCTGACGGAGCGGGACCTGGCGAAGCTGGACCTGACGAAGAGGCACCCGACGAACTGGGCCCGGACGGAAGGGGTCCGGGCGAAGTGGCGGCGGCAGGGGCCGGAGCCGGAGCCGATGCCCGCGTGGCGGGCGCGGCCGGGCGCTGGGCCACCGGCAGAGCCCGCCGCTGTACTGCGGGCGTGGCGGGCGCCCTGGTCAGCTGGCTCTGCCGGTGGGGCCTCGGGGGTGCCGCGGTCACCCGGGGACCCGTCGGGCGGGACGCCGTGACGGGCAGGGACGCGCGCTGTACCGGTGTCGCCGCGCCGGCCGCCGGGGACGGTGCGTCCTCGGGCACGTCGGGCCCCGCCACCGGCAGGACGCGCGAGGGCGGTTCGAGTCCGGAGACGGGCCCGGCCGACGTGGTGAGCGCGTTCCTGATCAGCCCGCCCGGCGCCGCGTCGAGGACGGCGTGGGACAGGGTCCCGGTGAGGGACGGGTTCTGCCAGGTGCTCAGCCGGCCGCCGAACCCGGAGTCGGCGACCCCGGTGGGGCCCAGGGCGGACCGCTGGATCGGCGGCAGCCCCGTCCAGCCGACCACCGCGGCCGGTACCGCCCCCGCGGAGGCCGTGGCCGCGGCGGACGTACCGGTAACGGCCGCAGCGGGTACGGCACCAGCACCCGTACCCGTGTCCGTATGCGCTCCCGTGGGAGCGGGCCGTGCGGCCGATGCCGCCGTGCCGCCCCTCAGTCGGTCGAGGAACCCCACCGATCAGCCCTCCGCCCCGCCCCGGGTCACCAGGGACGCGATCTGTTCCGTATAGCGGCGCCGGTCCTGGTGTTCGAGATCCAGGATCGTCTCCAGGCTCCAGTGGAAGTGGTAGGCGACGTACGCGATCTCCTCGTGCAGCCGGTCGGTCGCGTACGTCACGATTCCCCCAGGCGGCTCCCGCCGAGTTCGACCTCGAAGGGCTCCGAGCAGTGGGGGCACTCCACGGAGGCGCGGGTGTGGCCCTCGGCGTTGACCTGCCGGTAGAAGTCCTGCAGGAACGCGAGGTCGGAGGCGAACATGTTCTCCACGATGCCGTCGTGGACCATCGCCAGTGTGCCGAGGCGGGTGATGACCCGGCCCAGCAGGACCACCGACAGATAGGCGGGGTTCTCCTGGACACGGACGTCCCGCAGCGGGATCAACTCGTCGCGGGCGGTGGCCAGACGCATCACGCCGTCCCGGTGCACCGTGCCCGCGTCGTCGACGTAGCCGCGCGGAAGCTCGAAGGGGAACTCCGTGCGCAGCGGTTGTGCCACCGGCGCGGGCGCCGGCGCCGGAGCGGCGGCGGGCGCCGGAGCAGAGAACTGCTCCGGCGCCGCCACCGGCTCCGGTACCGGTGCGTCCACGACCGGGCCCGCGCCCGCCCTGGCAGCAGTACGGCGCATTACTCGATGACCAGTTCTTCGAAGACGATGGTCACGGTCTCGGTGAGCGCCTGGGCCTCGCCGGCCTTCAGCGCGCTGGCGTCGATCTTGGAACACCAGGCGTTGCGCATGTTGTAACGCTTCACCGGGTTGTTCTGGTAATCCATCATGATGATCGACGCGTTCTTGCGGGCCGTGCTCATCTGGCCCGTGATCGAGTCGTTGATCCAGGTCGTGAAGGCCGGCGACTGCGTCATGCCGCGCACGACGGTGCACTGCCCGTCCTTCTGCACGCCGGGCATCAGGCTGACCTCGGGCCGGCCCTGCGCCGAGTTCGACAGGTGCTTGATGACGTCCTGTTCGATGCTGAGGCCGTTGACCTCGGCGAGGTACTCGACCATCACGCCGTCGATCTGGAGACCGAAATTATGTGAAGTGAGGGCGTCACCCGGGCTGAGACTCATCTGTTCTCTGTCCTTCTGAGGATTCTTGTCGTTGTCGTACGGGTCGGTGCCGTACGAGGAGGAGCAGGGGGCCGCGTGCCGGGAGGCACGCGGCCACTAGGGAGTGGGCGGTGCCTACTCCTCCAGCTCGCCGCTGCCGCTGGAGAACTGGGCCAGGCGGAAGATCACGAACTCGGCGGGCTTCACGGGCGCGATGCCGATCTCGCAGATCACGCGGCCGAGGTCGACCGACTCCGGGGTGTTGGTCTCCTCGTCGCACTTGACGTAGAACGCCTCTTCCGGCCGCTGGCCGAAGAGGGCGCCGCTGCGCCACTCGTTGACGAGGAACGCCGAGACGTTGCGCCGGATCCGGGCCCACAGGTTGTGGTCGTTCGGCTCGAACACCACCCACTGGGTGCCGAGCAGGATCGACTCCTCCAGGTAGTTGAAGTACCGGCGGACGTTCAGGTAGCGCCAGGCCGGGTCCGAGGACATGGTGCGGGCGCCCCAGACGCGGATGCCGCGGCCCGGGAAGGCGCGGATGCAGTTGACGCCGATGGGGTTGAGCAGGTCCTGCTCGCCGCGGGTGATCTGCAGCTCCAGGTCCACCGCGCCGCGCACGACCTCGTTGGCGGGCGCCTTGTGCACACCGCGCTCGAAGTCGTTGCGGGCCCAGATGCCGGCGACGTGACCGCTCGGCGGGGTCAGCCGGGACTGGCCGGACGCCGGGTCGAAGACCTTCACCCAGGGGTAGTACAGGGCCGCGTACTTGGAGTCGTAACCGGCGGTCTCCTGACGCCAGACACGGATCTCACGGGCGTTCAGGCTGGGCGGCGGGTCGATGACGGCGACGCGGTCGCCCATCAGCTCGCAGTGCGCGATCAGACCGAGCTGGACGGCCTTGACGGCCTCCAGGTCGATCGCGCCGCGCTGGTAGGCGGCCATCAGGTCGGGGACGGCGACCATGGAGATCTCGTCCACGGCCTCCAGGCCGCCGAAGCCGGTGCGGTCGGCGGAGTCGCCGAGGTACTGGGCCGGGCCCGGGTGCGATTCGTCCGACCCGGCCGGTACGGCGGGGGAGTTGGACGGGGCGGCCGACGGGGCGACCAGGGCCACCGTCTGGTTCTCGGGGCGGGCCAGCTGCGCGGTGGGCGCCGCCTCCTGCACGGTGATGAGCTTGGAGCGCTCCTTCACCTGTGTGACGACGTAGTTGCGGCCGCCCTTCTTGGCGGTCACGTCGAAGGACTCGACGGGCTTGTCGCCGTCCTTGACGATCAGCTTGAAGCGCTCGGCGGGGCCCTCGCCCTCGGGGTCCGCGACCTCGACGCTGAGCGAGCCGCCCGCGACCGCGGTCACGCTGAAGGTGCCGAGCTGCTTCGGCTCGCCGGCCGTGAGCTCGGCGCGGGCCGCGGAACCGGAGACGGCCGCCGGGGCGCCGTTCGCGGACACGCCGTTCTCCGCGGCGCCGTCGGAGGCGCCGCCGACGCGTACGACGTACGCGGCGCTGCCGCCGTTGTTGAAGAACCCGTACACGGAGTGCGCGAGGTAGTAGCCGTCGGTGAAGGCACCGAAGGCCGCGACGTACTGCGACCAGTTGGTCACCAGCGTCGGCTCGTTCAGCGGGCCGTGCGGGGCGAGCCCCACGAAGGCTGCCACCGACGTGCCCACTCCCTCGATGGGACGCGAGCCGCTGGCCACCTCCTCGACGTAAACGCCGGGCGACAGGTAGGACGGCATGCTCTGCTCTCCTCGGGGTACGAGACAGGTCTGTTCCGACTCTCACGCGCGCGGGCGTTCGTTGAAACGTCCTGCGGTACCTGATCGGGGGCAGACCACCTGCCCGCAAGGGCAGCACGAGACCCCCGTGTGCCCCCCGATCCCGTCGCCCTGCCCCTATGGGTGCCCGTACCGCTCTCCCCGCGCGGGGCCCTGTCGGGTAAAGCTGGAGGATCAGCCGTGGAGGGGAACGTCATGCGCGCGCAGGAAGCCCAGGCCGAGAAGGCCGGTGGTGATCAGGTCAAGATCCGCCCGATGACGGACCGTGGCACCACCGCGGACCGGATCCTGGCGATGCAGAGCGCGGCGGGCAACGCGGCGGTGACCCAGGCCGTGCAGCGCAGACAGCACCAGCACGGCGCGGGCTGCGGACACACCCCGGACGAGCAGCGCGAGCTGGTGGACCAGGTCGTGAAGTCCCCGGGCAGCCGGATGAACGGCTCGCTGCTCCAGGAGACGGCGAGCTGGTTCCAGGGCGAGGACTTCAGCACCGTGAAGCTGCACACGGACACGGTCGCCCTGCAGTCCGCCAAGGCGATCGGTGCCCGCGCGTACACCGCCGGCGAGAACGTGGTCTGGGACGGCAGGGACAAGCCGACGCTCATCCACGAGCTGCAGCACGTCAAGGACCAGCGCAGGGGTGCCGTCCCCGGCACCGACAACGGCTCGGGGCTGAAGGTCTCCAGCCAGGGCGACTGGGGCGAGAAGCGCGCGGAGGCGGTCGAGGCACAGGCGAGGAGCGGGCCGCCGCCGGTGCAGCGCGCGGCCGCCCCCGAGAACGCCACCGAGGGGTCCGGCGCGAGGCACGCCTCCGGCGGGTACGCGATCCAGCGCGCGATCTGGACGTTCAACGGCAGCACCCGGACGCACCACGTCGGGGGCCAGAACTCGGGTATGTGGTTCGACAGCAACGGCCAGACCAGGACCACCGCCGACCTGCAGGTCGACTCCACCTCCCTGAAACACGGCGACAAGTACGACGACGTCACCCGGCAACTGCACAGCAGCGGCGCCGTCGGCATCTCCAAGCGCGGGACCATCGCCGACCACAAGTACCCGCAGCGCGAGAACAGGACCCGCAAGGCGGTCGTCGAGGCGCAGGAGAAGATGGCCACCGCGCAGGCCCTGCTGGGCTCGGCGGGCGCCGCGCCGAGCGGTCTGCTGCTGCAGGCACTGAAGTCCGCGTTCCCGCTCTTCCAGACGGCGACCCCGCAGCAGATCGGCGAGCTCGTGCCGCGGATCTCCGAGGTGCTGCGACGGGTGCAGGTGGGCCTGAACTCCCAGGGTGCGCAGATCGCCCTGGTCGGCGAGCCGTCGATGTTCGACATCAGTGCCAAGGGGGCGACCGCGTCCGGCGCGGCCGGCTGGGTCGACCCGAGCACCAAGGACTACACCAGCAGGCTGAATCCGGACTACATGAAGAGCGAAGAGCTGCCCTCCATGGACTCGGGGCGCACCGGCCCGATCAACCTCCGCGAGGAGGGCGAGGTGGCCTGGTACGTCATCCACGAGGCGACGCACCGCTTCGCCGGAACGCTGGACTACCAGTACAGCTCGTACGACCACGAGTTGTCGGAGGACGCCGCTCAGGCGGGTCTGGCCTCGGTCCTCGACCCGGCCACCGCCGCCACGCAGGACGCCGCGATGCTCGGCAGGCGGGTCGCCCGCGACCCGTCCACCTACACGGGCGACAACGAGACACAGCGTCCGCAGAGGCAGGAGAACTGGTACGCCATGGGCCGGCGCGCACTGATGAACGCCGACTCCTACGCGCACTTCGTGATGACGGCGACCGGTTCGCCGATCCCCAGGAGCTGACGGCCCCGGCCGTGGGCCTTTCGGGCAACAGGGCGTGCACCTGGGTCTGCTGCCCACGGCCCATCCGACGGCTAGCGTTTCCGTGTGAGCCTTTGGACTTCCCTCGAACCCGCCTCCGCGACCGTGGACCCGGGTGGCAGTACGACGGTGCGGCTGCGTCTGCGCAACACCGGTGATGTGGTGGACGAGTACCGCTTCGAGGCGGTCGGTCCGCTCGCGCCGTGGGCGAGGGTCGAGCCACAGGTCCTTCGGCTCTATCCGGGGACGACGGGTTCCGTGGACATCGCGTTCGCGCCGCCGCGGACGCCGGATGCGACGGCGGGTCCGAATCCGTACGCGGTGCGGATCACGCCGACCGAGCATCCCGAGGCGACGACGGTCCCGGAGGGGAACCTCACCATCACCCCCTTCACGGAGGTGCGGGCGGAGTTGGTGCCGCCGACCGTGAAGGGGCGTTTCCGGGGGCGGCCGAAGCTGGCCGTGGACAACCTGGGCAATACGAAGCTGACGGCGTCGGTGAGTGGCAGCGACAACGGCGATCAGTTGTCCTACGACATCTACCCGTCGAACGTGCAGATCGAGCCGGGTCGTGCCGCGTTCGTGAAGACGACGCTCAAGCCGCGCCAGATCATCTGGTTCGGATCGAAGGAGTCCCGGCCCTACACCCTGGCCGTGCAGCGGTCCGGTGTGGACCCGCTGGACGTCGAGGGCACGTACGTCCAGAAGGGGTTCCTGCCGCGCTGGCTCGCGACCTTCCTCGGCATCTTCATGGCGCTCGCCCTCACCTTCGTGCTGCTGTGGATCGCCTACAAGCCCCAGGTCCGCAGCTCCGCCACGGAGAAACTGCAGGAAGCCGGCATCAGCACCCTGGCACCCTCCCCCTCACTCACCCCCGAGGCGCCGAAGGCCCCGTCGGTCGAGCCGGTGGCCTCCGAGCCCGCCGCTCCGACGACGTCCGGCGACGGCGACGGCGGTGGTGGCGGAGGCGGAGGCGGGGGAAGCCCGTCGCCGAAGCCGACGAAGAAGAGCGTCGTCCCCGCGACCGAGATCCTCCTGCGGAACCCGACCACCAAGATGTGCGCCGACCTCCCCGGCCGTGACAAGGGCAAGGCGACCGGCCGCGTACAGCAGGCCACCTGCACCGAGAACACGGATGAGGACAACCAGCTCTGGAACCTTGAGGTGCGCCAGCCGAAGGGCGGCCCCGGCGGCTCCGCCCTCTTCGTGATCCGCAACGTCAAGGACCAGCTCTGCATGGACCTGCCGAACGCCGGGGCGCAGCCCGTGCAGGTGGGGATATTCGAGTCCCCGTGCGACGGCACGACGGCCGACAACGACCTGTGGTGGATCGACAAGCAGGAGAGCGGCGCCTACTGGATCCGCAACTTCGCCAGCAACAACAAGTGCCTGGACGTCGCCGGGTTCAGCACCGGCACGGTCGACACGAACCTGACGCTGTATCACTGCTCCAACACCGATGACCAGGAGTGGCTCATCATTCATCCCAACAGGGGCTGAAACACGGGGCAGTTGGTGCCGCCTGTTCGGGCACGCATCCTGCCCCGCCGCTTCCTGACCCGGCACCGGATCCGCGTTTAAATTCTCAGAGTGAGCCTTTGGACTTCCTTGGAGCCCGCCTCCGCGACCGTGGACCCGGGTGGCAGTACGACGGTGCGGCTGCGTCTGCGTAACACCGGTGATGTGGTGGACGAGTACCGCTTCGAGGCGGTGGGTCCGCTGGCGCCGTGGGCGAGGGTGGAGCCGCAGGTGTTGCGGTTGTATCCGGGGACGACGGGTTCGGTGGACATCGCGTTCGCGCCGCCGCGGACGCCGGATGCGACGGCGGGTCCGAATCCGTACGCGGTCCGGATCACGCCGACCGAGCACCCCGAGGCGACGACGGTTCCCGAGGGGAATCTGACGATCACTCCGTTCACGGAGGTGCGGGCGGAGTTGGTGCCGCCGACCGTGAAGGGGCGGTTTCGGGGGCGGCCGAAGCTGGCCGTGGACAACCTCGGCAATACGAAGCTGACCGCGTCCGTGAGCGGCAGTGACAACGGTGACCAGCTCTCGTACGACATCCATCCGTCGAATGTGCAGATCGAGCCGGGGCGTGCGGCGTTCGTGAAGACGACGCTGAAGCCGCGGCAGATCATCTGGTTCGGGTCGAAGGAGTCCCGGCCGTACACCCTGGCCGTGCAGCGGTCGGGTGTGGATCCGCTGGGTGTGGAAGGGACGTACGTTCAGAAGGGGTTCCTGCCTCGCTGGCTCGCGACCTTCCTCGGCATTTTCATGGCGCTCGCCCTCACCTTCGTGCTGCTGTGGATCGCCTACAAGCCGCAGGTCCGCAGTACCGCCACGGAGAAGCTGCAGGAAGCCGGCATCAGCACGCTGCCGCCCAGCAGTCCCACGGCGTCTCCGCCCATACCGACCACTCCCACCGTCGCTCCCACGACTCCCCCGGCCGTTGCGGAGACGCAGGCCGCCGGTGGGGCCGCCGCCGGAGCGGGGGGCGGTGGTTCCGACGAGGAGAAGGAGACCAAGGCCCCGGAGCGGACCGCGGCGACCGCCGTCCAGGAACTGGCCGCCGAGGAACCCGACAAGAAGCACATCTGCTACCGGGCCTTCGTGAAGGACAAGGGCTGGACCGAAGCGGTCTGCGACGGCGAGACGGCGGGCACGGTGGGGGAGAACACGCCGCTGAAGAGCCTCAACATCGCCGTGTCGGGGACCAAGGGGACGGCCAGCGCGGCGTTCGTCAACGACCCCGAGACGACGAACGGGCAGGGGCACTACATCGCGCCCTGGTCGGGTGCGGCGGACGGGATCGACAACTACATCGGCAGTACGAAGAAGGACGCGCCGGATCTGCTGGGGTTCACCATCAACGTCGACAACGGGGGTGGGGCCGTGTGCCAGAACGCGCACGTGCACGACGGGGGTTGGCTGGGCCTCGGCTGCGACAAGCCGGGGGAGGGTGAAGGGTTCATCTTCGGCGGGTCGCTGGACAACAACCGCTGGTTGGAAGCGGTGAAGTTCACGGTGTGACCCACTTTGTGGGTCGGCTTGTGTGCCGGGTGCGGGCCGGTGGGGACTGACCCAAAGGATTGCGCAGTTCCCCGCGCCCCTGAAGGGGCGCGGGTTCGTTCAGGCCGTCGCTGCCGCGTTCGCCTTCTTTTCTGTCAAGTGGCCCTGAGGGTCGGTCATTTTGGACGCGTTCGCCGGGTCACGGAGCATGCGGCGGACCGCCGGTGCCGGCATCCGGACCACCACCGGTCGGGGGAGGGTGAACTCCCGTACGCCGACCGACCGCCGCCCACCCGGACCGCGTTCCGCGACCCGCGCCACCACCCGCACGTCCAGCGTGAACTGCACCAGCACCGACTCGAACTTCGGCTTGTGCAGCGGCATCGACCCGGCGGCGTTCGCATGCGCGTCCGTCACGCTGCCGCTCCCGTCGGCATTGCCGAGCAACTGGTTCATCCGGAACTCCGTGGCGTTGAGAACCCCCGCCCCGACGATCCCCCGCGCGGACTTCCCGTGCTCGGCGGACTGCTGGCTGTCCACCCCGGTGGGCCGCGGCGCGTCCAGACCGCTCTGCGCCACCGTCTCGAACGTCATCTTGTCGCCGACCCCCAGCACCCGACCGCCCCGCAGCCGCGCGTGCAGCGAGGTGCGCAGGTCCTGGCCCCGCAGACCGCTCGCGTGCACGGGCGGCAGATCCACCCCGGCGGAGGTCAGCAGGGGGAGCGCCGAGATGAGCCACTCCGTGGACACCGCCTCGCGCTGGACGTGGGCGGCGGCGTCGCCCTGCTTGCCGTACCGCTTGCTGCCGCCTGCCTCCCGCACGGTGTCGTCGATGAGTTTCCGGATGTCCGGCGCCCCCTGGAAGCCGTTGACCTGCGCCTCCATCGGCAGCGTCACCCCGCCCTCGTGCCAGGGCCCCATCCGGTCGGCACGGGCGTCCTCGCGGCCGGGCGGGGTCGGCCGCCCCGCCCCCTGCTGCCCTTGCTGCTGCTGATCCTGCTGGACCGGCTCCAGTCGGTTCAGGGCCGTGAGGTCGTTCTGCAGGATGCGGTGGGTCAGCTGCCGGCCGCTCAGCTGCGCCAGCCCCAACCGGCCCTTGGACGAGTGCAGTTCGAGCGACGCCGTGATCGGTACGTTCATGCGCACCGAGCGCGCCGAGGCCTCGGCGACGGTCTTGACGCCTAGCTGGGCACGGCCGACGGACGCGGTCTTCTGGGCGTCGCTGTACCCGAGGCCGAACCCCGCCGCGCCGCCGACGTTCTTCAGCTGGCCACCGCCGTTCTCGGGCTTCGCCGCCCCGGCGAAGACGGCCTCGACCCCGCGTGCGTCGCTCTTCTCCCGGCCGTTCGCCCGCTGCGCCGAGGCCGAGGTGATGTACTCCATGTCCCCGGGGCCCTCGTTCAGCGTCTCGGCATGGGTGCCCGGCCCGTTGCGGCTGACCTTGAACACCGCCCAGTACGGCGTCCTGCGCCCGTCCAGCAGCTCCACCGTGACGCCGCCGTCCATGGCGCCGGAGAGCAGCCCGGCGGCCCCGTCCTTGTCGAGGACCCGCAGCAACCGCTGCACGTTGTCGTTGCGGTCCTTGAGCTGCTGCCTGGGCAGCAGGTTCTCGGCCAGGCTCCTGTCCCGGCGGCCGAGGCTGCCGCGGAGCTGTTCCAGGAGGGGGACGAAGTCGGGCAGGTCCTCGATCGCGCCGAAGCCGAGGGGGAGGTCCCGGGACAGCTGGGGCCGCGGGGCCGGGGCGCCGCTCTCCCGGCCGCCCTGCTGGTCCTGCCCGTCACCGGCGGCCACTTTCCCCGAAGCCTTCTCCTGCGCCTTCTCCTGAGCCTTCGCCCCTGCTTTCGCCCCTGCCTTCTCAGGCGTCCTCTCCGGTGCCTTCTCCGCCGCCTTCTCGCCCGGTACGCGCAGCTTCGACGCCCTCAGCTGGTCCGCGGTGAGCCACACGGCCGCCGCCCCCGGCAGCGTCCGCTCGGACTTCGAGACGTACGGGCCGCCGCCGGTCACCCCCACCTCGGCGACCATCCGGACCACCAGATCGCAGTGGACCAGGTACAGGGGCCGGCTGCGCGAGGTGTGGGCGTTGCGCTCGACCGTGCCGGCCAGCGTCGACGCCGTGGACGAGCCCTCGCTCAGGGTGCGGCCCGCCGAGACGCCCTCACCGGCCCGCCAGTCGGCGCCGTTCTGCATGCCCACGACCCCGGCCTGCACCGACGTACTCGTACTCTCGGACTCCTGCCCGCTGGCCTGGTGGCCGCCGAGGACGAAGCTCTCCGTGCCCGGACCCGTGGCCTGATGCACGACCTTCGGGTTGGCCAGCGCGAACCGCGTACCCACCGCGCCGGTGAGCCCGGCGGTCCGGCGCGGGTAGCGCAGGTTCTTCACGACCCAGCCGGAGGACACCGCCTGCCGCAGCGCCGCGGTGACCGCCTGCGGGCTGAACCGCTCCTCGATCGCGAGCCGCGGCGCCAGGCCCTCGGTGGCCAGGGCCTTGTCCTCGCGCAATGCCTTGTTGCGGGCGGCGGCCCCGGCCAGCAGCTCGAACGCGAGGTCCCGGATCGGCTGCCCGTCGCCGAGGGTCTCCACCAGCGTCCAGTCCCGTACCCGCCGGGAGGCCATCGCCCTCGGCTCCATGCCCGCGAGGTCGCCGATGCCCTCGGCGGCGAAGGTCCGCCGCGGCGGCCCGTGCCCGGCGGTCCGGGCCGCGACGGAGGCGTCCAGCCGCTGCTTCTCCTCGGTGTCCATGGCGAACCCGGCCGGGGTGAGCAGGCGTACGTCCTGGTCCTCCAGCTCCACCGAGCCGATGTGCCTCGCCTCGGGCACGTCCCGGCCCGGCAGCCCCGGCGTCAGGGTGCGCTTGGCCTTGCGCTCCCTGGTCGTCATGGTGACGTCCACGTCGAGGTGCAGCGAGCCGTCGAACGCGGCGGCGTCCTCGGAGCCGTTGGTCAGGATGTCCGAGCGGGTCGTCGGACCGCCCTGGCCGCGCCGCGCGCCGGTCTTCGTCCGGTCGGCCCGCACGGAGGCGTTCAGCGCGGAGGGGATGATCCGGAACTGGCCGAGCACCATCCCGCCCACCGACCGCGAACTGGACCGTCCGCTCTGGACGTTGCTGGTGACACCGGAGTGGCTGCGGACGAGCCAGTCCTTGACGTCACCGGCATAGGTGGTGTCGCCGAGCCTGCCGGTGACCTTGATCTGCACGTCGTGCGCGTGCATCCGGGACTTGCGCCGCATCCGTACGCGGATACCGCTGGAGAGCAACTGGTCCTTGTTGACGGCCAGGTTGGTGTCGGACAGGACGGTCATCAGCTCGCGGTAGTTGCCCCGCTGCGCCTCGGCCTCCTCCGGACTCGTCTTCCCGGGCTCCCGTCCGGCGCCGAAGGCGGGCAGGTACCCGGCCAGCTGCGGGTCGGTGGCGAACAGCCGCTGGACGCCGGCGAGCAGCGGACCGGTGTCCAGCTGGCTGATCGCGACGCTCGATCCCATGGCCCCGAAGGGCAGATGGCGCTCGACGTCCGGCGCGGCCTCCCCGGACCCGGAGCCGGACCCGGAGCCGGACCCGGACCCGGACCCGGACGTAACGTCGGAGGCCCGCGCCTTGCCCTTGTCCTTGCCCTTGCCCTTGTCCCCGCCGGGGTCGGACTCGGAGTCCGTGCCGGAGCCCGTTCCCCCGGCGGGGGTCGCCTTCGGCTTCTTCACCATCTCGTCCGCGACGACGCCCGACGGCAGCGGCAGACCGAGGGCCTGCGCCTCGTCGGCCCGCAGGCTCAGCCACACGTCCATCGAGTGGGTCGCCGTCCGGTTCCCCATCCGGGCCTTCATCGCGGGCGAGAGCGGACCGGTCCCCTCGACGGTGAGCAGCACCGTGCCCCGGTAGAGCACCTTGTCGCCGCGGACCTCGGCGCCCTGCCGGCTGGAGACCGTCTGCTCCGACACGGTGAAGCGCGCGCTCTTCGCCCCGAACGTCGGCATGGCCGTGGCGCGGACCGCCGCGGCGTTCGCCAGCACCCCGACCCCGATCGCGGGGCCCACGCCGAACGTGCCGCCGCGTCCCTTGCCCGCGGTGTCCGTCACCGAGTGCTGCGCCTGCTGATGCGTACGCAGCTGGGTCTTGCCGATCTTCCACGCGGGCGTCATCGAACCGATCGCGGCCCGCATCCGGTACGTACCCACCGCGCTGCCGTCCTTGGCGGTCAGGTCCTCGCCGACGACCTCCTGGCGCAGCAGCCGGGGCATGTCCTCCAGGACGGTGGCGGTGGAGGTGGCGTCGTACAGCCGGGCGCGGCCGGGGGCGCCGGGCGAGGTCAGCGAGGGGTGCAGCACCGAACGGACCTTGTCGAACAGGCCGTTGCCGCCCTCGTGCGGGGCCGCGGAGTCGGTGACCGCGACCGGGGCCAGGCTGTCGGCGCGGGCGACCTTCCGCGCGGTGCGCGTGGACAGCCTCGCCGCCCGCGGGGGCGTACCGCCGGAGGCCGAAGCGGCGACGGAGGCGGGGACCAGGTGCTCGGTGGGGACGCGCATGGTGAGCGTGCCCGTCCCGCTGAACGACTTCACGTCGGGCGCGTCCTGCTTCTTGATCCGTACGCCGTACCGGACCTGGCGGAGCAGTTCGACGGAGCCCTTGTCGCTGCGCAGGACGCGTGGTTCGGCGACGCTCTTCTGGGTGCGTGACTCGCGTGCGGACTGGAACGGCTGGGCGTTCGCCGTGACCGCGCCGCCGAGCCAGACGCCCGGCACGACCGGCGCGAGACCGAAGGCCGTCAGACCGGCGCCGCGGCTCGCGGAGTTGCCCGCGGTGTGGCCCACCGTGGCCTGGGTGTTGTGCTGGACGTCCACCTTGGTGGCCGCGCCCTCGGCCTCGCGGGCCAGCGCGGCCCGTGCCGCCGCCCGGTCGCCGGCCCGTCCGGCCGTCTCCGCGCGCGCCTTCAGGACCGCCGCGGAGACGAAGGTCTCGGGCCGGTCCTCGGGGGCGGGGGAGATCGTGACGGTGACGTCGTACCAGTCCTTGCCGTTCGGGCCCGCCACGGAGAAGGCGCGGCCCTGCCCGTAGAAGCTCTCCGGTCGGCCCGCCAGTTCCTCCTTGATCTCGGCGACCGTTCCCTCGGAGTGGCCGATGGCGGTGGCCAGCGCGGTGCCCACGATCTCGTGGCCGGTCGGCTGCCGGGCGGTGGACAGTCCGGCCGCGGTCAGGTCCCGCAGATACGGCGGCAGGCCCAGCGGCTCCGGTTCGGGGGCGCCCTCCTCGCCCTCCGCGATGGTGGGCAGCACGGACCGCAGCCGGGTGGCGGGGGCGTGTTCGGGCAGCTCCTCGATGGACGAAAGACCGGTGGACCCGGGCGCCCGCGCGGTGGATCCGGGCGTCTGCGCGGTGCGCGAGGGGCCCGCGACGGACCGGCCGGCCTCGCCGGGCGGGGTGCCGAGCAGACGGGTCCGGTGCGGGTTCCTGCCGTGCAGTGCCTTGGACGCCGCCGCGTTCCCCGCGCTCTGCTGCAGCGCGAGCATCGCGCGCGGCTCCGGGCCGCCCGGTACGGAGGACTTCGCCGCCGTCTCGGGCGCCTTGCCCTGGTCGTTCGACGCCTGCCGCTGTCGGCGCACCGCGAGCCGTCCCCACCACGGGGGCACCCCCGCACGTCTGCCGTTCCGGATCCGTCCGAGAGGCAGCGTAACCAGAGTGATGGGTGGGAAAGGGCAGGTCACATGGGGTGTCAGCTGATCGAGGCCCCCGGCTCACCGGGTGGTCGGCCGTAGTTCACCGGGGCGTCACGAGAGGGCTCGGACGACTGTCCGTCACGTGTCGTACGAGCCTTTGTGCGCCTACCAGTTGCCCTCTCCGGGGACCAGCCGGCCCGCCTTGCGGTACTCGCGCTCCGCGCCCTCGCGCAGATCCGCCGTCGTGACCGGGGCGCCGCGTCCGGCGGCCGCGTAGGCGGCGGTGACGACCGCGCTGCGGATCGAGCCGCCCGCCAGCTCGAAGGCCTCGGCGACCGCCGACGGGTCGGTGCCCTCCTCGCACGGCACCGCGGAGAGGCTGTGCCGCCACAGGGCGAGGCGCTGCCCGGGGTCGGGGAACGGGAAGTCGATCACCAGGTCGAGGCGCCGGGTGAACGCCTCGTCGATGTTGGCGCGCAGGTTGGTGGTGAGCAGGGCGATGCCGTCGAAGGACTCCAGGCGCTGGAGCAGGTAGGCGCTCTCCATGTTGGCGTACTTGTCGTGGGAGTCCTTGACCTCGGAGCGCTTGCCGAAGACCGCGTCCGCCTCGTCGAAGAGCAGTACCGCGTCCGTGCGGTCGGCCTCGGTGAAGATCCGCTCCAGGTTCTTCTCGGTCTCGCCCACGTACTTGTCGACGATCGAGGAGAGCTGCACCACGTACAGGTCCAGGCCGAGTTCGGCGGCGACGACCTCGGCCGACAGGGTCTTGCCGGTACCGGACTCGCCCGCGAAGAGACCGAGGACCCCGCGGCCCCGGCCGCCGCCCGCGCTGAGCCGCCAGTCACCGAGGACCTGGTCGCGGTGGCGGGCGCGCAGGGCCAGTTCGTGCAGCTGCACGAGGGGCTTGTCGGGCAGGACCAGGTCCCCCCAGTCCACGTCTGGCCTGATCCGCCGGGCATGCTGCTCAAGCCCCGAGGCGGACTGCTGCCGTGCGGCGAGCCGCAGATGCGCGGCGGTCACCGGCGTGCCGTCGAAGCCGGCGAGGCTCTGGGCGGCCTGCGCGGCCCGCAGGATGCGGTCGCCGCCGAGCCGGTAGGGGGCCACCGTGGCGGCGAGGTCGAAGCCGGGCTCGTCCCGCAGGGCGGCCGACCAGACGTCCACCGCGCCGGCCCGCTGCCGGGGCGCGTCGAGGACCAGCGGGTCGTGCTCGCACCACTGCGGGTCGTACGGCCGCGACCCGGTGAGCAGCACGGGCACCCCGGAGTGGGCCAGCGCCCGCACCAGCGGCCCGGGTTTCTCCGGCAGGGCGGACGCGACGACGGCGGCGTCGCGCAGCCGGGCCTCACGCAGGAGTTCGGGTACGCGGTCCTCCGGGCCCGTGAAGTGCAGGGCCTCGTACCCCGCGGTCCGCAGGGCGGCGGCGGCACCGGCGAGCCCGTCGCCCTCGCGGTGCTCGCGCAGATAGACGGTCAGGGGCGCGGCGCTCAGCCGGGCGGCGAGCTTGTCGGCGAACCCGTCGTCGTGCGAGGGCGCGGCGGTCGCCAGCGGGTGGACGTGGCCGACGAGCGCGGGGTCCAGGGTGTCGTCGCCGAGCAGATGCGCGATGAGCCGGTCGGGTACGCGCAACGCCCGGCTGAGGAAGGGGCGTTCGGGATCCTCGACGCTCAGCAGACCGAGCGCGGTCAGCGGGGCCGAGGGATGGAAACGGGCCCGTGCCCCGGCGAAGTGCACGGGCAGCCCGCACAGGTCGAGGGCGAGCCCGGTGGTGGCCCGGCGCCTGCTGACGTCGTCGTTGAGATACCCGTACAGCGACTCGAAGGAGCGCTCCAGGTCGGGGGCGAGGGCGATCAGCAGGATCCGCAGGTCCAGCTCGGTGAGCCCGAGCCGCACCGCGAGCAGTTCCAGCCGGTCCGCGCCGCCGCCCTCGTACGCCGCCCCGTCCCCGTCCCGGCCGCCCGGCTCGTCCTCGAAGGCGGAGGGGTACGAGGTCGTCGTGGGCCCGAGCAGATGCCGTACGGCCTCGTCGGAGAGGTACAGGCCGCGCAGCGGATCGCCCGCCGTGGGGTCCTGGGCGGTGCGCTCGTCGACCAACTCGCCGACGCGGTCGCGCAGTCGGGCCAACCGGAGCAGGAGCGTGTCGGACGTGAGCGGGGCGTGGGCGGTCACTTCTGCCGTTCTCCGGTGTTCTGCCGGTCACCGGTGCTGCCGTGCTGACCAGGACCGTCGTTCTCGCGGGTACCGGTGCCCAGGGGCGAGGACTTGAGGTGCCGCGGCCGGTGCCGGCGTTCCTCCGAACCCTCCAGCGAGCCGTCGATGCCGCGGATGCGCACGCCCGCGCCCTCCGTGACCGGGGGACCGGCGTCGTACTCGGGGAAGGCCGGGAAGGGCGCGGTGACGACGAGGTCCAGGGACGGCTTCAGTTCGCCGCCCATCGCGGACCAGATCTCCGCCAGCGACCGCGACTCGGTGTGCAGTCCGGCCACCGTGAGCGGGATGGACAGGCCCAGCGCGCCGAGGGGGCCGGGCAGTTCGCTCGCGGGGATCAGCTCGTGCGGCAGCAGGGTCGCCAACGCCGCGGAGAGCAGCCGGTGTTCGTCCAGCGGCTGCTTGGTCCACGCGGTGACCAGGTAGGACAGCCGGAACCAGCGGGGCGGCTGGCGGCGGCGTACGACGATGTCGCGGTCGTCGCGGACGGCGGTGTGGCCGCGCTGGCGCCGGGAGACGTCCTCGCGGATGTCGTACAGGTAGGTGTTGATGGTCGGCGCGTTGCGCCGGGCCGCCCAGTCGCGGGTCGGGGCCTCGAAGGAGACGTCGATGCCGGAGCCGGCCAGCGCACCACCCCCGAGCAGCCGCTTGAGGACCTCGTCCACCTCGTGGATCACCGTCGCGCTCCCGCCCTGCCGTGCCGTGCCCTGCCGTACCGCCACCGGATGACGGCGCGGCTGTTTCGCGGCGACACCGCAACCGCTGTCGTGGACCGCTGCTGTCACCGCTCGACGGCTGTCGTGACCGATGACCGGTGTCGTAACCGATCGTGCCTGGGAAGGCTCCGTCTCCGCAGGCACGCCGGGGACGGCCGGCGGGCACAGAATGCTGCCCCCGCGTCCGCCTTCGGCTGCCCGTTCGATCAGATGTAGCCTTCCCGGAGGGCATGTGCCACCGCGTGCGCCCGGTTGCGCAGATGCAGCCGGGTGGTGAGCCCGTGCATCACGTTCTTGACGGTTCGTTCGGAGTAGGACAGCTTGCTGGCGATCTCCCCGGTGTCGAGCCCCTCGGCGACGAGCCTCAGCACGTCCACCTCGCGCGGCGCGAGTCCCGAGGACGGGGCCCCGGGATGGCTGCTCGCCGTGCGGTGCAGCGAACCCACCTGGCTGATCAGCCGGCCGAGCAGATCCGCGGGCAGATCTCCGTCGCCCCGGGAGGCCGCGACGACCGCCTGCACCAGCCGGTGCGCGGTGGCCTCGTGGCGCCACACGATGGCGCCGACCCCGCACTCGATGACATCGAGCAGTTCGGTCTCGCGGATCATGCTCACCACGAGGACGGCACGGGCACCCTCGCTGCGCACCAGTCTGCGCAGCCGGGAGAGCGCGGCCTCGTCCAGCGTCTCGCTGATCAGCAGGGCGACGGTGTCGGGGCCGGTCTCGGTCTCCTCGCGGAGGTCGATCACCGGGTGCTGTCTCAGCTGGCTGAGTGCTCCCTCCCGGGTGATCGGGTCCGAGGCGTGTACCGCCACCGGTATTCGGGACTCGGGCTCTGCCGTGCCCGGAGCCGCGGTCCCAAACGAGCTGCGCAACTCACTCCCCTATGTTCACGAGCCCGTCACCTCTGTGGCGTCCGTGACAGGCGTGCGGTCATCACACTTCTGGGGGCCGTGTGTTCGGCGCAATCGTGGAGCACCACGAGACACACCACGAGATCGGGAACCAGATCGGAAACGACGTTGCGTATATGACAGTGGGTCATCTCAGGCAACGGGAGCCACCCGTTCCGCCGTCCCACACAGTGGGCCGCACCACGGCCGCGAGGGAGGCAGGGATGTACGTACCACTGCTTGAGCGTCGTCAAACCCTGGAACTGGTGGCCGCCGAGGCCGCGCGCGCCCGCGCCGGGACCGGGCGGCTGGTGCTGCTGCGCGGTGCCACCGGTACGGGCCGTTCCGCGCTCCTCGAAGCCGCCGCCGAGCAGGCGGAGTCGGCCGGGATGCGGGTGCTGCGGGCCCGCTGCTCGCCCGACGACACGGCGCTGCCCTTCTCGGCCGTACGCCAACTGCTGGGCCCGAAAGCGGAGTTCGCCGAGTCCCGGGTGATACCGGACGAACGGGCCCGGGGGGCCTGGCTGTGGCGGCTGCTGCGGTCGTTCACGGCCGGGCCGCCGCTCCTGGTGACCGTGGACGACGTCCACCTCGCGGACGACGCCTCACGGCGGTGGCTCGTCGACGCCGCCCGACGGGTGGACCGCTTACCGGTGCTGCTGGTGGCGACCGAGCGCAGTCAGTACGACATCGACGCACCGTCGGCGGGCCTGGCCCACACGCTCTCCCCCGCACTGGTCCGCACGCTCACCCTCGCTCCGCTCGGGGCCGACTCCACGGCACAGCTGGTCCGTTCGGACTTCGGCTCGGTCCCGCCGTCGTGGGTGGAGGACTGCGTACGGGCGAGCGCGGGCAGCCCGCTGCTGCTGCGCGCCCTGCTGGACGACCTGCGCGGCACGCTGCCGGCCACGGTGCCGAGGGCGAGCGCCGCGCTGTACCCGGGCGCGTACCAGGCCGCGGTCTCCTGGTGGCTCGACAGCGCGGGCCCCGCCACGACGGAGGTGGCCCGCGCGCTGGCCACCCTGGACGCCACCTTCCCTGGCCCTCGGCCCCGGACACCGTTCGATGCGCCGAACGATCCGAACGTTCCGAGCGTTCCGAACAGCACGAACGGCACGCCGGTCGACGCCGGTTCCCTGGGCGGGGGCGAGGAGGGTGGGGCCGGCTCCCCGGCTGTTGCTGCCGCTTCCGCGGATGCCGGTGCCGTTGCCGGAGGCGAAGGGGCAGGCGTGCCCGTCGCGAGCCGGACCGGCGGCGGTGCGGACTGCCCGGACGCGGGCGATCCCGCCCACGGCGAACCGGCGGAGGACGGCGGGGCCCGGCCTTCGCAGACGGCCCGGCCCGCCGACGACGCCTCCATCGACGACGCCTCCATCGACGACGCCTCCATCGACGACGCCTCCATCGACGACGGCTCCATCGGCGACGGCTCCTCCGGTGACGGGTCGGTGGCGGCGGGGGTGTTCGCGACGGGGTCCCCGGACGACACCGCCGTGCACGAGCTCGCCGACCTGCTCGGTGGGGTCACCGACGCCGATCCCGCCCGGGTGGCGGGGTGGCTGACCGCCATGGCGCGGCTGGGGGTACTGCGGGTCGGGGCCGACGGGCGGCCCCGCTATGCCCATCCCCTGCTGCGCGACGCGGTGCTCAGCGGCTGGCCCGTGGCCGGGCGCCGCGCCGCGCACCGCAGGGCCGCCGAGGTCATGCTGCGGCGCGGCGAACGCGCCGAGGTCGTCGCGGGCCAGTTGCTGCGGGCCGACGCCGTCGGCGAGCCCTGGGTCACCGGCGTCCTGCTGGACGCCTCCGCCGTCGCCGTCCACGACGGCCGCACCGCCGACGCCCTCCCCTATCTGCGCCGCGCCCTGGACGAACCGCTCCCCGACGACCACCGGCAGCGGCTCCTCACCGAACTGGGCTCCCTGGAGTACGCCACCGTCCGCTCCTCGGCCGGCATACCCCGCCTCGCCGAAGCGGTACGCCTGCCCGGCGTCCCGCAGGACCGGGTGCGCGCGGCCGTCGCCCTGGGCACCGCACTGGCCGGCCGGGGCGAGGCCCGCGCCGCCGTCGACGTCCTGCGGTCGCTGGACTCGCAGCTCACGGGCCACCCCGACCTGGCCCGCACCGTGCAGATCGCCTCCGCGCTCCTCGCCGACCAGGACCACGAGATCAGGCAGGAGCTCTACCGCCGGCTGCGGGAGAGCGCCGACCGCTCACCGCGCCTGATCGGCACCGCGGGCCAGGCACTGCTCGTACGGTACGAGGCCACGGCGGGCCTGCTCTCGGCGGACGCCGCCATGAAACGCGTACGGGCCCTCCTCGCGGAGGCCGTCGAACCGCTCGCGGAGCCCTTCCTGCTGGGTACGGCCGCCGCCGTCGCCCAGTGGGCCGACGAACTGGACGAGGCCGAGCGGCTCGTCGGACGCGGCCTCGCCAGACAGCGCCCGTCCCTGCTGCACCCGATGCACCGCGCCCTGCTGAACGTCCGCGCCGACCTCGCCGCCGCCCGCGGCGACTACGCGCGCCTGCTCGCCGGCCCCGAGGCCCGCCCGTCGTCCGGCATCCGGCTGGGCCCCGGCAACGGCCAGGCGCACGCCGTGATCGCGCTCGTCGAGACCGGCCGGGTGGTGGAGGCCCGCAGACTCGCGGGCGGCTTCGACCTGCGGGAGGCGAAGGACTCCTGGGAGGTGAACCGGTTCCTGTACGCCCGGGGAGTGCTGCGGGCCGCCGGCCAGGACCCGGCGGGCGCCCTCGACGACTTCCTCGAATGCGGGCGCCGTCAGTCGGCGCGCGACGTGGTGAGCCCGGTCGTCACTCCCTGGCGGACCGCCGCGGCGGAGTGCCGGCTGGCCCTCGGCCGCCCCCGGGAGGCGCTGGAACTGGCCGAGGAGGAACTGCGCCTGGCCCAGGTGTGGAACACCCCGCGGCCGGTCGGCCGCGCCCTGCGGGTCCTCGGCACGGCGACCGGCGGCCGGCGCGGCCTGGAACTCGCCGACCAGGCCGTACGCGTCCTGCGGGACGGCTCCGCGGACGTCCCGCTCTACACGGAACTGATCCCCGCGCTGATCGCGCAGGGACGCCAGCTCACCGCCGCCGGAGAGAGGTCCCGCGCCCGCGACTGTCTGCGGGAGGCGGCCGAACGCGCCGAACGGCTGGGCGCGGTACGGCTGCGGGCCACCGCCGAGCAGGCCCTGCGCGAGGGCGGCGCCCGCCGTACTACGACGGCGCTCACCGGCTCGGGCGCGCTCACCGGCAGCGAGCGCCGGATAGCGGAGCTGGCCGCCGACGGCCGTACGAACACGGAGATCGCGGAACTGCTGCACCTCGCGCGCCGCACCGTGGAGACCCATCTGACCAGCACCTACCGCAAGCTGGGCATCCGCCGCCGGGCCGAACTGACGACCGCGCTCGGCGGGCCGCGGGGCGGCTGACGGCACAGGCGGCTGACGGCACGGGCGGCCACGCGGCCGGATATCTCTTTGCGGTGCCCCGCCGCCGCCTCCCACACTGACCCGGTGCTGACACGACGTGAGACCCCCGCCGACGTATCCGCCGCCCGTGCCGTGATCGCGGCGGCCTTCGCCAAGCCGGACACGGACACGGACGCCTCGGATCCGGTGGAGGCCACCCTGCTCGACGCACTGCGCACCTGCGAGGGCTGGCTGCCCGAGCTGTCGTACGTGGCGATCGGAGAGGGCGGCGGGAACGAGGTCGTCGGACACGTCGTCTGTACGCGCGGACACGTCGACGGCGTACCCGCCCTCGGACTCGGTCCGATCGGCGTGCGCCCCGACGCGCAGCACCTCGGCACCGGTCTCGCCCTGATGCACGCGGTCCTCGGCGCGGCGGACGCCCTCGGCGAACCGCTCGTCGCCCTGCTCGGCAGCCCCGCCTACTACGGCCGCTTCGGCTTCCGCCCCGGCACCGACCTCGGCATCCTGCCGCCCGACCCGGCCTGGGGCGCGTACTTCCAGATCCGCCCCCTGACGACGTACGACCCGAGCCTGCGCGGCACATTCAACTACGCGAAACCGTTCGCCGACGTCTGACGACATCTGACCGGCAGCGCGCCGCTTTCAGCCCCGCGAAACCGCCCGACGACATCTGACCGGCGCCCCGCCGCTTTTAGGGGCGCGGGGAACTGCGCGAACGGCCCCCACCGGCGGTCGGCCGCTTTTGGGCCCGTGAGACCGCCCGAGGACATCTGACCGGCAGCCAGCCGCTTTTAGGGGCGCGGGGAACTGCGCGAACGGCCCCCACCGGCGGTCGGCCGAGAACGAAACGAGCGGCCCCCCGCCATCTCCCGGCAGGGGACCGCTCGTTCCGGATCGCTACTTGACCGGTTCCGGCTGCGGCTCGCTCTCCGCCTCGGCCGCACCCGCCGGAGGCTCCTCCGGGAGGGTCTTGACCGAGTCGAGCAGCAGCTGGGCCACGTCCACGACCTGCACGGACTCCTTGGCCTTGCCGTCGTTCTTCTTGCCGTTGACCGAGTCGGTCAGCATGACGAGGCAGAACGGGCAGGCGGTCGAGACGATGTCGGGGTTGAGGGACAGCGCCTCATCCACACGCTCGTTGTTGATGCGCTTGCCGATCCGCTCCTCCATCCACATCCGCGCACCACCCGCGCCGCAGCAGAAGCCGCGCTCCTTGTGGCGGTGCATCTCCTGCTGGCGCAGGCCGGGGACGGCGGACATGATCTCGCGCGGGGGCGTGTAGATCTTGTTGTGCCGGCCCAGGTAGCACGGGTCGTGGTAGGTGATGAGGCCGTCGACCGGCGTCACCGGCACCAGCTTGCCCTCGTCGATCAGGTGCTGGAGCAGCTGGGTGTGGTGGATGACCTCGTAGTCGCCGCCGAGCTGCGGGTACTCGTTGCCGAGGGTGTTGAGGCAGTGCGGGCAGGTCGCGACGATCTTCTTCGCGGACTTCGGCTTCCTCGACTCCGCGGTGACCTTGCCGTCGTCGTCCATCTCCTCACCGAAGGCGGCGTTGAGGGACATGACGTTCTCCATGCCGAGTTCCTGGAACAGGGGCTCGTTGCCGAGGCGGCGGGCGGAGTCACCGGTGCACTTCTCGTCGCCGCCCATGATGGCGAACTTCACGCCCGCCATGTGCAGCAGCTCGGCGAAGGCCTTGGTGGTCTTCTTGGCCCGGTCCTCCAGGGCGCCGGCGCAGCCGACCCAGTACAGGTACTCGACCTCGGCCAGATCCTCGATGTCCCGTCCGACGACGGGGATCTCGAAGTCGACCTCCTTGGTCCACTCCAGGCGCTGCTTCTTGGCGAGCCCCCAGGGGTTGCCCTTCTTCTCCAGGTTCTTGAGCATCGTCCCGGCCTCGGACGGGAACGCGCTCTCGATCATCACCTGGTAGCGGCGCATGTCGACGATGTGGTCGATGTGCTCGATGTCGACGGGGCACTGCTCGACGCAGGCGCCGCAGGTGGTGCAGGACCACAGGACGTCGGGGTCGATGACCCCGTTCTCCTCAAGGGTCCCGATGAGCGGCCGCTCGGCTTCCGCGAGAGCGGCGGCGGGCACGTCCTTCAACTGCTCCGCGGTCGCTTTCTCCTCGCCCTCCATGTCCTTGCCGCCACCGGCCAGCAGGTAGGGGGCCTTGGCGTGCGCGTGGTCGCGCAGCGACATGATCAGCAGCTTCGGGGAGAGCGGCTTGCCGGTGTTCCAGGCGGGGCACTGCGACTGGCAGCGGCCGCACTCGGTGCAGGTGGAGAAGTCCAGCAGGCCCTTCCAGGAGAACTGCTCCACCTGGCTGACACCGAAGACGTCGTCGTCACCGGGGTCGGTGAAGTCGATCGGCTTGCCGCCGGAGGTCATGGGCTGGAGGCCGCCCAGGGCGGTGCCACCGTCCGCCTCCCGCTTGAACCAGATGTTCGGGAAGGCGAGGAAGCGGTGCCAGGCGACACCCATGTTGGTGTTGAGCGAGACGACGATCATCCACACGAAGGACGTGCCGATCTTGATCGTCGCGACGAGGTAGACCAGGTTCTGCAGCGTGCTCAGGCCGAGGCCCTTGAAGGCCAGCACCAGCGGGTACGAGGCGAAGTACGCGGCCTCGTAGCCCTCCACGTGGTGGATCGCGCCCTCCAGGCCGCGCAGCACGTAGATGGCGAGGCCGATGGTGAGGATGACGTACTCGACGAAGTAGGCCTGGCCCGACTTGGAGCCCGCGAAACGGGACTTGCGGCCGGCCCGGGAGGGCAGGCTCAGCAGCCGGATCGCCATGAGGACGGCGATGCCCAGGATCGTCATCACGCCGATGAACTCGATGTAGAGCTCGAACGGCAGGAACCCGCCGATGATCGGCAGCACCCAGTCGGCCTGGAAGAGCTGGCCGAAGGCCTGGACGAGGGTGGGCGGCAGCGTCAGGAAGCCGATGGCCACGAACCAGTGGGCGAAGCCGACGATGCCCCACCGGTTCATCCGGGTGTGACCGAGGAATTCCTTCACCAGCGTGACACTGCGCTGGTACGGATTGTCGGTGCGGGTTCCGGCGGGTACCGGCTGGCCGAGCTTGAAGTACCGGACGAACTGGCCGATGGCGCGTGCGATGAGCGCGACGCCGACCACGGTCAGGACCAGCGACACGATGATCGCGGCGAGTTGCATTTCGGGGCTCCTCGGGCCTGCGAGGGTCATTACTGAGCGGTAGCTTACGCAGTCCTACGAGACTACCCATTCCTATGACCGCACTGTAGTCAGCAGCACGGTGATCTGCGTCGCTGAGGCATACCTGGGTACGCGTGGCGGGGCGGCCGGGCTCGTCTGTCGGGTGCGGCCCCGGTGGGGGCGGGCCGCGCAGTTCCCCGCGCCCCCAAAAGACGAAAAGCAGGGGCGCAGCCCCGCTTTTCAGGGGCGCGGGGAACTGCGCGCTCAGCCCCCACGCACCCGCACCCAACCACGGCGGGACGCAGTTTTCGGGGGCGCGGGGAACTGCGCGCTCAGCCCCCACGCACCCGCACCCAACCACGGCGGGACGCAGTTTTCGGGGGCGCGGGGAACTGCGCGCTCAGCCCCCACGCACCCGCACCCAACCACGGCGGGACGCAGTTTTCGGGGGCGCGGGGAACTGCGCGCTCAGCCCCCACGCACCCGCACCCAACCACGGCGGGACGCAGTTTCAAGGGCCGTCACAGCCGAGCGGACCGCAGGTCAGAGGGCAATGTGCGCGTAAGCAAGAGATAAGAGTTGAGCCCCCACGACTCACCTCTGTTGACCACGCGGCAAGCGTCATGCACACTTGAGTCCGTTCCACTCAAGTCATTGCTGGAGGAATTGAAATGGCACGTGCGGTCGGCATCGACCTGGGCACGACTAACTCCGTCGTCAGCGTTCTGGAGGGCGGTGAGCCCACCGTCATCACCAACGCCGAGGGCGCCAGGACCACGCCGTCCGTCGTCGCCTTCGCCAAGAACGGCGAGGTGCTCGTCGGCGAGGTCGCGAAGCGCCAGGCGGTCACGAACGTGGACCGGACCATCAGGTCGGTCAAGCGTCACATGGGCACGGACTGGAAGATCGAGCTCGACGGCAAGCACTTCAACCCGCAGCAGATGAGCGCCTTCATCCTGCAGAAGCTGAAGCGCGACGCCGAGGCGTACCTGGGCGAGAAGGTGGCCGACGCGGTCATCACCGTCCCGGCGTACTTCAACGACTCCGAGCGCCAGGCGACGAAGGAGGCCGGCGAGATCGCGGGCCTGAACGTCCTGCGCATCGTGAACGAGCCGACCGCCGCGGCCCTGGCGTACGGCCTCGACAAGGACGACCAGACGATCCTCGTCTTCGACCTCGGTGGCGGCACGTTCGACGTGTCCCTCCTGGAGATCGGCGACGGCGTCGTCGAGGTGAAGGCCACCAACGGCGACAACCACCTCGGTGGTGACGACTGGGACCAGCGGGTCGTCGACTACCTGGTGAAGCAGTTCGCGTCCGGCCACGGTGTGGACCTGGGCAAGGACAAGATGGCCCTCCAGCGTCTCCGCGAGGCCGCCGAGAAGGCCAAGATCGAGCTGTCCTCCTCCACGGAGACCTCGATCAACCTGCCCTACATCACGGCCTCCGCCGAGGGCCCGCTGCACCTGGACGAGAAGCTCACGCGCGCCCAGTTCCAGCAGCTCACGGCCGACCTGCTGGAGCGCTGCAAGACGCCGTTCCACAACGTCATCAAGGACGCCGGCATCCAGCTGTCCGAGATCGACCACGTCGTCCTCGTCGGTGGCTCCACCCGTATGCCCGCCGTGGCCGAGCTCGTCAAGGAGCTCACCGGCGGCCAGGACGCCAACAAGGGCGTCAACCCGGACGAGGTCGTCGCCATCGGCGCCGCCCTGCAGGCCGGTGTCCTCAAGGGTGAGGTCAAGGACGTCCTGCTCCTCGACGTGACCCCGCTGTCCCTCGGTATCGAGACCAAGGGAGGGATCATGACCAAGCTCATCGAGCGCAACACCACGATCCCGACCAAGCGGTCCGAGATCTTCACGACGGCCGAGGACAACCAGCCGTCCGTCCAGATCCAGGTCTACCAGGGCGAGCGCGAGATCGCGGCGTACAACAAGAAGCTCGGGATGTTCGAGCTGACCGGTCTGCCGCCGGCCCCGCGCGGCGTGCCGCAGATCGAGGTCGCGTTCGACATCGACGCCAACGGCATCATGCACGTGACCGCGAAGGACCTCGGCACGGGCAAGGAGCAGAAGATGACCGTCACCGGCGGCTCCTCGCTGCCGAAGGACGAGGTCGACCGCATGCGCCAGGAGGCCGAGCAGTACGCGGACGAGGACCACCGCCGCCGCGAGGCGGCCGAGGCCCGCAACCAGGGCGAGCAGCTCGTCTACCAGACGGAGAAGTTCCTCAAGGACAACGAGGACAAGGTCCCCGGCGACGTCAAGACCGAGGTCGAGACGAGCGTCGAGGAGCTGAAGGCCGCGCTCAAGGGCGAGGACACCGCCGAGATCCGTACGGCCACCGAGAAGGTCGCCGCCGTCTCCCAGAAGCTGGGCCAGGCGATGTACGCCGACGCCCAGGCCGCTCAGGGTGGAGCCGGTGCCGAGGCCCCGGGCGCCGGCCCGGACGCCGGTGCCAAGGCCGCCGACGACGACGTCGTCGACGCCGAGATCGTCGACGAGGACCGTGACCGCAAGGACGGTGCCGCGTGACGGAGGAGACCCCGGGCTTCGACGAGCAGCCCGACGTCCCCTCCGGCGCCACCCCTGAAGACGCCGAGCCGAAGGCCGCCCCCTCCTCCGCGGAGGACGGGGCGGCCCCGGCCGGGGACACGGCAGCAGCTCAGTCAGCAGCCCAGATCGCAGGCCTGACGGCCCAGCTGGACCAGGTGCGTACGGCGCTCAACGAACGTACGGCGGACGTCCAGCGGCTCCAGGCCGAGTACCAGAACTACCGCCGCCGGGTCGAGCGCGACCGGATCGCGGTCAAGGAACTCGCCATCGCGAGCCTCCTGACCGAGCTCCTGCCCGTGCTTGACGACATCGGCCGCGCGCGGGAACACGGCGAACTGCTCGGCGGTTTCAAGTCGGTGGCCGAGTCGCTGGAGACCGTCGCGGCCAAGATGGGCCTGCAGCAGTTCGGCAAGGAGGGCGAGCCCTTCGACCCGATGATCCACGAGGCCCTGATGCACTCGTACGCGCCGGACGTCACGGAGACGACGTGCGTGGCGATTCTGCAGCCGGGGTATCGCTTCGGCGAGCGCACCATCCGCCCCGCGCGGGTGGCGGTCGCCGAGCCGCAGCCGGGAGCGCAGCCCGTCAAGGGCGACGAGACGGATGCGGGGACCGCGGCGGCCGACGACAAGGAGAGCGGTGGCCCGGACGAGGGCTGACGTGAAACAGGGCGTACGCGCGCCCCTTGGCACGGAGAACGTCGAGCGCGTACGTGACGGTGGCGTACGGAAGGAGGGGCGTCGAGGATGAGCACCAAGGACTTCATCGAGAAGGACTACTACAAGGTCCTCGGCGTCCCCAAGGACGCCACCGAGGCCGAGATCAAGAAGGCGTACCGCAAACTCGCCCGCGAGTTCCACCCGGACGCCAACAAGGGGAACGCGCGCGCCGAGGAGCGCTTCAAGGAGATCTCCGAGGCGAACGACATCCTCGGGGACCCCAAGAAGCGCAAGGAGTACGACGAGGCCCGCACCCTCTTCGGCAACGGCGGCTTCCGTCCCGGCCCGGGCGGTTCGGGCGGCTCCTTCAACTTCGACCTGGGGGACCTCTTCGGAGGCGGCCCCCAGGGCGGAGCGGGCGGTGCCGGTCCGCAGGGCGGGGCCGGCGGCTTCGGCGGCGGCATAGGGGACGTCTTCGGCGGACTCTTCAACCGCGGCGGTGCGGGCCCCGGTGCCCGGACGCAGCCGCGGCGCGGCCAGGACATCGACACCGAGGTCACGCTCAGCTTCACGGAGGCCGTGGACGGGGCGACCGTCCCGCTGCGGATGACCTCGCAGTCGCCCTGCAAGGCCTGTTCGGGCACCGGCGACAAGAACGGCACACCGCGCGTGTGCCCGACCTGCGTCGGCACCGGCCAGGTGGCGCGCGGTTCGGGCGGCGGGTTCTCGCTGACCGACCCGTGCCCCGACTGCAAGGGCCGCGGCCTGATCGCGGAGCACGCCTGCGCGGTCTGCAGTGGCTCGGGACGCGCCAAGTCGTCCCGGACCATGCAGGTCCGTATCCCCGCCGGGGTGTCGGACAGCCAGCGCATCCGGCTCCGCGGCAAGGGCGCGCCGGGCGAACGGGGCGGCCCGTCGGGCGACCTGTACGTCACGGTGCACGTGGACACACATCCGGTCTTCGGCCGCAAGGGCGACAACCTCACCGTCACCGTGCCCGTCACCTTCACGGAGGCGGCACTGGGCGGCGAGGTCCGCGTGCCCACGCTCGGGGGGCCTCCGGTCACCCTGAAGCTGCCGCCGGGCACCCCCAACGGCCGTACGATGCGGGCCCGCGGCAAGGGCGCGGTCCGCAAGGACGGCTCGCGCGGGGACCTGTTGGTCACCGTCGAGGTGAGTGTCCCGGCGGACCTGACGGGGAAGGCTCGTGACGCGCTGGAGGCGTATCGCGAGGCGACCGCGGAGGAGGATCCGCGGGCTGAGCTGTTCCAGGCCGCGAAGGGAGCATGAGGACACCATGGACGCACCCGGACGCCGTCGGCAGAACTCCTTCACCGGCAGGGCCTACGAGCTGACGGAAGAGACACCGGTGTACGTCATCTCGGTGGCCGCCCAGCTCTCCGGTCTGCACCCGCAGACGCTGCGTCAGTACGACCGCCTCGGCCTGGTCTCCCCGGACCGCACGGCCGGGCGCGGCCGGCGCTACTCGGCCCGCGACATCGAACTGCTGCGCACCGTCCAGCAGTTGTCGCAGGACGAGGGCATCAACCTCGCCGGCATCAAACGCATCATCGAGCTGGAGAACCAGGTCGCCGCACTCCAGTCCCGGGTCGCGGAACTGTCGTCGGCCCTGGAGGGCGCGGCGGCGACCATGCAGCAGCGCGAGGCCGCGGTGCACGCCTCGTACCGCCGCGACCTGGTTCCGTACCAGGAGGTCCAGCAGACGAGCGCGCTGGTGGTGTGGCGCCCCAAGCGCCCGCCGACGGACTGAGCCGGACGCGCAGTCATGCACGCCGAGGGGCCCGGAGGTTCACCACGAACCTCCGGGCCCCTTCGCCTTCTCCCGAGAAGCGGCCAACCGGGCCGGTTCTCGGTGCGCCCCGGGATGGCTGCGGGGCGCCGGGGCCGGATGCCTGGACGCTGGGGATCGCCCGAGCGAGGAGATCCCCGTGGACCATCCCGACCACCGTCCCGAAGCCGCCCAGGACGCCGCCGGCCGGGCGGGAACGGCCGGCATCGGCCTCTCCGCGGTCCTGGCCTTCGCGCTCGCGCAGGGCTCCTGGCAGTGGTTCGCCACGTACATCGGGGTGACGCTCCTCGCGGTGATCGTCTCCTCCTGCCGCCCGCCGACGCGAACAGCGGGCCCCCGATCCGCGTATCTGCGCGACCTGACGGCGTACTCCCTGGTCATCGGCCTGTGCGCGGCGATCGCACTGGCCCCGATGCTGCAACGCTGGAAGTGGCTGCTCCCGATGCCGGGCACCCGCGCCGGCTGTCCCGCGCTGGGCACGTACGAGAGCATGCGCACGGAAGCGGCACTGGCCGACCTGGCGGCCCGCGACACGGCGTCCCTGTCCCAGGCCCGGCACACCCGCAGCCACGAGGCCGTGGCCGACTGCCTGTCCGCGACGACGACCCTGTGGCTACCGGTGTACGCGGTGGGGGTGGCGGCGCTGGTGGGGCTGGGCGTGTGGGGCTTCGGCCGGTACCGGTCGCGGAGGGGGACGACCGAGCCGGCCTGATGGCCCGAGGTCAGGAGTCCGCTTCCGGCCGCTGCGCGACGAAGACGAACTCGCGGCCCGGCCGGTCGGGGGCGTCGCGGACGTCCCGTACGACATAACCCTGGGCCCGCAGATCCGACTCGATCTCCCGCCGTTCGCGGAAGCGCAGCGTCGAATCGGACGTCAGCTCCTGCCCGTCCTCGGCGAACACATAGGTGTGCCGGAAGGACACCAACTGCCCACTGACCTCGCCCAATTGGACCCAGCTCTCGACCGCGCCGACGCCCGGGATCTCCGTCACGGCGTACGTGGCCTCGCGGTTCCACTCCTCCCAGGCGCGCCGGGCCGGGTCCCGGGTCTCGAAGACGAGATGCCCGCCGGGCCGCAGGGCATCGTGGGCGCCCCGCAGGGTGCCCTGCCACGCCTGGTCGTCGACGATCTGCTGGGCCACGTTCGCCGTCATCGTCGCGAGGTCGACGCGCAGGGGCGGGAGCGTGGTGGCGTCCCCGTGGAGCCAGCGCACCTGCCCGCCGCCGGGTTTCGCGCGGGCCACGTCGAGGGACGCCCGCGCCGGATCGACCCCGACGACCTCGATCCCGCGCCCGGCGAGCAGCAGCGCGAACACACCGGTCCCGCACCCGATGTCGAGCACGCGGCGCGCCCCGAACTCCGCGACGACACGGACGTACGCGTCGAGGTCGCCGCGATCGGGATCGAGCGGGTCGTAGACGGCGGCGAGGCGGGGGTGCGCGAAGGCCTCGTCGGCACCGCCGAAGGACTGCTTCCGCCGGTCGGGCTCGGGCACGTGTGCCTCCCTGGAGGGTGTGGAGGAGACGCTGGACGAGGGACCGACGATACGTCGACGGGGCGTGAGGCCCCCGTCGTGCCCGTCGGGGCGGTGAAAATCCTGGTGTGCGGGGCCGACGGGACCGGGTAACGTCCTCGGCATGTTCTTCCAGACGCCGATTTACGAGTGAGAGCGTGACGGGCCCCCGCTGACGTCCTTCGATGTCGCCGCCCGTCCCCCACCGACGAATCCGTAGATCACCTCACATCAGCACCGGGAGAACCCGTGACCGTCAGCAAGAACATCAACAACCCCGTGGGCCAGGGCGGCGGCCAGCGCAAGAAGCAGTCCCGCACCGAACGGGCGAACAACGGCCCGTACCGCAACCTCGACCGGCAGGGCGCGGCCGAGCAGAAGGCGGAGCTGGTGCGCAAGATGCGCGAGAAGGCAGCCGCGGCCGAGGCCGCCCGCACGTCGGACGACGACGACAGCGCACAGAGCTGACGCAGCTCGGACGGACGGACAGGTAGACGGACGGACAGGTAGACGGACAGACAGCAGGGTCCGGGCCGCGCATCGCGGTCCGGGCCCTGCTGTCGTGTCAGGTCGTGTCAGGGCTCGGCCGCGGTGTGTCGTTTCTGCTTCGCCGGTTCGGGTGAATCGACGGCGTTTTCCCAGGTGAGACCGTATTCGCGAGACACTTGTGATCATGACCGAGACCAGGACCGAGCCTCCCTGCCCGCCCGAGAACGGGGCCGGCCTCGACGAGGTCCGGTGGCAGGCATGGGAGGCCATGGAACTCCCCGAGGGCTACCGGGCCGAGATCGTCGAAGGAGCCATCGAAGTGTCACCCACGGGCCGCTACGCGCACAGCCAGACCGTCTTCCTCCTCAAGGAGGCGCTGGGAGGCTTTCTGAAGGGCGGGGACTTCGCCGCCCGGAACGACACGAACGTCGTGCACGCGGGCTGCGTATGGGTACCGGACCTGTTCATCGTCCCCAGGGACACGGAGCGGTACGTCACCGCCGACGGCGTGGGCATCACCGCGGCCGCCGTCCGGCTGGTCGCGGGCGTCGTCTCCCCGGACGGGCCCCGCCAGGAGCGCGACCGCGTCAGGAAGCGCCGCGAGTACGCCCGCGCCGCCATCCCCGTGTACGTCGTCATCGACGCCCACGACGACCAGGGCACCGTGACCGTCCTCACCGAACCCCGCCCCGACCGGGCCGACTGGGTGGGAGTCCACCGCGTGCCCTTCGGCACCGAACTCACCGTCCCCGAGGGCCCCGCCAAGGGCTTCGTCATCACGGAAGCGATCACGGGACCTCCGCGGGCCAAGCAGTGACCGGCCGGCCGCGGCCAGGAGGTGGTCAGCGGCCCGTCGTCTGCCACACCGTGAGCGCCAGGGCCAGGCACGACGTGGCCGCCGCCAGGGACGGCAGCGGCCAGCGCGTGCGTTCCAGGGCCTCGATCCGGGCCTCGTGTTCGGCGAGGGCCTTGTCGGTCTGCTCGACGCGGTGGAGCAGGAGCGCGAGGTCGCCCCGGGTGGTGGCGAAGCCGACGTCGACCGCACGACGCAGGCGCTCCAGCTCCAGGACGACCTCCTCGGTCTCGGTCGTCGTCATCGGGTACCTCCGGTGTTCGTCGTACGTCAGGGGGGAAGGGGGGCAGGAGCCAGGGGGCACGGGTCAGGGCCGGATGTCAGGGGACCGGAGTCTCCGGGCAACACGAAGCGGCAGGTCCGCCGCCCGTCCGCCGGGCGCAGCTCTGCCGCTGCGTCCAATGTGACACCGGCGGGCGGAACGTGCAACCGGCTTATGCCAAAGGCCTGTTCGGGCCTGCGGGGCGCCGGGCGCGGTACGTCGTCCGCTCGGCCGCGAAGACGTCCTCCAGGCGGAAGAGGTGTCGCCGCCCCTGGCTGCCCGCGGACCGCAGATGCCCGCGCTGCACCCACTTGCGGATGGTCGCGGTCGTGACACCGGCCTCGTCGGCGGCCAACTCGGTCGTGATCAAAGCGGTGTTCGGAGTGCTGTGCCGGGTGCTGCGCGGCGTTCCGTTCATGAGTGCTCGGCCCCCAGCACCCGCCCGCACGCGGGATTGACGCATCTGATCTCGGCCCGTTCCGGGAGCGCCCGCAGAGAGACGCAGTCGCACACGGGGCAGCGGCCGGGCAGCCGTACGAGCTGCTCCGGATCGCCGAGCGCGCGGGCGCAGCGTGCGGCCATCCGCCGGGTCTCGTCCTCGACGTGCGGCGCCAGCAGCGGGTCGGCGGCGATGCGGTCCAGCAGCCCGGCGATACGCCGCAGCCGTACCGGTACGGGAGCCGGTGACACCGGGCGCAGACCGAGCCGTTCGCGCACGGCCTCCTCCAGCTCGACGACCCCGTCGGTGATGTCCCGTACGGCGTCCGAGACATGGAGACGGACCGGAGCGGTCGTACCGCCGACGGGTCCGCCGCCGTGCCGTTCCCGCAGTGCGTCGCGGCCCGCGGGGGACAACTCGTCGATGAGATCCGGCCACCGGCGGACGAGCGAGGCGATCCACACGGCCCCGGCCTGGTCCCCGCTCATCGGGTGACCTCGCGTCCGTCGCGCCACAGGCGGCCACCGCCGATCCCCGAGCGGGCGCGGGCGGCCCCTCTGCGCCGGTCCGGCGGTCCGGGTGTGCCGGATGTGCCGGGTGCGGTGACGGTGGCCTCGGACGATGGGTTGTGCACGTGCAACCCCTCCTCATGTATGGGAACATGTGTTCGACAGTTGCGAGCGAGCGGACAGGGTTGCATGTTGCGAGCGCGTACGCAAGTGATTACGTTCCGTGGGGGTCTGGTGTGCTGACAGCGCCTCAAGCGCGTTTACGTGACGCAGAGTTGCGAAATCTCCACAGTTACGCGCGAGCGCGCACACGTCCTGGTGCGTGTGCGATCGATACGCTGCCCCGGCGACGAGGGGAGAGCCGACACATGGCTTCGAGCGCGCGGGCCGGGGCCCGTACGGATCAGACGTACCGGGCCGCGGGGCTGCGGGAGTTCGCCGGCTGGATCGAGGAGCTGCTGCGCGCCCGGGGCTACGACATCGACAGCCCGCGCGGCGGCGGCCGTTCGAAACTGGCCGACGACGCCGGGGTGCACCGGGCCGCCGTGAGCAGGCTGCTCCAGCGGCAGTCCATGCCCGACCTGGAGACGATGCGGCGCATCGCGGCCGTACTCGGCGTCCCCCTGCGGGAGATGCTCATCCGCTCGGGCCGGCTGACCGAGGACGATCTGCCGCTCACGGGCGCGGGCCGCCCCGTGGACGGGGAGGAGTCCTTGTGGCTCAGCCCCGAGGAGGCGGCCTGCCGGATGGGGGTCCCGCCCGAACTGCGGGAACTGTTCGCCAGGGTGGCACGGCAGTTCCTGCCGGAGGGCGCTTGACGGCGGAGGGAACGGAGCACGACATGGGTGAACCGGGAGGCGGCCGTGGGGCCGAGGCCGAGAGCGTCGCCGACGTCGTGGAGACCGTGGGCGAACTCCTCGGCGTACTGGCCGAAAAGGTGCGGGCCGCGGGCCCGGACGGCGTCCGCGTGCTCACCGAGGAGGAGTTGCAGCGGCATCAGCTGAGCTGGTTCCGCGCGGGCTGGGAGGAACACGCCAGGGCGTCCGGACAGGAGGACCTGGTGGGCCCGGACCGGCCACCGGCCCGCCTCCTCCCCTTCCCCGAACGCCCGCGGGGCCACGAACACCCCTCGGACGAGGGCGGTTGAGGACGACCCGGGGCGGCTGAGGGGAGTCGGCTCAGACGGACTCCGCCCGTGTCCGCGCGGCCCGTTCCGCGCCCTCGCGCGTGTAGTGCAGCAGCACCACCCCGTTGTCGAAGCTGCGGGACTCGACCAGGCGCAGGTGAGCGAGCGCGTCGGTGTCGCGGAAGAGGGGGCGGCCGTGTCCGAGGAGCACCGGGTGTACGTAGATCAGGTACTCGTCGATCAGGTCGTGGCGCCGGAACTCCGCCGCCAGTTCCGCCCCGCCGACCGCGAGGTCCCCGCCCGGCTGCTCCTTGAGCGCCCTGATGACATCGGGCGCCACCTCCCGTACGACGGTCGCGTTCCAGTCGGCCTTGTCCAGCGTGCGTGAGTAGACGATCTTCGGCATGGTCCGCCAGATCTCGGCGAACGCGCGGACGGGCTCCGGGGCGTCGGGGTCCTGGTCGGCGGTGGGCCAGTACTCCGCCATCAGTTCGTGGGAGACGCGGCCGGTCAGGAAGCCGCCCAGGGTGCCGATGCGTTCGTTGAGGTGCCGGTGCAGTTCGTCGCTGATCAGATGCCAGTCGATCTCGCGGTTCGGGCCCTCGAAGAAACCGTCGAGGGAGACGGACATGCTCAGGACGATCTTTCGCATCGCGGACCTCACCTGGAGCGGGGGCGGGGGAACGGGAGCGGGCTGGGACAGACGGTAGCCCAAGCCCCCTCCCGCAGCCCCCTTCCGCGACGGTCCGCCGGCCCAGGTGGGATTCGAGGATTCGAGAATCCGTATTCTCGGAATGCGAGAAGGCCCGAGAACGTGCGAGAAGCTGCGAGAAGGCTTTATCGCAGCGTCACGGAGTTCGGATCACGGAGTTCGCGTCACGGAGTCCGACGGCCGGCATGCCGTGGGCTCCTGGAAGAGTTCGGCCAGATCGCAGGACAGGTTGGTCGCCCAATTCCCGGAGTCGGCCCCCGTCCAGTCCTCCTTTTCCTGCCCCTGTTCCTGCTGCTCTGCGGGCGGTTTCGGCGGGGTCTGGAGCCAGCTGTCGAGGTCGCGTTCCGTATAGGCCTCGACGCAGGCGACGATCGCCTCCTGCAGGGTGCCGGTGCCCGTGATCCCGGCCAGCTCGGCCCAGTCGACGGCGCAGGCGGCAGGGACCGGATCGGGCGCGGGCCGGGGGGCGGCCGCCGCGGACGTGCCTGCCGTCAGGGCGAGGCAGCCCGCGGCCAGCGCAGTTATGAGGGACCGGGAGAAAGCGCGCATGAGAACTCCGTGGTGAAGGAGGAGACGGTCGGAACGTGGTCGGAACGGGTTGTCTGGTCCCAGCAAGATCCGGGAGCCGTCCCACCGCAATCCGTGCGCCGCCGATCAGGTACTCATGCTGACCCGGACGTGGTGTTCTGCCATCTTTCACCCTCATTCAAGAGCTTCTGTCGCGTCTGTCGTGCGAGGGGGCGAACGCGCCACGAAGGGGGGAGTGAGGGAAGTGCGCGGGTGGTGTGGATTCTCACTCCACGCATCCGCCCGACTTCGGCCCCGTCTCTTCACAGGCTTCTGTTGCGAGGTCGTTAGCAGTTACTCCTTGACGCCCCGAGAACCCCCGCGTTGGCTTTTTGTCACCTGGGCCCGCACTGTCGCCCTCGTACGGAAGGCACCTGAAGTGAAACGCGCCACACGTCGTACCGCCCTGGCCATGACCGTCTGCTCCATGACCCTGACCCTCGCCGCGTGCGGGAGCGGTGACGACGGAGCCGAAGCGAGCCCCACCAAGGGCGACGACATCACGGTGGGCCTGCTGCTGCCGGAGAAGGCGAACTCCCGTTACGAGAAGTTCGACTACCCCATCATCAAGAAGAAGGTCGGCACGCTCACGGACGGCAAGGGGAAGGTCGTCTACGCGAATGCCGAGCAGGACGCCTCCGAACAGAGCCGGCAACTGCAGAAAATGGTGGACGACAAGGTCGACGTGCTGATGGTGGACGCCGTGGACTCCAATGCGATCGCCGCCGGTGTGAGAAAGGCCAAGAAAGCCGGAATTCCCGTCATCGCGTACGACCGGCTGGCCGAGGGCCCGATCGACGCGTACATCTCGTTCGACAACGAGGAGGTCGGGCAGGTGCAGGGCCGGGCGCTCGCCGACCGGCTGGACGGCGACAAGACCCAGAAGATCGTCATGATGAACGGCGCGGTGACGGACCCGAACGCCGCCCAGTTCAAGTCGGCCGCCCTCAGCGAGCTGAGGAACAAGGTCACCATCGCCAAGACGTACGACACGAAGGACTGGAAGCCGGCCAACGCGCGCGCCAACATGATGGCGGCCATCTCGTCCATCGGCATCGACAACATCGCCGGGGTGTACTCCGCCAACGACGGCATGGCGGGCGGCATCATCTCCGCGCTCAAGGCCGCGGGCGCCACCAAGCTGCCGCCCATCACCGGCCAGGACGCCGAACTGGACGCGGTGCAGCGCGTCCTCGCCGGCGAGCAGTTCATGAGCGTCTACAAGCCGTACCCCGAGGAGGCGGAGGCCGCCGCCGAGATCGCCGTGGCCCGTGTCCGCGGCTACGGCATCGAGTTCGACTCGCTCACCCCCGACCGGGTCTCCAGCCCCACCGACAAGAGCATCCCCGCCAGCCTCGTCCAGGTCACTTCCCTGACCCGCAACACCATCGAGTCGACGGTCGTCGAGGACGGCATCTACTCGGTGGAGGAGATCTGCACGGCGAAGTACCGCGCGGCGTGCGAGGAACTCGGCATCAAGTAGCCCGCGCTCCCGCTTCCGGCGGCCCCACCGTGCGGACCGACCGCCCCCACCTCGCGGACCGGCCGAATTTCGGCCGGTTCCGTCGGTTGCGGCGCGGCGGACGCCTGCCCCCGGACCGCCCCGGCCCCGCCGGGTGCTCCGGCGTCCCGCCCCGCGCACCGGGCAACGTGTACGAGCCACACCGGTTTTCCGTGCCCCGGCGCGCGCCCTGACGTCGGACGCTGCCCGCGACCCGGCGCCCGCCCGACGGTTTCCGGCAGCTCACGCGGGCAACGTCCCTTGTGAAGGGGGTGCGCGCCACCGCCTTCTTCAGCTTGTCGCAACGAGTCACACGGCCGTGTGCGCAAACGCGGATCAAGTGGTGCGATGGGGGGCATGGAAGCGGGGGAGCCGTGTTGCGGAGGCGGGGGACGCCGCGCATAGTTGCGCTCCGAAGAGGCTGGAACCGGGGGTTGGGGAGATGGCCGGGCACACGACGGAAGCGCATCCACACGGTGCTGACCGCCTGTGCGATGCCGGAGACCGGGTCTACTCCCGTGCGGTGCGGCGCGGCCGGGTGTCCCGGAAGGACGCCGAGTCGGTGCCCTGCCTGGTCGAACTGGCCCTGCTGCACCCCGACCCCGACGACATGGGCTGGCTGGTTCCGACCTCGCCGCAGGAGGTCATGACGCGGCTGCTGCGGGAGATGCACGAGCACGTCGTCGCGACTCAGTCGCGCATGGGCGAGGCGGTGTCCGCCTTCGAGTGGTACGCGGCCCTCGGCGGCGACGCCCGCGCGTCCGCCGGGGGAGTGGCGATCCGGGTGCTCGACGGGCTGCCCCGCATCCGGGCCGCCATGGACGAGGCGACCGAGGCGTGCACCTCCGAGGTGCTGGCCGTCCAGCCGGGCGGCATCCGCCGCGAGGACGAACTCTCCGAGGGGCTGCACCGGGCGCTCGCGCTGCGCCGCCGCGGGGTGCGCATGCGCGACCTGTACACGCACGTGGCCCGGCACGGCCAGGGCCTGCGGAACTACATGGAGCTGATGGAGGAGGCGGCGGAGGCCCGCACGCTCGACGAGGTCACCGAGCGGCTCATCGTCTTCGACCGCACGGTCGCGTTCATCCCCGCGAGCCCCGACCGCACCATGGCCCTGGAACTGCGCCACCCGGCGCTGGTGGGCTACCTGGTCACCGTCTTCGAACGGCTCTGGCGGCTGGCGATCCCCCTCACCGCGCCCCTCCCGGACACCGGCATCGAGGGCATCACCCACCGCGAACGCTCCATCGCGGCGCTGCTCGCCGAGGGCCACCAGGACGCGGTGGTCGCGGAGCGCCTCGGCATCAGCGTCCGTACGTGCCGGGCGCACATCGCCCGGCTCTCGGAGACGCTGGGGGCCGCCAGCCGTACGCAGTTGGGGGTGCGGATAGCCCAGGCCGGCCTGGACGGCCCGCCGCGCGCCGCGGAACTCCAGCCGCTCACCGTTCCCGATCGTCCAGGATCCCCGAGCGACCGATGAGATAGCCGAGCTGGGCGCGGCTCTCGCTGCCCAGGGTTTCGGCGAGTTTGGCGATGTGCGCCCTGGCGGTGCGTACGTTCAGGCCGAGCCGTTCGGCGACGGCCGCGTCGGTGTGCCCCTCGACGAGGAGGGTGGCGATGGCCCGCTGACGTGGGGTGACGCCTTTGAGCGAGGGCCGCCGGACGGCTTCGGGGTACATGGGCGTGGCCAGGCGCCAGAGACGGTCGAAGGTGGTGACGAAGTAGCCCACCAGCGCCGGGTGGCGGACTTCCAGGGCGAGGCTGCCGTCCTTGTCCGCGGGGATGAAGGCGACGGTGCGGTCGGTGACGATGAGCCGGTCCGTGAGTTCGTCGAGGGAGCGGGCCTCGACGTCGCCCTTCAACTGCTCGTACCGGGCGAGAACGGTGGGCGAGTGGCGCACGGTGTGCTGGTACAGGGTCCGGATGCGGGCGCCGCGGTCCAGCAGGGCCTGGTCACGGTCCATGGCGATGGCCTCGGCCTGGTAGCGGCGCTCGCCGGTGTGGGTGTGGGGCTGGACGGTGAGGAGTTCGCCCGACGCGAGGGCCATGGCCTCGGTGATGGCCTGGTTGATCCGCTTCGAACCGCTGAGGACGCTGATCATCGGCATGTCCGCGCCCGCCGCCCGGCCGTCGACCCGCATCAGCGGCTCGAACGCCGCGGCCAGCCGGGCCTCGCGCCGTCGCTCGTCGGCTATGCGTTCCCCGGATCCGCGCAGCAGCCGGTGGAGGACGACGACCGGCGCGACGGGTTCCAGCAGGACCGGATCCTCAAGAGCCGGCTGCAGCAGCCCGAAGTCGACGAGACAGGGCACACCTTCGGCCTCCCCGCTGGGCACGCGCCCCTCACGCAGGGCCCGTTCGTACAACTGCGAGCCGGCCGCGCACAGTTCCTCCACACTGTGTGCGAGGTGCGGAGCCGTCACTCCGCGGCGTCCTGCTTCAGGATCCCCGACTCGGCGATGAGGTAGCCGAGTTGTGCCCGGCTGCCGCTGCCCAGGGCCGTGGCCAGCTTCGCTATGTGCGCGCGGCACGTTCGTACGTTCATGCCGAGCCGACGGGCTATCGCCTCGTCGACATGGCCCTCCACCAGGAGTTTGGCGATCGAGTGCTGGATGTTCGTGATGCCGTCGGAAGCGGTCTCGTACGGGGCGCCGGCGCTCAGCGGGACGGCCCGGCCCCAGACGAACTCGAAGACCTTGATCAGGTAGCGCACGAGGCCCGGGTGGCGCAGCTCCAGGGCGACCTGCTGGTCGTCGCGCGTGGGGATGAACGCGACCGTCTCGTCGCAGATGATGAGACGTTCCACCAGCTCGTCGATGGTGCGGTACTCGACCTTGCCGTTGGAGAGCTGGTCCACGTAGGCCAGCTTCTCCTGGCTGTAGCGCGCCGTGTGCTGGTACAGGGTCCTGATCCGGACACCCCGTTCGGTCAGCGGTCTGTCGCGTTCCAGCCCGTGCATGAGGTTGCGTTCGGAGATGCGGTTGCTCGGCTGGATGGTGAGGACCTCGGTCTGGCACTGGGCCGTGGCCAGGTTGAGTGCAGCGTTGATCCGGTCGCTGCCCTCCAGCACCGTGATGGAGTGGGTGGGCGCCGTCGCCTGGGCGCTGAGCGTCATGAACGGCTCGAAAGCATCGGTCAGTTCGATCGACATCCGCCGGTGCGCCGTGATTTCGCGCTCTATGGGGTTGAGTCGCTGGGCCAGGGCGACCGTCGGAGGTACCGGGCGCAACCAGCTCGCGTCGTCCGGATCGGGGTGAAGAAGGTCGAACTCCATCAAGCAGGGAGCGGACTCGACTTCCTCACGGGCGATACGTCCCGTGCGGAGTGCATTCGCATAGAGACGGCCGCCTTCCTCGCACAGCTCGGTCACCGCGTGAGGATGTGTCGGTTTATGCCTGTTCGCCATCAAATCTCCACCCCCCAGGGTCCTGAACGTGCAGGAACATGATGCATCGATTATGTGGCCATGATGTGCCCGAATGAGCCATCGTCGTATCCGACGGGGGAGAGGGACCTTCAAGTGAGGACGAAGCCGACTATGGGTAAGAAAATGCTTCGCTCGGTGCTTGTCGCCGTCTTCTCCGCCGTTGTGGCCTTCGGAGCACTGGATGGCCTCTCCGACGCGAAGGGTGACGTTCGAGCGGACACGAGCTGGCCGTCGGCCGGCCAGAGCGGTGAGGCTGCTGTCCCCCCTGACACCAGCTGGCCCGTGGCACCGATAGACGGCAGCATCGGAGGCTGACATGAGCACTCCTCCCGATGACCGGTCATTCCGCAGAGAAATGGCCACGGCCTACCGCTCCGGCTGGCACTTCATCGACCTGGCCACCGCCATCCCCCACAGCGGTGACTCGTTGATGGTGACCGTCTTCGGAGAGCCGGTCGTGGTGACCCGGGACGACGAGGACGACGTACGGGCGTACCGGTGTCTGCGGCGGCCTCGGGGGGCGCCGCAGCCGGTCCGGTGTGCCATTCGGTACGGAATGATCTTTGTGAACCTCGATCAGCGCGACCATCGGCTGGACGAGCCGGAGGCCCCGGACGTACGAACCATCGCAGCCACCCCCCGCAGTGCCTGAAGCGATTCCCCCGTCGTTGTAAATCGCTCAGGCGCTTCCCCCCCGCAGCGGCGTCACCGTGACCTGAACACGGTGACGCCGCTGCAGTTTTCAGGCAAGTTCCGGCAGACATGTTTCAGCAGGCATGCTTCATGCCTCCCCCGGGCCTCCACAAGGGTGAAAACCGGCCTCGTGCCGCGGCGTCGCCCTCGGAGTGCCCTCCGCGCGCCCCCGGAGTGCCTTCGCGTGCCCGCCGGGACTTCCTGCTGCCCACGTCAGCAGTTGCCCATCCCGGCCGTCAGGGCGATCTCGATGACCACCCGGGCCGGATTGGGCGACGGCGTCCTGCTGTAGCGCTCGGCATAGCGGCGCTCCGCCTCCGCGACCCGCTCCGGGTCCCCGGACACCGTCGCGCGCCCCTCCAGCGTCGCCCACCGCCGCCCCTGGAACTGGCAGACGGCGACCCGCATCCCGTCGGGCCCCGCGGCCAGTACGTTGCGTACCTTCTTGCTGGACTTGGAGGCGATGACCCGAGCCAGACCGGCCTCGGGATCGTATGTAACGCCGACGGGCACCACGTGCGGGGTGCCGTCGGGACGGAAGGTGCTCAGGGTGCACACATGGCGTTCCCGCCAGAAGGCGAGATAGGAGTCGCCGGGATCGCGCGGGTTCACGGGGTACGAGGCCATGGACCGGAACCTAACCCGTCGAAGGCTCTGCGGCCCCCGGAGCCCCCCGAGCCTCCTTGAGTGGAATAGACTCAACTTTGTGTACGTTGGTTGGGTCAGCCAACACCGCACGGGTACGAGCGTGAGTACGAGCCTGAGCACGAGGAGGAGAACGCGAACGTGGACGCCGAGCTGACCAACAGGAGCCGGGACGCCATCAACGCGGCCAGCAGCAGGGCCGTGTCCGAAGGTCACCCCGACCTCACCCCCGCGCACCTGCTGCTCGCGCTGCTGGCCGGGCAGGAGAACGAGAACATCACCGACCTGCTGGCCGCGGTCGAGGCCGACCAGGCCGCCGTACGGGCCGGCGCCGAGCGCGTCCTCGCCGCGCTGCCCAGCGTGACCGGCTCCACCGTCGCCCCGCCGCAGCCCAACCGCGAGCTGCTGGCGGTCATCGCCGACGCGAGCGAGCGGGCCAAGGAGCTGGGGGACGAGTACCTCTCCACCGAGCACATCCTGATCGCGATCGCCGCCAAGGGCGGCCAGGTCGGCGACATACTCTCCCAGCAGGGGGCCAGCGCCAAGAAGCTGCTGGACGCGTTCGAGAAGAGCAGGGGAGGGCGCCGGGTGACCACCCCGGATCCCGAGGGCCAGTACAAGGCACTCGAAAAGTTCGGTACCGACTTCACCGCCGCGGCCCGGGACGGCAAGCTCGACCCGGTCATCGGCCGCGACCAGGAGATCCGCCGCGTCGTACAGGTCCTGTCGCGGCGCACCAAGAACAACCCCGTCCTCATCGGGGAGCCCGGCGTCGGCAAGACCGCCGTGGTGGAGGGCCTCGCCCAGCGGATCGTCAAGGGCGATGTGCCCGAGTCGCTCAAGAACAAGCGGCTGGTCTCGCTCGACCTCGGCGCGATGGTGGCCGGGGCCAAGTACCGCGGTGAGTTCGAGGAGCGCCTGAAGACCGTCCTGGCCGAGATCAAGGACTCCGACGGCCAGATCATCACCTTCATCGACGAGCTGCACACCGTCGTCGGCGCGGGCGCGGGCGGTGACTCGGCCATGGACGCCGGGAACATGCTCAAGCCCATGCTGGCCCGCGGCGAACTGCGCATGGTCGGCGCCACCACCCTCGACGAGTACCGCGAGCGGATCGAGAAGGACCCGGCGCTGGAGCGGCGCTTCCAGCAGGTGCTGGTCGCCGAGCCGAGCGTCGAGGACACCATCGCCATCCTGCGCGGACTCAAGGGCCGCTACGAGGCCCACCACAAGGTGGTCATCGCGGACAGCGCGCTGGTCGCCGCCGCGACCCTCTCCGACCGGTACATCACCTCCCGCTTCCTGCCCGACAAGGCCATCGACCTCGTCGACGAGTCCGCGTCCCGGCTGCGGATGGAGATCGACTCCTCGCCCGTCGAGATCGACGAGCTGCAGCGGGTCGTCGACCGGCTGCGCATGGAGGAGCTGGCGCTCGACAAGGAGACCGACGCGGCCTCCAAGCAGCGGCTGGACAAGCTGCGCCGCGACCTCGCCGACAAGGAGGAGGAGCTGCGCGGCCTCACCGCCCGCTGGGACAAGGAGAAGCAGTCCCTCAACCGCGTCGGTGAGCTGAAGGAGCGGCTCGACGGACTGCGCGGCCAGGCCGAGCGGGCGCAGCGCGACGGCGACTTCGACACCGCCTCCAAGCTCCTGTACGGCGAGATCCCCACCCTGGAGAGGGACCTGGAGGAGGCCTCCGAGGCCGAGGTGGAGGCCGCCAAGGGCACGATGGTGAAGGAGGAGGTGGGCCCCGACGACATCGCGGACGTGGTCGGCGCCTGGACCGGCATCCCCGCCGGCCGCCTCCTGGAGGGCGAGACGCAGAAGCTGCTGCGCATGGAGGAGGAGCTGGGCCGCCGCCTGATCGGCCAGAGCGAGGCCGTACAGGCCGTCTCCGACGCCGTACGCCGTACGCGCGCCGGGATCGCCGACCCGGACCGGCCCACCGGTTCGTTCCTCTTCCTCGGCCCCACCGGTGTCGGCAAGACCGAGCTGGCCAAGGCCCTCGCGGACTTCCTCTTCGACGACGAGCGGGCCATGATCCGCATCGACATGTCGGAGTACGGCGAGAAGCACAGCGTGGCCCGCCTCGTCGGCGCGCCTCCCGGCTACGTCGGCTACGAGGAGGGCGGCCAGCTCACCGAGGCGGTGCGCAGGCGCCCGTACAGCGTCGTGCTCCTCGACGAGGTGGAGAAGGCGCACCCGGAGGTCTTCGACGTCCTGCTCCAGGTCCTGGACGACGGGCGGCTCACCGACGGGCAGGGCCGGACGGTCGACTTCCGCAACACCATCCTGGTCCTCACCTCGAACCTGGGCAGCCACTTCCTGGTCGACCCCGTCACGAGCGAGCAGCAGAAGAAGGAACAGGTCATGGAGGTGGTGAGGGCTTCTTTCAAGCCGGAATTCCTCAACAGGCTCGACGACCTCGTGGTCTTCTCGGCGCTGAACAAGGCGGAACTGGAACGCATCGCCAAGCTCCAGGTCGGCCGTCTCGCGAAGCGGCTCGCCGAGCGCCGGCTCACCCTGGAGATCACCGACGAGGCGCTGGCCTGGCTCGCGGACGAGGGCAACGACCCGGCGTACGGGGCCCGGCCGCTGCGCCGGCTCGTCCAGACCGCCATCGGTGACCGGCTCGCCAAGGAGATCCTCTCCGGCGAGGTCAAGGACGGCGACACGGTCCGCGTGGACGCCTTCGGCGACGGCCTGATCGTCGGCCCCGCGACGGGGCCCGTGACGGTCGCGGCGGAGGGCCCGGCGACGGGTGCCGCCGAGGGCCCGGCGAGCGGTCCCGCGGACGGTCCCGCGGACGGTCCTGCGAGCGGTCCGGCGGGCGGCCCGGCGGGCGGCCCGGCGTCGGGCAAAACGCTCTGAGCGGAATTCCGTCACCGGCGCGGGCGGGGGTTGCGGGCCCCCGCCCCGCATGGGGGAGGATGGCGGAATCCGTACGAAGGGAAAATCACGGTGAGCATCGACCCGTCCTCGATTCCGAACTTCGGGGGCCAGCCAGAGCCGAACCCCGGCGGACCGGCGGGCCCCGTCGTCCCGGATCAGGACCTTGTGAAGCAGCTCCTGGACCAGATGGAGCTGAAGTATGTCGTCGACGACGAGGGAGACCTCGCGGCGCCGTGGGAGCAGTTCCGTACGTACTTCATGTTCCGCGGTGAGGACGACCAGCAGGTCTTCTCGGTGCGGACGTTCTACGACCGGCCGCACCAGATCGACGAGAAGCACCAGCTGCTCGAATCGATCGACGACTGGAACCGGCGCACGCTGTGGCCCAAGGTCTACAGCCACACGCACGACGACGGCACCGTCCGCCTGATCGGCGAGGCGCAGATGCTGATCGGCACGGGCGTCAGCCTGGAGCACTTCGTGTCGTCGACGGTCAGCTGGGTGCGGGCCGCCATCGAGTTCGACAAGTGGCTCGTCGAGCAGCTCGGCCTGGAGCAGGAGATCGACGACGCCGAGAAGCCGCAAGAGGACGAGTAGTCGTCACGGCGGCTGACGCGTAGTCGTCACAGCGGCTTGTGGGCCAGTACGACCAGATACGCCCCGTACGCGAACGAGAGCCCGGCCAGGGCACCGACCACCAGGGTCGCGTGCCACGGCCGGGCTCTCGCCGTCCGTACCAGCGCGCACGCGAGCGGCAGCAGCAGCGGGAACGCCGGCAGCAGGAACCGCGGCTTGCACTCGAAGAACCCGGCGCCGCCGGCCGCCACGAACAGCAGCACGCCCGCGTAGACCAGCAGCGGCACGGGCGCGCGGTCCGCGAGCAGCAGCCCGTACAGCAGCAGCGCCGCCGCGACGATCACCATCGACATCGGGAAGACGAGCAGGTCGCCCTCCAGCAGCAGATGCCGTACGAAGCGCAGCGCGTCCAGGCCGAAGTCGAAGCGCGAGCCCCACAGCCGCTGCACCTCGAAGTACCCGCCGAGCGGATCGCCCTGCCGCCGCCCCACCCACAGCACGTACCCCAGCCAGCCGAGCGGGGCGAGCGCCGCGCCCGTCCACAGCCTGTGGGTAACTTTTCCGCGCCGCCGGTACAGCTCGTACGCCGCCGCCGCGAGGACCGCTGCGGCGACCGCGAACCCGTTCGGCCGGGCCAGCCCCGCGCCCGCCGCGAGGACGCCCGCCCACACCCACCGGCCGGTGAGGACGGCGTACAGCGACCAGGCCGCGAAGGCGGTCAGGACCGGCTCCGTGTACGCCATCGACAGCACGACGGAGTGCGGCAGCAGGGCCCACAGGAGGACGAGGGCGGTGGCGACGGCCCGGTCGTGCAGCCGGGCCCCGATCGCGTAGATCCCGCAGGCGGCGACCCCGGCGGCCGTCCAGGACACCAGCAGCCCGGCGGCGGGCCCGCTGAGCGGTGTCAGCTCGGTGACGGCCCGCAGCAGCCCCGGATAGAGCGGGAAGAACGCCAGGTCGCTGTGGACGACGTCGGGGTGGAACCGCAGGCTGCGGCCGTAGCCGTCCCCGGCGATCCGCAGATACCAGATGGAGTCCCAGGACCGCCCGAGCAGCAGCACGGGGTGCTCGCCGACCGCCCACGCGGCCAGGGCCACGGCCGCGGCACCCAGCAGCCGGGCGGCCATGAACAGTCCGAGGGCGGTACCCATCGTGGCGGCCAGGACCGGGCGACGGCGCGGCGGACGCCCGGTCCCGGCGGGTGGCGTGACGGGGGAGGGCGCGAGGGTTTGTGCGAGGGTCACATCCGAAGATTGATCCCAATTCACACCTTTTGCGAGCAACGCGCGGCCGAGCGGGTCCGATTCACCCCGACATCAGTCCGCCACGGCGCGCCGCCGTGACAACGGGCCTCACGACAGCCCGGGGCCGGGGGCTCGGCCGGTGAGCGTCTGCTCAACCGGCGAGCGTCTTGAGGCGGCTCACCGCCTCCTCCAGTACCGACGTCTGCTTGCAGAACGCGAAGCGGACGAAGGGTGCGCCGGCGTCCCGGTGGTCGTAGAAGACCGCGTTCGGGATCGCGACGACCCCGGCGCGCTCCGGCAGCGCGCGGCAGAACGCGAAGCCGTCGCTCTCGCCCAGCGGCCGGATGTCGGTGGTGACGAAGTACGTCCCGGCGGGCGTGAAGACCCCGAAGCCGGCCTCCGCGAGCCCCGCGCTCAGCAGGTCCCGCTTGGCCAGCATGTCCGCGCGGAACGCCTCGAAGTACGTGTCGGGCAGAGCCAGCGCCTCGGCGACCGCGTACTGGAAGGGCCCGGAGGACACGTACGTGAGGAACTGCTTCGCCGAGCGGACCGCCGTCACCAGTTCGGGTGAGGCGGTCACCCAGCCGACCTTCCAGCCGGTGAACGAGAACGTCTTGCCGGCGCTCCCGATGGTGACCGTGCGCCCGCGCATCCCGGGCAGGGTCGCGAGCGGTACGTGCTCGGCCTCGTCGAAGACCAGGTGCTCGTACACCTCGTCGGTGACGACCAGCAGATCCCGCTCGACGGCCAGCTCGGCGATCGCGGTCAGCTCCTCGCGGGTGAGGACCGTGCCGGTCGGGTTGTGCGGGGTGTTGATCAGCAGCAGCCGGGTGTTGTCCGTGACCGCGTCGCGCAGCTCGTCGAGGTCCAGCCGGAACCGTCGCCGCACGGTCCCGTCGTCCCCGGTCTCCTCGTGCGGCCGCAGGGTGACCGGCACGCGCGTACCGCCCGCCATCGCGATGCAGGCCGCGTACGAGTCGTAGTACGGCTCCAGGGCGATCACCTCGTCGCCGGGCTCCACCAGGGCCAGCAGGGTGGCCGCGATGGCCTCGGTCGCGCCCGCCGTGACGAGGACCTCGGTGCCGGGGTCGCAGGTGAGCCCGTACCGGCGCTCCTGGTGCGCGGCGATCGCCGCACGCAGCTCGGGGACGCCCGGCCCCGGCGGGTACTGGTTCCCGCGCCCGTCGCGCAGCGCCCGCACGGCCGCCTCCCGGACCTCCTCGGGTCCGTCCGTGTCGGGGAAGCCCTGACCGAGATTGATCGACCCGGTACTCAGGGCGAGGGCCGACATCTCGGCGAAGATCGTCGTACCGAACTCGGCGAGACGGCGGTTGAGGAGGGGGCGGCGTGAACTGGAGGTCATGACGGCCATCCTGCGCTCAACCTCTGGAGTTGCTCAACTCTGCTTTGGTCCGTGAGACGAGAGGGCATCCCCCTCCCACGCGAGAAGCCCACCCGGGTGTGCGGCAGGAATCGCAGCAGTGGTCACAGCAATAGCCACTGCAATAGCCACTGCAATAGCCACAGCAGTAGTCACAGCAAGGATCACGGCAGGAAACAGGCAGCAGACAGACGAGAAGCAGAGCCCACGGGGGGCCGCTTCGGGGGAACGGAAGGAGGGTGGCGCCATGGTCATCGGCATCATCCTGGTGTTGTTCGTCGTGGGGTTCGTGGTCGTCATGGTCGCGCGGAGCGCATCCGGCGGCCGGGGGCGCGGTCGTGGCCGGGGGCGTTCGCGCCGCGGCAGCGGTAACGCCGGCGGCAGCTGGTGGGCCGGCGGTGCGGCGGGCGGGGTCGACGGTGGCTCCTCCTGTTCGTCGGGCTCGTCGGGTCACCACTCCTCGTGCGGCGGCGGGGGTTCGTCCTGCGGCGGCGGCTCGTCCTGCGGGGGCGGCGGCGGAGGCGGCTGCGGCGGAGGCAGCTGACACGGGGCGGCCGAGCTCCGTGCGGCGGCCGGGTCGCGGGTGGCGATCCGGCCCCGGGCGACCGCGTCCGGTCGTATGAGCGCCCCTCGGGAGACATCTCCCGAGGGGCGCTCCGTCGTTGTGGGGGCGTGAAGCTTTTTGCGAGCCCCCCAGGGGCGCACTTTCTGGTTGAACAGTTGAGCTGTGGAGCCCTCGGGGGGATGGAAACCCTACGAAGTTGGGTAAAAACGCTGTGGCGGACGCGCCGTTCATGATTCCCTCGTATCGCCGACGCAGACCCCGGAACAACCTTCTGACCTGGCCGACCGGGCCCGGATCACCGCCCGGCGCCGACCGGGGTGCGACGGACCGACCCCACCCTTGCGTGCAGCGGAGCCGACCCATGCTCACGACCCTCAACACCGCCTATACCGACACGCGCGCGGCCGACCTCGCCTGGGCCCTCGGATGCGAACCACTGCCCGCGCTCGCCACCCTCGACATCGAACTTGCCGACGCGAAACTGCAGTTGAGACTGCTGGGCGCGTCCCACCAGGTGCTCCTTGAGGAGGAGCGGGGCACGTGTTCGGAGACCGTCGCCTGTATCGCGGGCAGCAGCTCACCGCTGCCGCTCGGCGTCGCCAAACGGGCGGGCGACTGGGAGTACGAGTTCGCCGCGCGCGTGGAGACGCTGTCGCGCGGCTCCTTCGCCGGCCGGGCCCAGGAGTTGCTCGCCCTCGTCGCCGACCATCCGAACGGACTGGCGGGGGTCTTCCCCGGCAGCCCGCACGCCTTCACCGCGATGCTCGCGCAGCGCCACGAGGGCCAGGTGCACTGGCGCACCTGGCACGCGTACCCCCAGGAGGGTCAACTGGTCGCCACGCGCACGAAGGTGGGCGTACGGGTGCCCGCGACCCTCTAGGCCGGGTTCTGGAGCGGGTCCTGGAACGGGTTCTGGCGCAGGTCCGGGGCGGGTCCGGGGCAGGTCCCGGGGCCCGGTGTCCCGCATTCGGCGGCCGTCCGGCAAACGGGGGCCCCAAAACGGTCAAAGTATGCGTGGGCGACGGCATTTACACACGTGTGGGTGACAGGGCGCAGTGAAACCGTGACGTAGCGTTCCCTGAATGATCGAGCCGCACGCGCCCGCCCCGCCCGGTACGGCCCCGCCGCCCCGCCGCGGCGCGGGCCAGGCGCGTCTGCCGGTCAGGCCCGCCACCGGCCGGTTCCTCGTCCTCGCCGGCGTGTTCGTCTGCGCCGCCTGCGGACTGGTGTACGAGCTGGAACTGGTCGCCCTCGCCTCGTACTTGATCGGCGACTCCATCACCCAGGCCTCCGTCGTCCTGTCCGTGATGGTCTTCGCGATGGGCATCGGCTCGCTCCTCGCCAAACGGCTGCGCTGTCGCGCCGCGGCCGGCTTCGGCGCCGTGGAGGCCCTGCTCGCCCTCGTCGGCGGCTGCAGCGCGATGGCCCTGTACGCCGTCTTCGCCTGGACCGGCGACTGGGGCGGCGCCTGGGCGAACGGCTCCAGCTGCCTCCTCGTCGGCTTCTCCCTCGCCATCGGGCTGCTCATCGGCGCCGAGGTGCCCCTCCTGATGGAACTGATCCAGCGCGTACGCAGACAGGACGCGGGCGGCGCCGTCGCCGACCTGTTCGCCGCGGACTACGTGGGCGCGCTGGCCGGCGGACTCGCGTTCCCGTTCCTGCTGCTGCCCCTGCTCGGCCAGCTGACCGCGACACTGATCACCGGGACGGTCAACGCGCTCGCCGGCGCCGCGCTCGTGCTGGGCCTGTTCCGGCAGGACCTGACCCGGCGCGTGCGCTGGCTGCTCGTCGTCGCCAACCTCCTCGTCCTCGCGCTGCTCGCCTCGGCCGCCGTCCTCGTCGACGACTTCGAGCGGTCCGCGCGGCACGCGATGTACGGCCGGGACGTCCGGGTCGCGATGCACACCGACGTCCACGACGTCGTCCTCACCGGCGGCACCGACGGCAGCCGGCTCGACCTCTACCTCGACGGCCGGCTGCGGGTCAGCGGCAGCGACGAGCGCCGCTACCACGAGGCCCTCGTGCACCCCGCGATGAACGGTCCCCACGCGCGCGTGCTCGTCCTCGGCGGCGGCGACGGGCTCGCCGTCCGCGAGGTGCTGCGGCACCGGGGCGTACGGCGGGTCGACGTCGTCGAACTCGACACCCAGTTCGTGGAGTTGGCCCGCACCGACCCGGCGCTGTCCGCGCTCAACGGTCACGCGTACGGGGATCCGCGGGTGCGGGTCGTCGCCGCGGACGCGTTCGGCTGGCTACGGCAGGCCCCGCGGGCCGCGTACGACGTGGTCGTCTCCGATCTGCCCGACCCCGAGAACACGTCCAGTACGAAGCTGTACTCGCAGGAGTTCTACGGGCTGGCCCGCGAGGTGCTCGGCGTCGGCGGGCGGCTCGTCGTGCACGCGGGGCCCGTGGCGGCGCGGCCGCGCGTGTTCTGGACGGTCGACGCGACGGTACGGGCGGCGGGGCTGCGGACCGTGCCGTACTCGGTCGGCGGCCGTGACTCCGAGGCGACGGACGGGGCGCGGGTTCCGCACGACTGGGGGTACGTGCTCGCGTCGCGTGCCCTGCCGCGGCTGCGGACGGCGGCGGGGGCGCCGGGGGTGCCGTCCCTCCAGGCGGGCGTCCGGGCGGCGGCGCGCACCCGGCTGGGGGGACTGCCGCCCTCGACGCTGGTGCACCCGAGATACGCCGACTGAGTCGGCGTACGGGTCCGTCCGCGGCGGATCCGGGGGAATCCCCGCATGTACGGGTGCGGTGCCGGTGGTGCTGGGTAGGCTCGGCCGACATGGAGCATGAGGTGTTCGTTCCGGTTCCCGTCGAGCGTCTGCGCGAGGCTCTCGCCGATCCAGCGCGGGTGGCGCGGGCGCTGCCCGGTCTCCAGCAGGACGCGGGGACGGCGCCCGTCTCCGGCCGCCTGAAGGTACGGATCGGCGGGCACTCCATCACGTACCGGGGGACGCTCGGTGTGTCCCCGCGGGACGACGGCTCGTACTCCGTCGAGGCCGACGCGGCGGAGGCGCGGGGGACGGGGACGGTGAAGCTCGCGCTCACGCTGACCGTGCTGGCGGCCGAGGGGGGCTCGACGCTCACCTTCACCGGTACGGCCTCGGCCGACGGGCGTATCGCCGATCTGCCGGCGGACGAGGTGGCGTCGGCGACGACCCGGCTGCTGAACCGGTTCGCGGAACACCTGGCGCCTGAGCCGGCGTCTGAGCCGGGGCTGGAGTCGGAGGAGGCGTCCGCCGAGCCCGAGCCCGACCTCGACCCCGAGTCCGACCTCGGGTCCGATTCGGTGTTGGAGCACCCCTCCTCGCACGTGCCGTTCGCCGAGGGCGACTTCGTGGGGGGCTTCGAGGACGACGGGACCCTGCCGCCGGGGGAACCGGCCGAGGCGGCGCACGCGCGGCGCACGATGATCGGCCGCAGCGCGGAGGAGGTCGACCATGCGCCGCCGCGGGGACGGTACGCGCCCGTGCCGGCGCCCGAGTCCGCGGGCGGCAGCGCGGTCCTGCGCTGGGCCGCACCCGCGGCGGCGCTCGCGCTGGCCTCGGCGATCGTGGTGGGCCGGGCCCTCCGCCGCCGCCACTGACCCGCTGGCCGCGGGTCGCTGGCCGCGGGGCAGGACGGTTTGCGGTGCGTCTTTGTCTGCGGCCGGGTGGGGGTCGCCCGCGCAGTTCCCCGCGCCCCTTAGGGGGCTGCCCCGGGGCCCCGCAGCCGACAGCTGGCGATGCCCCGACAGGGGCGCGAGGAACTGCGCGGCCAGCCCCGGACGACCCGCAGCCGCCAGGTGCCCCGTGAGGGGCGCGGGGAACTGCGCGCCCGGCCACGGACGGCCGGCAGTCGACAGCGGGCTGGAGCCCCCGTGAGGGGCGCGGGGAACTGCGCGCCCGGCCACGGTCGGCCCGCAGTTGGCAGCGGGCTGGAGCCCCCGGTAGGGGCGCGAGGAACTGCGCGGCCAGCCTCCGACGGCCCGCAGCCGACAGCCGTCAGGTGCCCCGCACAGGGCCGGGATCGGGCCCTGCGGCCCACAGCCCGTGTTCCACCCCGTAGGGTCGTCGCGTGAGTAACGAAGACATCACGCTGACCGCCGGCAACGCGCAAGCGACCGTGCAGCCGGGCAACGGCGGACGGATCGGCGGACTGAAGGTCGACGGCGTCGAACTGCTGCGCCAGGGCGACAAGTTCGGCTGCTTCCCCATGGTCCCGTGGTGCGGCCGCACCAGGGACGGCCGCTTCCTGAACGGCGCGGTCCCCCACCAGCTCCCCCTCAACTCCCCACCGCACGCCATCCACGGCACCGCCCGCGACGCCGCCTGGCGCATCGCCCGCAAGAGCGCCGACGAAACCGTCATCACGTACGACCTCGTCGACCCCTGGCCGTACGCAGGCCGTGTCACCCAGGTCGTCGGGCTGACCGAGGACTCCCTGACGCTCACCATGTCGGTGGAGACGTACGGCGATTCGTTCCCGGCGCAGATCGGATGGCACCCCTGGTTCAACCGCACCCTCGGGGGAGAGGGAGAGGGAGACGAGGGTGTGCGCGTCGACTTCGACGCCGAATGGCAGGAGGAGCGCGGCGACGACCATCTGCCGACCGGCCACCGGACCGCCCCCCTACCCGGCCCCTGGGACGACTGCTTCGGGATGCCCGGCGGCGTCGACGTCACCCTCACCTGGCCGGGACGGCTGGAGCTGAACGTGGCCAGCCGCGAGCAGTGGGTCGTCGTCTACGACGAGCAGGAGGCCGCCGTGTGCGTGGAGCCGCAGACCGGCCCGCCCAACGGCCTGAACACCCTGCCCCGCCTGGTCACCCCCATCGACCCCCTGGAAGCCGCCACCACCTGGACCTGGCGCCGCCTCTAAGCTGACCCGCATGAGCGACGACGTACGCGGCGAGCTGCTGCAGCAGATCAAGGACAAGGCCGTGGTGCACGGCAAGGTGACCCTCTCCTCCGGGATCGAGGCCGACTACTACGTCGACCTGCGGCGGGTCACCCTGGACGGCGAGGCCGCCCCGCTGGTCGGACAGGTCCTCCTCGACCTGACGGCCGACCTGGACTTCGACGCGGTCGGCGGCCTCACCATGGGCGCCGACCCGGTGGCCGGAGCCCTGCTGCACGCCGCCCACGCGCGCGGCAGGCGCGTCGACGCCTTCGTCGTCCGCAAGGAGGCGAAGGCGCACGGCCTGCAGCGCAGGGTCGAGGGCCCGGACATCGCGGGCCGCCGCGTGCTCGTCGTCGAGGACACCTCGACGACCGGCGGCTCCCCGCTCGCCGCCGTCGAGGCCGTGCGCGAGGCCGGCGCGGAGGTCGTCGGCGTGGCGACCATCGTCGACCGGGCCACCGGCGCCGCGGAGAAGATCCAGGAAGCCGCCGGCGTCCCGTACCTCTTCGCGTACTCCAAGGACGAGCTGGGTCTCGCCTGAGCGAGCCTCGATCGGGCACCGATCGAGGCACCGAGTGAGCACCGAGCGAGCATTGAGCGAGGCCGGAGCATCCGGTCATGTCTGGAAAGATGGGGCCGACGATGACGTCGCCCCCTAGGTCAGGGTTCTCAGCAGAACGCCACCCGCACATACAAGGAGCGGACAGATGCCCATCGCAACCCCCGAGGTCTACAACGAGATGCTCGACCGGGCGAAGGCAGGCAAGTTCGCCTACCCGGCCATCAATGTGACCTCGACGCAGACCCTGCACGCTGCGCTCCGCGGCTTCGCGGAGGCCGAGAGCGACGGCATCATCCAGATCTCCACCGGCGGTGCGGAGTTCCTGGGCGGCCAGCACAAGAAGGACATGGTCACCGGCGCGGTGGCGCTGGCCGAGTTCGCGCACATCGTCGCCACGAAGTACGACGTCACCGTCGCGCTGCACACGGACCACTGCCCGAAGGACAAGCTCGACGGGTACGTACGTCCGCTGCTCGCGGTCTCCGAGGAGCGCGTCAAGGCCGGTCAGAACCCGCTGTTCCAGTCCCACATGTGGGACGGCTCCGCGGAGACCCTCGCCGACAACCTGGCCATCGCCCAGGAACTGCTGGCCCGCGCCGCCGCCGCGAAGATCATCCTTGAGGTGGAGATCACCCCGACCGGTGGCGAGGAGGACGGCGTCTCGCACGAGATCAACGACTCCCTCTACACCACGGTCGACGACGCGTTCCGTACCGTCGAGGCCCTGGGCCTGGGCGAGAAGGGCCGCTACCTGCTGGCCGCGTCCTTCGGCAACGTGCACGGCGTCTACAAGCCGGGCAACGTCGTCCTGCGCCCCGAGCTCCTCAAGGAGCTGAACGAGGGCGTGGCGGCGAAGTACAACAAGCCGTCCCCGTTCGACTTCGTCTTCCACGGCGGCTCCGGCTCCTCCGAGGAGGAGATCCGCACGGCCCTGGAGAACGGCGTCGTGAAGATGAACATCGACACGGACACCCAGTACGCGTTCACGCGCCCGGTCGCGGACCACATGTTCCGCAACTACGACGGCGTCCTGAAGGTCGACGGCGAGGTCGGCAACAAGAAGACGTACGACCCCCGCACCTGGGGCAAGCTCGCCGAGGGTTCGATGGCCGCGCGCGTCACCCAGGCCTGCGGTCACCTGCGTTCCACCGGCACGAAGATCAAGTAGCCGAGCGGGCGAGTACGCGCATTCCGCACAGCGGGGCCCGGTTGTCCACAGGGACGGCCGGGCCCCGCCGTCTGTCCGTATGATCCGGAACATGGCTGACCCGACGCCCCCGTCCCAGGAGCCCCCGGCCCCGGTCCCGTCCCCGTCCTCGTCCTCGTCCTCGGCCTCGTCCCCGGCCCCGGCCGTCCGGATGTCCTCCTCCACGGGCAAGTGGATCCTGCTGACCACGGTCCTCGGATCCAGCATGGCGATGCTCGACTCGACCGTGGTGAACGTGGCGCTGCCGACGATCGGCCGCGACCTCGACGCCGACCTGGCCGGTCTCCAGTGGACGGTCAACGCCTACATGCTGACCCTCGCGGGACTCATCCTCCTGGGCGGCGCCCTGGGCGACCGCTTCGGGCGGCGCAAGGTGTTCGTCGTCGGTGTGGTGTGGTTCGCGGCGGCCTCACTGCTGTGCGGGCTCGCTCCGAACGCGGGGGTGCTCGTCGCCGCCCGCGCGCTCCAGGGCGTCGGCGGGGCGCTGCTCACGCCCGGCTCGCTGGCCCTTATCCAGGCGTCGTTCCACCCGGAGGACCGGGCGCGGGCCGTCGGCCTGTGGTCCGGTTTCGGCGGCATCGGCGCGGCGGTCGGCCCCTTCCTGGGCGGCTGGCTGGTGGACGGCCCCGGCTGGCGCTGGGTGTTCCTGCTGAACGTCCCGCTCGCCCTGCTGTGCGCCCCGATCGCCCTGAGACACGTACCGGAGTCGAAGGACGACCGAGTCCACGGGCGCGGCTTCGACGTGCTCGGCGCCGCCCTCGGCGCACTGTCGCTGGCCCTGGTGACGTACGCGCTCATCGAGGCGCCCGGCGGCTCGGTGCCCGTCGTCGCGGTGACGGCGGCGGCCGGTGTCGCGGCGGGCGTCGCCTTCGTGGCCGTGGAGAAGCGGCGGCCCGACCCGATGATGCCGCTCGACATCTTCGCGTCCCGCCAGTTCACGGCGGTCAACGTCGTCACCCTGTGCGTGTACGCGGCCTTCGGCGGGTTCTTCTTCCTCTCCGCGGTCCAGCTCCAGGTCGTGGCCGGCTACTCGGCCCTGGGCGCCGGTACGGCGCTGCTGCCGACCACGGTCCTGATGCTGCTGCTGTCGGCCCGCTCGGGCGAGCTGGCCCAGCGCATCGGCCCGCGCATCCCGCTCACGGTCGGCCCGCTGCTGTGCGCGACCGGGATGCTGCTGATGCTGAGAGTGGGCGAGGACGCCTCGTACGCGGCCGACGTGCTGCCCGCCGTCCTGGTGCTCGGCACCGGCATGGTGACGCTGGTGGCGCCCCTCACCGCGACCGTGCTGGCCTCCGTGGACACCGGCCGGGCGGGGCTCGCCAGCGGCATCAACAACGCGGCCGCCCGCGCCGCCGGTCTCGTCGCGGTGGCCGCGCTGCCGCTGCTGGCCGGGATGGGCGAGGAGGCGTACCGGTCGGCGGACGCCTTCGACGACGCGTTCCGGCGGGCCATGCCGCTGTGCGCGGGCGTGCTGGTGGTGGGCGCGGTGATCGCCTTCGCGACCGTGCGCAAGCCCCCGCCGGGCTGCCTGCGGCCGGAATGCCTCACGCACGGCAGCGTGACGGCTCCGCCGCTGGAGCCGAACCGCTCACGGGGACGGCTGGAGTAGCCCGCCCGCCCTCTCTCCATCCCCGCACCGGTCTACGGGTCGGATGACCGGCACCCGTCGACGAGACCAGGGAGCGGGCCGTGCCGGTACGTCGAAAGTCCGCCGCGTAGGGCTCCCGCAAAAAAGCCCGACCCTCCAACTGAGAGCCGTATGCACGGGGGCGGCGGACTCGACGTACCGGCACGGCCCGCTCCCACCCCGACGCACCTGTGGTCCATCCCCAGCCCGGTCCCGGGCTCACCCCCGGGCCCGGCGGACCCGAGTGCCTGCTCGTGCACGTTTTCGGTCGGGGCAGCTCCACCCGGGGACCCCGCGGCGGCCACGGATAGCGCAAACTGGAACCCATGGCCATTCACGAGAACCTCCTCGGGGGACCGCCCCCGACCCACCTGCCCGACGACCCGGAGCCGCGCGAGCTCCTCGCGAACGGCACGGCGCCCGCCGACGTCGCCGCGAAGTACCCGACCTCCTCGCTCGCCTGGGCGCAGCTGGCCGACGAGGCGTTCGAGCGCGGCAGTGTCGTCGAGTCGTACGCGTACGCCCGTACCGGCTACCACCGGGGCCTCGACTCCCTGCGCCGCGGCGGCTGGAAGGGCCACGGCCCGGTGCCGTGGGAGCACGAGCCGAACCGCGGCTTCCTGCGCGCCCTGCACGGCCTCGCCCGCGCCGCCCAGGCGATCGGCGAGCAGGCGGAGTACGAGCGCTGCGCGCAGTTCCTGAAGGACTCCTCCCCGGTGGCGGCCCAGACCCTGGGCTAGCCCGCGAGCCCTCCACGGGCCGCGTACGCGCAGGTCCGCCTGGTGTGACCAGGCGGACCTTGCGGTTTCGGGGCACGATTGTGGAGGATGCCGGATGGGGACCGGGGCCCCCGTGTCGGAATTCGGCAGGGGCGGACCGCTACCCGGAGTACAGCAGGAGACAGCGATGTCCCAACAGGCTCAGCCCCACGCAGTGGCTTCGGAGCCCGAGACCCCGCATCTCGACTTCCAGGGAACGACGCCGTACGAGGACTACGTGCAGGCGGACGTCCTCACCCACCTCCAGCACACCCTCTCCGACGACCCCGGAGAGATGGTCTTCCTGGTGACGACCCAGGTCATGGAGCTGTGGTTCACCGTCATCGTGCACGAGTGGGAGACCGCGGCGAAGGCGCTGCGCGAGGACCGCGTGCCGGTCGCGGTGGCGGCCCTGAAGCGTTCGGTACGGGAGCTGGAGGCGCTGAACGCCTCCTGGAAGCCCCTCGGCCAGCTGACTCCGGCCCAGTTCAACTCGTACCGCAGCGCCCTCGGTGAGGGTTCCGGATTCCAGTCGGCGATGTACCGGCGGATGGAGTTCCTGCTCGGCGACAAGTCCGCGTCCATGCTCGTACCGCACCGGGGCGCGCCCCGCGTGCACGCCGAGCTGGAGAAGGCCCTGCACGAGCCGAGCCTGTACGACGAGGTCCTGCGGCTGCTCGCACGGCGCGGCCACGCGATACCGTCCTCGGTCGTCCAGCGGGACGTCGCCGGCCGTTACGAGCCCTCGCCCGAGGTCGAGGCCGTGTGGACGGACCTCTACGCGGGCGACGAGAGCTCCGAACTCGCGCGCCTCGGCGAGGCGTTGACCGATGTCGCCGAACTGGTCTGGCGCTGGCGCAACGACCACCTGGTCGCCACCCGCCGCGCGATGGGCTCCAAGACGGGCACCGGCGGCTCGGCGGGCGTGGCCTGGCTGGAGAAGCGGGCCCGCAAGAACGTCTTCCCCGAGCTGTGGACGGCACGGTCCCATGTCTGAGACGTACGCGGAATCCGCCGGGAAGTCCCTCGCGGACAGGGCCGCTGCGCTGGACGCCGCCGACGAACTGGGCAAGGTGCGCGCGCAGTTCGTCCTGGACGACACGGTGTACCTGGACGGGAACTCGCTCGGCGCGCTGCCGCGCTCGGTGCCCGGCCGGGTCGAGGACGTCGTGCGCAGACAGTGGGGTTCGCTGCGGATCCGGTCCTGGGACGAGAGCGGCTGGTGGACCGCGCCGGAGCGGATCGGCGACCGGATCGCCCCGCTGGTGGGCGCGGCGCCGGGCCAGATCGTCGTGGGCGACTCGACGAGCGTGAACGTGTTCAAGGCGGTCGTGGGCGCGGTGCGCCTGGCCGGCGGGGGCACGGACGGGGGCACGGACAGGGGCGCGGACGGTGGTGCCCTCCGGGGGCACCGGGACGAGATCCTGGTCGACGCGACGACGTTCCCCACGGACGGCTACATCGCCGCGTCGGCGGCGCGGCTCACGGGCTGCACGCTGCGCCCGGTGGCGCCCGACGAGGTACCGGACGCCCTGAGCGGACGTACGGCCGCGGTGCTCCTGAACCACGTCGACTACCGCACGGGCCGCCTGCACGACCTGCCGGCGCTGACGGCCGCGATCCGCGAGGCGGGTGCCGTCTCGATCTGGGACCTGTGCCACAGCGCGGGCGCCCTGCCGGTCGGCCTGGACGAACACGGCGTGGACCTGGCGGTCGGCTGCACCTACAAGTACCTGAACGGCGGCCCGGGTTCACCGGCGTACCTGTACGTCCGCCGGGACCACCAGGCCCGCTTCGACTCGCCGCTGCCGGGCTGGAACTCCCACGCCGACCCCTTCGGCATGACCCCGGACCACGTGCCGGCCGACGGCGCCCTGCGCGGCCGGGTCGGCACCCCGGACATCCTCTCCATGCTCGCGCTGGAGGCGGCCCTGGAGGTCTGGGACGACGTGTCGATCGAGGCGGTCCGGGCCAAGTCCCTCGCCCTGACGGACTTCTTCCTGGAGTGCGTGACGGCGTACGTGCCCGGGGGCGCGGTGGAGTCCGTGACTCCGGCCGACCACGGGGAGCGGGGCAGCCAGGTCGCGTTGCGGTGCGCGGACGCGGGCGCGGTGATGCGCCGCCTCATCGACCAGGGCGTGATCGGCGACTTCCGGGAACCGGACATCCTGCGTTTCGGCTTCACGCCGCTGTATGTGGGGTTCGGGGATGCGGAGAGGGCGGCGGGGGTGTTGGGGAGGATGTTCTGACGGATGCCGGGGCGGGGGTTTACTGTCGCCGTCGTCCCCGTCGCCCCTGCCCTTCCCGTTACTGACTCGGGGGCGTGGAGGACCAGTTCCTCGGCTTCGGCACCGGCTTCAGCACCGGCCTCGGCTTCGGCCTGGGTGCCGGGGCGAGGCCGACGCGTGCAGGTCGGGCTTCAGACCTCCGTGGCTTCCGTGGCTTCCGCGACCTCCGGGGCCTCGTCGGCCACCCGTGTCGCGCCGAACTCGGCGGCGGCGAGGACAGAGTCCAGTCGGGCCCGCGTGGCGGCAAGGTCCCGCATGTGCTCGTCGAGGCGGTCCCGCTCCGCGCGGAGTCGGGTGATCATCTCCGGGCCGGCGATACCGGTGTGCACGCACGGCAGGAACTCCACGATCGTCCGGCTGCTCAGCCCGGCAGCGTAGAGGAGCTGGATCCACCGCACGCGCTCGACCGTGTCCGGGGCGTAGAGGCGCTGCCCGCCCGCGCTGCGGCTCGACACGATGAGCTGTTGCTGCTCGTAGTAGCGCAGCGCCCGCGTGCTCACTCCCGCAGCCGATGCCACCTCGCCGATACGCATTCCGTCGCTCCCTCTGCTCTCTCTGCTCCCCATGCCGCCGGGTCCCGGTCGCTGGCGGTCCGTCCCAGGGTTCGTGGGTTCGTCAGACGACTTGCCTCTGACGTCAACGTCAACTTTTACACTCCGACCGCCGGCCATCAACACCGGCGGAACCGATCACGACGGAGCAGGACCTCATGAGCACTGACAACACCACGCCCGACGACACCACACCCGACGGCCTCATCCCCGCCGCCGTCCTCGCCTCGGACGCGCCGGTCGCGGTCTATGGATACGCCCGGGCCAAGGCGGGCGAGGAGGGCCGGATGCTGGGCGAGATCCAGGCGATCATCGGCCTCACCCGCAAGGAGGACGGATGCGAGCAGTACGTGGTGCACACCACACCGGACCAGCCGGGCGCCTTCGCCTTCTACGAGCGCTGGTCCTCCGGCGCCCACCTGCTGGCGCACGTCTCGCAGCCGTTCATGCAGACGTACTTCGCCGCCATCGCGGGCCTGGTCGAGGGGGAACTGGAGGCCCACTGGCTGCACCCTCTGTCCTGACCCACTGCACATGGCCGACCCCGAGCCTCGCGCCCCGCGGGGCACGGGGCCGGCCGGTCCACGCTGCGGGCCGCCTGCCGGCAACGGGTCGTTCAACGACAGGCGGTCGACGCGTCGCGGCACCGGACACGTGTTCCCCGAGGCCGCCCTACGCCACGAACACCCCACCCCGCGCAGCGACAACCGCCGCCGCCGCGGCCCGCTCCCCGGCGTCCTCGTCCGGCACCACCCCCGACGTGAGCAACGCGTAGTACAACGGCGCCGAAACAGCCCGCACGACCTCCCCCGCATCGGTCCCCACAGGCAACTCCCCGCGCGCGACCCCTTGTTCGACACAGGGCGCCCACTCGGCGACCCGTACCTCGTAGAACCGTCGCAACGCCTCCGCCGTACGCGCGTCGCACGCCGCCGCGGCGATCACCGCCCGGAACAACGCCCCCTGCCGCGGATCGGCGAGCGTCCGGCACACCAGCGCGGCGTTGGCCCGCAGATCCCCGAGCACGGAACCCGTCTCGGTACGGGGGAGCGACTGCTCGGCCATGTCACCGAGCAGGTCGGCGACGAGCCCGGTGACCGAGCCCCAGCGCCGGTACACGGTCGTCTTCCCGACGCCCGCGCGCCGGGCCACGTCCGCCAGATCGAGATGGGCGAACCCCTGCTCGGCCAGCACGTCCCCGGCGACGCGCAACACGGCTGTACGAACCCGAGCGGTACGCCCTCCGGGCCGGACGGTCCCGGGCTCGGGCTCGCTCTCGTTCTCGGGTTCGTCGGCGGACGCGGCGGTCATGAGAGGAACTCCTTAGCGATCAGGCGCGGTGGTGGGCCGGCCCGGGCCGGACGCCGCGGGGACGGCACTCCGGCGGCACTCCGGCGATACTGCGGTGGCACTGCGGTGGCACTGCGGTGGCACTGCGGTGGCACTGCGGTGGTACTCCACCAGCGTAACGAAACACCAGCACCGTTTACCCTTCACCGAGCGTGACGGCGGTGTGTAGGCGCACGTCACCGGCCTGATACCGTCCCGCCAACGACCCGCGCCCCGGAGCACGTTGACCGCAAGCTCCGAGAGCTCACGGGCCGGGGAACGGACACCGCACCGCTGAGAGGCTTGGAGCATGCCGGACGACGCCCGCGACGCCGCGGAGGAGGAGTCGGCCTTCTCCCATCCGCCCGTCGACCCCGACGCCACCGCCGCGTACGGCGACCACCCCGACCAGGTCGTCGACTTCTACGCACCGCGCGGCGGCGAGGAGTCGGCCCCGCTCGTCGTCGTCCTGCACGGCGGTGCCTGGCGTGCCCCGTACGACCGGCGGCACATCACCCCGTTCGCGGACTTCCTGGCCAGGCGGGGCTTCGCCGTGGCCAACGTCGAGTACCGGCGCGGCGGCACGATCCCGGCGCAGGGCGGTACGGGTCCGGTGGCGGGGCGGTGGCCCGAGACCTTCGACGACGTGGCGGCGGCGCTGGACGCGATGCCGGCTCTCGTACGGGAGGCACTGCCGGGGGCCGATGTGCGCCGCACGGTGGTCACCGGTCACTCGGCCGGCGGTCAGCTGGCGCTCTGGGCGGCCGCCCGCCACCTGCTGCCGACCGACGCGCCCTGGTACCTGGAGCGGCCGGCCCCGCTGCGCGGAGTCGTCGCCCTGGCCCCGATCGCCGACTTCACGATCGCGGAGAAGCTGGACGTGTGCTCCGGAGCGTCACTCCAACTCCTCGGCGGATCGACCAAGTTCGAGGAACGTCAGCCGTACGCCGACCCGGCCCTGCTCCTCCCGACGGGCATCGCCACGACCCTGGTCCAGGGCCGAACGGACACCGTCGTGCCACAGGCGGTGGCCGAGTCGTACGCGGACGCGGCGGCAAAGGCGGGCGAGGTGGTGGGCCTGACGCTCCTGGAGGAGGTAGGCCACTTCCCCCTGATCGACCCGACGGCGGACGCGTGCGCGGTGGTGGCAGAGGAAATCGCCCAACTGGCCTGGTAAGACAGCCACATCAGTCCCAGCCCCACTCCAAGAACTGCCCGCGCCCCGGCCAACCAAAGGGGCGCGGGGAACGGCGCGCCCGGCCCAAACGGCGCCGCAGACGAATACGCACGGTTCTGTCCAGGACCGGATGGGGGAGCCTCTCCAAGAGCCGCCCGCGCCCCGACCAACCCGAAGGGGCGCGGGGAACGGCGCGCCCGGCCCAAACGGCGCCGCAGACGAATACGCACGGTTCTGTCCAGGACCGGATGGGGGAGCCTCTCCAAGAGCCGCCCGCGCCCCGACCAACCCGAAGGGGCGCGGGGAACGGCGCGCCCAGCCCGCACGGCGCCGCAGACGAATACGCACGGTTCTGTCCAGGCCGGAAGGGGCCACCTCTCCGAGAGCCGCCCGCGCCCCGGCCAACCTGAAGGGGCGCGGGGAACTGCGCACCCAGCCCCCACGCCGCCGCAGACGAAGTCACAACCCCCGCCCACCGACAGGCAGACACCCCGAATCCGCCCCCGGTGATACCCGTAATACCTGAGAGCCACGCCCCAGTTGAGCCCCCCAGCGGGACGCCGACTACGCACCCGAATTCGTAACTTCCCTATCAGCGAGGCCCGACGGGCCAACGCACCGGACAGGGACAGAGACGAGGACGGGGACGGGCCATGGCATGGTGGACAAGAACGCACGAGCCACAGTCGTCGAACCAGCCACGCCACCCCCGCCTACGCCCACACCCACACCCACGCCCCCGCCTACGCCGAGGCCTGCTCGCCACACTGATCACAGCCGCCGTCGTCGCCCCGATCTCCGCCGCGACCGCGCACCCGGACATACCGGCGCCCGCCCCGGCCCACATCGGAACGGTCACCCCGACCACCCTGGACAGGGCGTACGCGGCGAACCGGGCGAACGCCGCCGAGGCGTCCCGCATGGCCGCCGCCCACGGCGCGCGTGACCGCGCGTCCGCCGTCCACGCCATGGCCGACCCGGAACGTCACTACCTCGCCTTCGACGCCCGAGGCCCCGGCCGCGCCGTAGAGGTCTTCGGCGACCTGGCGAAGACCGACCGCGTGGCGGTCCTGGTACCGGGCTCGGACACCACACTGGACACCTACGAGCGCTTCCGCGAAGGCGCCCAGACCCTGCACCGACGGCTCGGCACACGCGCCGCGGTCGTCGCCTGGCTCGGCTACGAGACACCCGGCACGATCAGCCCCGAGATCCTCACCACGGGCCGGGCGGCGGACGCGGCCCCCGAACTGCGCTCGTTCATAGCCGAGTTGAGGGAGCTGAACGGCCGAGCCCGCGTCTCCCTGCTCTGCCACTCGTACGGGACGGCCGTGGGCGCCCGCGCGGCGAGCGGACCGGACATCTCCGACCTCGTGTTGTTCGGCAGCCCGGGCACCGGCGTGGAGTCCGCCGCGGACCTCCGTACGACGGCCCGGGTCTGGGCCGGCCGCGGCGCGGACGACTGGATCGCGGACGTCCCGCACGGCCTGGCCGACCTCTTCGGCACGACGGTCGGATACGGCACGGACCCGGTGTCCCCGGCGTTCGGCGCCCGGGTGTTCGCGGCGGGCGACGGCGGCCACAGCGACTACTTCAGGCCGGGCTCGGAGTCCTTGGACAACCTCGCCCGGATAGTGCTCGGCCGCACATCGGAGGTGACCCGTGCGTAAGGGTGCCCTCGCCACGGCCGCCGAACGGATCGACGCGGCGACCCCCGCCCGCCGGGACCGCGGCGTCGACGCCCTGCGCGCCCTCGCGATACTCGGCGTCGTGCTGGGCCACTGGCTCGTCACCGCCCTGGTGGCCGACGGCGGCACCCTCCACACGTCGAGCCCCCTCGCCCCCATGCCATGGCTCGCCCCCGTCTCGTGGGCCTTCCAGACGCTGGCCGTGTTCTTCCTGGTGGGCGGCCACCTGGCGACCAGGAGCTACGCGTCGGCACGGGCGCGCGGCACGACGTACGGACGATGGCTGGGTACGCGACTCACGCGCCTCTTCAAACCGGTGGCCGCCGTGCTCGGCCTGTGGGCGGTGGCCGTGGTCGGACTGCTCCTGACGGGCGCGGACATGGGCACCGTCCACGCCCTGCTGAAGCTGGCCCTGTCACCGCTGTGGTTCCTGCTGGTCCTCGCCGGGCTGACGGCGCTGACCCCGCTGGTGACCCGGGTCAACCCGCTGTGGCCGCTGGCCGTCGTCCTCCATGTGGACCTCGTCCGGTTCGGCTTCGGCGGCCCGCCCTGGCTGGGCTGGGTGAACGTGGCGGCGGGCTGGCTGGTGCCGTTCACCCTGGGCGCGGCCTGGACCCGGGGCGAACTGACCCGGCGCTCGGGCTGGGTGCTGCTCACGCTCGGCGCGGCGACGACCGCGGCGCTGGTCGCGTGGGGCGGCTATCCGGCGTCGATGGTCGGCGTCCCCGGCGCCAGGATCTCCAACCTCGACCCGCCGACCCTGGCCGCCGTCGTCTTCGGCACGGCCCAGTGCGGTCTCGCCCTGCTCCTGCGGGAGCCGCTGCGGCGGGCGATGCGGCGGCCCGTGCTCTGGGCGGGCGTGGCGTTCGTCAACCTCTCCGCGATGACGGTCTTCCTGTGGCACCAGACGGCCCTGATGTCGGTCACCGCGACCGGCCTCCTCATGGGCCGTCTCCCCGGCCTGCACACCCGGCCCGACGACGTCACCTGGGTGGCGTTCCGGCTGGCCTGGCTCCCGGTCTTCGCCCTGGCGCTCGCGGTCTGTCGGGCCGCCTTCCACTCCTGCGAACAGGGTCACCGACGTGCCGGGCCCGCCCACCGGCCGTCACGTGTCGTCCGTACTCACCGCCGCGCAGCGGGAGGGAAGGAGGCCCGCCGTGCCTAGAGTTGACCGCGTGGACGATGCCCAGGCAGAGAACGGCACCCCTTCCGCACCGCCCCCGGACACCCGCCCCACCACACACGAGCCCACTCACCGGAAGCACTCCGAGTACGCCGAGCACTCCGAGTACGGCGAAGACGGCGAGTACGTCGAAGGCACCGCGGACGCTGCCCGCTCGCCCCGCTCCGCCCGCTCGCCCCGCCCGTCCCGCGCCGCTCGCGCACGGACGCTCGTCCTGGGCTTCCTGGCCGGCTTCCTCGGTGCCGTCCGCACAGGCCTCTGGGACGGCGCCCCCGCCCCGCTGCTGCCACTGTCCCGCCCTCGCAGGCTCCGTTGGCTGCCGCACGTGGTCGTCTCCGTCATCGCCCTCGGCGTCGCACTCACCGGCACCGATGCCATGAGCAACGGCTACCGGCTGGGCGTGGAGCTGGGAGTGCTGGCCGGATTCGCCCAGGGCGTGGCGCTCGTACTCGCCCTGTGGCGGCCCGTCCCGGCCTGGTGGCTGTCGCTCGCCGGGACCGTCGTGGCCGCGGTGATGGCGCGGGCGCACCTGGTGGGCACCGCGCCGCCGGGCCCCAACTGGCCCTGGAGCGTGCCCGCGATCACCGCGCACGTGCTCGTCCTGTTCTTCCTCTCGCTGCGGATGTCCACCTACGTGGCGATAGGGGCGCTGGCCCTGACAGGGCTGACGACGTTCTTCGTCGAGGGGGTCGTCGGAGGCGGGCCGTACACCGCGACGGGTGTCACCTCGGTCACCGTCTTCGTGGTCGCCGTCCTCCTCGGCACCGCCCTGCGCGGCAGCCGGGAGGCCCGCACCCAGCTCGTGGAGCAGGAGTCCCTGACGGCCGAGGAGCGTTCCCGGCGCACGCTTCTGGAGGAGCGCAGCCGTATAGCCCGCGAGCTGCACGACGTGGTCGCCCACCACATGTCGGTCATCTCCATCCAGGCCCAGGTCGCCCCGCACCTGGTGGAGAACCCCTCCGACGAACTGAGGGAGAACCTCGACGGCATCCGGCAGAACGCCCTGGAGGCGCTCACCGAACTGCGCAGGGTCCTCGGAGTGCTGCGTTCGGAGAACCCCGGCGACCCGTACGGGCTCGGCGCACCCGGCACCGGCGCCGCCCCCCACGCCCCGCAGCCCACTCTCGACCGCCTCGAAGCCCTGGTCGAGAACACCCGCGCCGCCGGGCTGACGGTGACCACGGAGATCGACGGCGAGGTGCTTCCGCTGGCGCCCGGCGTGGAGCTGTCCGCGTACCGGATCGTCCAGGAGGCGCTGAGCAACGCGCTGCGGCACGCGCCGGGTTCCATGGTGCGGGTGGAGCTCACGCACTTTCCGCGCGGTCTGCAGATCCGGGTCGTCAACTCCGCGCCGAGGAGGCCCGCCCCGCCCTCGCCGGGCGCGGGACACGGTCTGCTGGGGATGCGGGAGCGGGCCGTGATGCTCGGTGGCACGCTCATGGCCATGGAGACCTCCTGCGGCGGTTTCACGGTGGCGGCGTTCCTCCCCCGCGCCGGCACCGACGCTTCCGAAGGACTCCCCCACGGCAACGGCAACGGCAACGGCAGTGGCAACGCCAACGGCACTCGTACCGGCAGACCCCCAGGTCCCAAGAACCGCACTGGAGACACCTCATGACGAGCGGCACCATCCGCGTACTCATCGCCGACGATCAGCAGATGGTCCGGCAGGGCTTCACGGTGCTGCTCAACACCCGGCCCGACATCGAGGTGGTCGGTCAGGCGGTCGACGGCCTGGACGCCATCGCGAAGGTCGCCGAACTCGCCCCGGACGTCGTCCTGATGGACATCCGCATGCCCGAGCTGGGCGGCATCGAGGCCACCCGCCGCATCACCGGCGAGACTCCGCAGATCAGAGTCCTGGTGCTGACCACCTTCGACCTCGACGAGTACGTGTACGACGCGCTGCGGGCGGGCGCCTCCGGGTTCCTGCTCAAGGACGCGTCGGCCGATCAGCTGGCGGAGGCGATCAGGATCGTGGCCGCCGGTGACGCGCTGCTCGCGCCGGGGATCACCCGTCGTCTCATCGCCGAGTTCTCCCGGCTGGGCTCCGCGCCCCGGGCCCCGCTCAAGCAGCGCGTCGGCGAGCTGACCGAGCGCGAGACGGAGGTCCTCGCCCTCATCGCGCAGGGCCTGTCGAACGCGGAGATCGCCGAGCGGCTCTTCGTCGCCGAGCAGACCGTGAAGACCCATGTGGGCCGCATCCTGGTGAAGCTGGGGCTGCGGGACCGTACGCAGGCGGCGGTGTTCGCGTACGAGTGCGGGCTGGTGCGCCCCACCGGCTACTGAGCCGCCCGGGATACCCGTAGTACCTGAGAGGGAGGTCGCAGAACCCGTCTCACTGGTGACGACCACCGCACCCGCCTCGGCCTACGTTTTGTACATGACCGAGACGACCCAGACGCAGATCACACAGCCACGCGGCCGCCGGGCGCGCAGTCCCGAGTTCCAGCTCGCGATGGACGTGTCGCGGGGACTGTGGCAGGACCTGTTCCACGACGCCTTCGCCGTCCGTCCGCTTCCGAGGATGCGGACGGACGGCCCGGTCACCCGGAGCCTGCCACCGAGCATCAGGGAGAAGGTCACCCTGCTCCCGCACGCCCTGGTGGTGCTGGCGGGTCTGATGACGCTGCTCATCTCCCTCGCGGCCAACGGCGGCGGCGATCTCGTGCAGTTCCTGACCGGCCTCATGGGGATGGGCGCGGTCCTGCTGACCCTGCTCAGGCCGGTCGTCGCCTTCTGGTCCTCCCTGGTGGTGGCACCGGTCACGGCCCAGTACATGAGCTGGTGGGACAGCGACTGGCCCTGGGCACCCGGCGCCTTCGCGACCCAGCTGGTCGTTCTCACGGTCGTGGCGATGCGGACCAGGCCCCGTACGGCGGCCTGGATGTGGACGCTGACCGCGACCTACGGCTTCGTCATGCAGGGCTTCTTCCGCAGCGGCCACTACCACATGAACACGATGTCCTTCCTGTTCGTGAGCGCGTTGGCCCTGCTGGTCGTCACGGTGTGGCACGTGCGCCGCGAGGCCGTGCAGAAGGTGACCGCCCAGCAGACGGTGACCGCGCACGAGCGCTCCAAGCGCACCCTGCTCGAAGAGCGCACGACGATCGCCCGCGAGCTGCACGACGTGGTCGCCCACCACATGTCGGTGGTCGCCATCCAGGCGGAGGCCGCGCCCTACCGCGTGGAGAACCCCCCGCCGGAGCTGGAGTACGCCTTCAAGGTGATCAGGGAGAACGCGGTCATAGCGCTCTCCGAGCTGCGCCGGGTCCTGGGCGTCGTCCGGGCCGAGGACTATGAGGCCCCGGACGCCCCGCAACCCAAGCTCGCGGACCTCGACCGCCTCCTGGAGAACGTGCGCGACGCCGGCCTGAGAGTGGACAGCACGGTCACCGGTGCGGTGCGGGAGCTTCCGCAGGGCGTCGAGCTGTCCGCCTACCGAATAGTCCAGGAGGCGCTGAGCAACAGCCTGCGGCACGCGCCGGGCGCGTCGGCCAAGGTGGAGGTCAGCTATGTGCTCGGCGGGCTCGGGCTGCGGATGGTGAACGGTCCGGCGACCGGACTGGTCAAGCCGTCACCGGGCGCCGGGCACGGCATCACGGGTATGCGGGAGAGGGTGTCGATGCTGGACGGGGAGATGACGGCGGAGGCGACGGACGACGGGGGCTACGAGGTGGCGGTCTTCCTGCCGGTCTCGTCGGCGGCGTCGACGGAGGACACGGCATGACCATTCGGGTACTGGTCGCCGACGACCAGATGATGGTCCGCGAAGGGTTCTCGGTGCTGCTCGGCGCGATGCCGGACATCGAGGTCGTGGGCGAGGCGGTCAACGGCAGGGAAGCGGTCGACCGGGTCAGGGAGCTCGCCCCGGACGTCGTCCTGATGGACATCCGGATGCCCGAGATGAACGGCATCGAGGCGACGCGCGAGATCGTGGCGGCGGACGGCGCGGCGAAGGTGCTGGTGCTGACGACGTTCGACCTCGACGAGTACGTGTACCAGGCGCTGCGTGCCGGGGCGTCGGGCTTCCTCCTGAAGGACGCCTCGGCCCGGCAGCTCGCGGACGGGGTACGGGTGGTGGCGGCCGGCGAGGCACTGCTGGCGCCCTCGGTGACGAAGCGGCTGATCACGGAGTTCTCGAAGCTGTCCGAGGAGCCCCGCTACTCGGCGGCCACGCACGCGGCACACGGCGACCTGACCGACCGCGAGACCGAGGTGCTGGTCCTCATCGCCCAGGGCCTGTCCAACGCGGAGATAGCGGGCCGCCTGGTCGTGGCCGAATCCACCATCAAGACCCACGTGAGCCGCATCCTGGTGAAACTGGGCCTGAGAGACCGAACCCAAGCAGCGGTCTTCGCCTACGAGGCCCGCCTGGTAACCCCGGGCTGACCCCCTTGGGGGGCGCAGCCCTCCAGGGGCGCGGGGAACGGCGCAGTCTTCTGCCTTTAGGGGCGCGGGGAACTGCGCGAGCAACCCCCACCGGACCCGCAGCCGAAATCGACTTCAGGGGCGCGGGGAACGGCGCAATCGGTTGTCTTTCGGGGACACGGGGAACTGCGCGCCCGGCCCCACCGGCCCCACCGGCCCGCAGCCGAAATCGACCCCAGGAGGAGCGAACCCCCAGTTCAAGAGGGCAGGCCCTGTCCAGACAGGGACACGACCGGCTAGCGTCCGGACATGGCAGCAATCAACCCCCCGAAGTCCTTCGACCCCTGGGACCAGACCTTCCTGGCGGACCCGTACCCCGCGTACGCGGACCTCCGCGCCCACGGCAGGGTCCACTACTACGAGCCCACCAACCAGTGGCTGGTACCCCACCACGCGGACGTGTCGACGCTGCTGAGGGACCGCAGGCTGGGCCGCACCTACCAGCACCGCTTCACGCACGAGGACTTCGGACGGACGCCGCCCCCGCCCGAGCACGAGCCGTTCCACGTGCTGAACGACCACGGCATGCTCGACCTGGAACCGCCGGACCACACGAGGATCAGGCGGCTGGTGTCGAAGGCGTTCACCCCGCGCACGGTCGAGCGGCTGCGGCCGTATGTGGACCGGCTGGCGTCCGACCTGGTGGGCGAGCTGGTCGCCGCGGGCGGCGGAGACCTGCTGACGGTCGTCGCCGAGCCCCTCCCGGTGGCGGTGATCGCGGAGATGCTGGGCATCCCGGAGTCCGAGCGGGCGCAGCTGCGGCCCTGGTCGGCGGACATCTGCGGGATGTACGAGCTGAGTCCGTCGAAGGAGACGGCCCGGAAGGCGGTACGGGCCTCGGTCGAGTTCACGGAGTTCCTGCGGGAGCTGATCGCGGTACGGCGCAAGGAGCCCGGGGACGACCTGATCTCGGGGCTGATCGCGGCGTACGACGAGGGGGACCGGCTCAGTGAGCAGGAGATGATCTCGACGTGCGTCCTCCTGCTGAACGCGGGCCACGAGGCGACGGTGAACGCCACGGTGAACGGCTGGTGGGCACTGTTCCGGCACCCGGAGCAGCTGGCGGCGCTGCGCGCGGACCGGGGGCTGGTGGGTACGGCGGTGGAGGAGCTGATGCGGTACGACACCCCGCTGCAGCTGTTCGAGCGGTGGGTGCTGGACGAGATCGAGATCGACGGGACGGTGATTCCGCGGGGGAGCGAGGTGGCGTTGCTCTTCGGAGCGGCCAACCACGACCCGGCGGTGTTCGCCGAGCCGGAAACGCTCGATCTGTCCCGAGCGGAGAACCCGCACATCTCCTTCAGCGCGGGTATCCACTACTGCATCGGGGCGCCGCTCGCCCGGATCGAACTCGCGGCGTCCATGGGGGCGTTGCTGGAGCAGGCTCCTTCGCTGCAGCTCGCGGCCGAGCCTGCGCGGAAGCCGAACTTCGTCATCCGGGGGTTGGAGGGGCTGCTCGTGGAGGTCTGACGGGTGTCGCTTTCGTCTGCGGGCCCGGTGGGGGCCGGTCGCGCAGTTCCCCGCGCCCCTGAGAACGTGGGTCGGCCGGCGCCTCAGCCCGTCGTCAGGTCGCGGCGTCTGAAGGCCGCCAGGCCGGTCGCCAGCAGGGCCGCGGCGATCGCCGTGAGGGTCAGCACCGGTGTCCAGGTCATCTCGCCGCCGGGGAGTTTCGGCAGGTGGCCGAAGGGCGAGAGGTCCAGGACCGGGGCGGGGAGGTCCAGGGCGGGGCCGATCCAGCCCAGGAGCAGCGCGGTGCCGGCCACCGCCCACGCGGCCGGAGCCACCTGCGGAGACACCCCGTACAGGAGGACCGCGAGGGCGCCGATGGTCCAGATGGCGGGGAGTTGGACCAGGCAGGCGCCCAGGACGGGGCCCGGCGACTGCCCGTAGCCGGCGGTCAGGCCGAGGCCGCCCAGGAGCATGATGAGCACCGCTCCGCCGAAGGCGATCAGCAGGTGGCCGCCGGCCCAGCGCAGGCGGCCCACCGCGCCCGCGAGGACCGGTTCGGCGCGCTGGGAGGTCTCCTCGCCGTGCAGCCGCAGTACGGACTGGACGACGTACAGCGCGGCGACCATGCCGAGCATGCCGACCATCGTGGCGAGGAACGCGTCGGTGATGCCGGACTGCCCGCCCATGCGCTCGATGATCTGGCGGGTCCGCTCGTTGTCGCCGACCAGGTCCGTCGCCCCCTTCGTCACCCCGCCGAAGGCGGCTCCGGCGGCGAGGAAGCCGAGACTCCAGCCCAGTACGCTGCCGCGCTGGAGTCGCCAGGCGAGTGCGCCCGCCGTGCCGAGGCGGCCGGCGGCGGGGCCGGGCCGGGTCGGCAGGAAGCTCATGCCGACGTCGCGGCGCCCGGCCAGTTCGTAGGCGGTCGCGGCCTGGAGCGTGACGGCGGCGGCGAAGAGCAGCAGGACCCACCAGCGTTCGTGCGCGAAGGGACGCAGGTTCTCCAGCCAGCCGACGGGGGACAGCCAGGTCAGCACGGACGAGCCGTCGCTCACCGAGGAGTCACCGGCGGCCCGCAGGGCGAACGCCGCGCCCAGCAGGCCTCCCGTCAGCCCCTTCGCGAGCCGTGCGCTCTCCGTGAGCTGGGCGACGACCGCCGCCGCCGTCGCGAAGACCATGCCGACCCCGGCCGTGGCGAGCCCCAGCGCCAGGGCGCCCGACGGGCCCTGCCCGGCGAGGCCGGCGGTGATGAGCAGGGCGAGGGCCGCGTTCGCGACGAGGGCGGCCAGGAGCGCGGCGGTCAGCGGGGCGCGGCGGCCCACCATGCCCGCCGAGACCATCTCCTGCCGGCCGCTCTCCTCCTCGTCCCGGGTGTGCCGTACGACGACGATCAGGCTCATGATCCCGGCGAACACCCCCGCGTACGCGCCGATGCGCCAGGCCGCGAGAGCGCCGAGCGAGTCGCCGAACACCGGCCCGTACATGGCGCGCAGGGAGCTGTTGGTGAGCATCTGGTGGGCGAGGTCGGCGCGTTCGGCGGCCGTGGAGTACACGCTCTTCAGGGAGCCCGGCATGGAGACCACCATCAGGGCGACGACGCCCACCCAGAGGGGGATCACCACGCGGTCCCGGCGCAGTGCGAGCCGCAGCAGGGGACAGGTGCCCGCCAGTGGGCGCGAACCCCCGCCCCGTACGACGGTGGGCCCGGCGGTCGGGGTCACGGCGGTCATCGGGACGCCGCCTTCGTCCGAGTCTGCGCCTGCGCCTGCACGTCCTCCTGGTAGTGGCGCAGGAAGAGTTCCTCCAGGGTGGGCGGTGTGGAGGTCAGGGACCGTACGCCGGACCGGGTGAGTGAGCGCAGTACGGCGTTCAGTTTGTCGCTGTCCACCTGGAGCCTGACCCGGGCGCCCTGGATGTCGAGATGGTGGACGCCGGGCAGGGCGGCCAGTCCGTCGGGGGGACCGGCGAGTTCGGCGGTGACGACGGTGCGGGTGAGGTGTCGCAGATCGGCGAGCGAACCGGTCTCGACCGTGACGCCCTTGCGGATGATGCTGACCCGGTCGCACAGCTCCTCGACCTCGCTGAGGATGTGGGAGGACAGCAGGATGGTGCGGCCCCGGTCGCGTTCCTCCTCGACGCACCGCTGGAAGACTTCCTCCATCAGCGGGTCCAGGCCCGACGTGGGCTCGTCGAGGATCAGCAGGTCGACGTCCGAGGCGAAGGCGGCGACGAGGGCGACCTTCTGCCGGTTGCCCTTGGAGTAGGTGCGGCCCTTCTTCGTGGGGTCCAGTTCGAAGCGCTGGATCAGCTCGGCGCGGCGGACCTGGTCCAGGCCGCCGCGCAGCCGCCCGTACAGGTCGATGACCTCGCCGCCGGACAGGTTCCGCCAGAGGGTCACGTCACCGGGGACGTACGCGATCCGGCGGTGCAGTTCCACCGCGTCGGCCCACGGGTCGCGGCCCAGCAGGCGCGCGGTGCCCGAGTCGGCGCGCAGCAGGCCCAGCAGGACGCGGATGGTGGTGGACTTGCCCGCGCCGTTGGGGCCGAGGAAGCCGTGCACCTCGCCGGTCTCGACGTCGAGGTCGAGACCGTCCAGGGCGTGCGTGCCGCCGAACGACTTGTGCAGTCCGGAGACGGTGATTGCCTTCGTCATGCTTCAGAACGTACGCTTATTTCACAAACTTGTGAAGTTAAGGAAGCGTATGAATGGCGGATAGGATCGGCCCCTGGTGAGGGCGAAGGTGAAGGCGGAGTTCGGGAGAGGAACACGGAATGGCGGAACCGGGCGCGGCACGGGACGACGAGGCGGTCTCGAAGTTCGTCGAGAGGTTCGCCGCCCAGCTCGTCGAGGCCGGGATGCAGCGGATGCCGGCCCGGGTGTTCGCCGCGCTGCTCTCCTCCGACTCCGGGACGTTGACCTCCGCCGAGCTGGGCGAACAACTGCGGATCAGTCCGGCCGCCGTGTCCGGGGCGGTGCGCTATCTCGCGCAGCAGCACATGGTCTCGCGCGAGCGTGAGCCCGGGTCGCGGCGCGAGCGGTACCGGGTGCACAGCAACCAGTGGTACGAGGCGCTCACCAATCGTGAGGCGGTTCTCAAAGGGTGGGAGCGGGCTCTGCGGGAGGGTGTGGACAGTCTTGGCGGGGGGAGTCCGGCGGGGCGGCGGTTGGCTGAGACGCTTGCGTTCTTCGAGTTCGTGGATGGGGAGGTGGCGGCGATGATGGATCGGTGGCGGGTCCATCGGGAACGCCACTTCGGTGACGGCTGACGACTTTTCTCGCCCCCGCCGCCCCTACCCGTTCCCGTCCACGCATGGGGGCTGCGCCCCCTCGCCCCCCTTGATCGCGCTTCGCGCTCGTCCTCAAACGCCGGACGGGCTGAAAATCAGCCCGTCCGGCGTTTGAGGACCGGGGGTTCGGGGGCTGGCCCCCGAGTCGTTGACGGGAACGGGTAGGGGCGGCGGGGGCGAAAAACCAGTCGTCACCCCGGCAACGTCAACCCCCAAGCCCCCTCCCGGACGGTCCACGTCCGGGTGCGGACCGGGCCCGCCACCACCGCATCCGCCCGATACCGGAAATCCGCCCCCGACACGGTGATCGTCCGCGCCACGGCCTCCAGCGGCGCGGCCTCCGCGCCGACGGAGACGGGCCGGATCTCGATCCGCGCACCACCCCCCGCACCGCCCGGAGTGATCGACACGGCGTCCACGGGCTGGTCCAGGTCGATGAGGGTCCGCCCGTCGACCTCGACGCGCAGCCGGGCGGGCCCGGGGGAGGCGGACGCCGGCGGCCGGGCGGGCCGGGCGGCGAGCGTGCGGACGAGGGACTGGCAGGTCCGCAGCCAGTGGGCCCGGTGATGCGGAGCCTCCTCCTCCGAGGAGCCCTCGCCCCCGCCCAGCGGCGGAATCCGCAGAGCCCCCAGCACCACCCCGTCACTGTCGTCCACCAGAAGATCGAGCCGTCGTTCGGACCCGTCGAGCACGGCCCGCGCCGCCGCCACGGCACCCATGGGCACGCCGAGGGCCCGCGAGAGCGTCAGCGCTCCGGCGCCGACGCCCACCGGCACCAGCGACAGTGCACATCCGGCCAGCTCGCGCCGCCGGTGCAAAAGGGACACGGCACGCAGCAGCGCCCGGTCGTCCCCGATCACGACGGGCCGCCGCGACCCTCTCCGGGCCAGGGCCCGATCGAATTCCTCGGGCCCGTCGGGGAGGCACACTTTTGCCGTCGCACCCGCGCTGAGCACGTCTTTTGCGATCCGTACCGCCTCACCGTCACCGTGACGGGCGACCGGGTCGATGACCACCAGGAGCTGGTCGGAAGTCGCCACCTCGGTCATGCCTCGCTTCCTCGGGTAGCATCTTTGTGCAAGAGCCCCTTGCGCTATTGCGCCAGGGGCTTCGTCTATTCCGGGGCATCCGGTCCGACGGTCGCGGCCAAAGGTGGTCGCCGGCGTACGCAGCCGTACCAGATACAGCCGCGTACGTCCCCGACCTTGGACATGCCCCGCCCGGAAGGGGTGTACGCGCGTGCCCGCACTTGTGCTGCTCGGTGCTCAGTGGGGTGACGAAGGCAAGGGAAAGGCCACCGACCTGCTCGGTGGTTCCGTGGACTATGTGGTGCGCTACCAAGGCGGCAACAACGCCGGCCATACGGTAGTCGTGGGCGATCAGAAGTACGCCCTCCACCTCCTCCCTTCCGGAATCCTCTCGCCGGGGTGCACCCCGGTCATCGGTAACGGAGTCGTTGTCGACCCGTCGGTCCTGTTCTCCGAGCTGAACGGACTGAACGAGCGAGGCGTCGACACGTCCAAGCTCCTCATCAGCGGAAACGCGCACATCATCACGCCGTACAACGTGACGGTGGACAAGGTGACGGAACGCTTCCTCGGCAAGCGGAAGATCGGCACCACCGGCCGGGGCATCGGCCCGACCTACGCCGACAAGATCAACCGCGTCGGTATCCGCGTCCAGGACCTGTACGACGAGTCGATCCTGACGCAGAAGGTCGAGGCGGCCCTCGACGGCAAGAACCAGCTCCTCACCAAGGTCTTCAACCGCCGCGCGATCGAGACCGACCAGATCGTCGAGGAACTGCTGACCTACGCGGAGAAGCTGCGCCCGTACGTCGCCGACACCGTCCTGGTGCTCAACAAGGCGCTCGACGACGACAAGGTGGTCCTCTTCGAGGGCGGCCAGGGCACGCTGCTGGACATCGACCACGGCACGTATCCCTTCGTGACGTCGTCGAACCCCACCGCGGGCGGCGCCTGCACGGGTTCGGGTGTCGGACCGACGAAGATCAGCCGGGTCATCGGCATCCTGAAGGCGTACACGACCCGGGTCGGCGCGGGTCCGTTCCCGACCGAGCTGCTCGACGAGGACGGCGAGGCGCTGCGCCGCATCGGCGGCGAGCGCGGGGTCACCACCGGCCGCGACCGGCGCTGCGGCTGGTTCGACGCGCCGATCGCCCGGTACGCGACGCGCGTCAACGGCCTGACGGACTTCTTCCTCACCAAGCTCGACGTCCTCACCGGCTGGGACGAGATCCCGGTCTGTGTCGCGTACGAGATCGACGGCAAGCGCGTCGAGGAGCTGCCCTACTCGCAGACCGACTTCCACCACGCGAAGCCGATCTACGAGAACCTGCCCGGCTGGTCGGAGGACATCACGAAGGCCAAGACCTTCGCCGACCTCCCGAAGAACGCCCAGGCGTACGTGAAGGCGCTGGAGGACATGTCCGGCGCCCCGATCTCCGCCATCGGCGTGGGCCCGGGCCGCGACGAGACGATCGAGATCAACTCGTTCCTGCGGTAGGGCGTTCCCGCGCCGGGGAGTGATCCGCGCATGACCGCCGCCCCGTACGAATCCTTCGTACGGGGCGGCGGTCTTTTTCGTGCGCGGCCTGCCCGGCGGGGCGCCGCCGCGGCCCTGACGCCGCGGCGACCGACCCCCGCACCGGCCGGTCGGCTACTTCTCGTACCCGGTGCCGGCCGGCTACTTCTCGTACTCGAAGCGGGCCGCCAGGGCCGTCCCGCTGGGGGTGCCGCCGAGGATCCGGCGCAGGCCGCGGGTCATGACCGCCTGTTCCTCCAGGCTCAGACAGTCGGTGATCATCGCGTCGGTCCGGGTGTCGATGCCGCGCAGTACGGGGATGAGTTCCTGCCCCCGCGGAGTCAGCCGCAGATAGACGACCCGGCGGTCCACCTGACCCGGCTCGCGGTCGATCAGGCTGCGCTTGGTGAGGGTGTCGACGATACGGCTGGGGCTCCCGCTCTCGCACACGATCAGGCGGCCCACCTCGGCGAGCGTGAGCGGGGCGCGCTCGGCCAGTACCAGCAGGATCTCCGCCTGGGCCGGCGTCAGGTTGAAGGGCCTGAGCTGTGCGGTCATCTGCCGGGCCCCCTCGCGCTGCGCGGCCAGCAGGAGATAGCGCAGTTCCGAGTCGTGCGCGGGTGGCTCGGCCGTGGCGGGCGCGTGGCTCAAGGTCGTGTCCGCGGCGGTCGGAGGGCTGGACATGGCGGCTCCAGGGGGTGCTGTGGGCGTGCTGTCGGTGGACGGCTGTGAACGAGCGGGTGATCACGTCATTTCTCGATGATGCAGCATCCATGCCACATCATTCAATGCTACGTCATCGATATACGCCTTTTCCGGCCCGCGTGGCTTGTCTCGGTCCATCCGGAAGGGCGGCTACCACTTTCGAGGACTCCCAGAATGGTGTTGCGACAACGATGCTGAGACATGCATGATGAGGCATCGGTGTTGAGACATCGATGACAAACCATCGATGTCGCGCCATCGACTTCTTGACCGGTGCACGACCCCACAGCTCAAGCCCACGTCAAGCAAAGGAACCGACATGACCGCGCAGATCCTTGAAGACGCTCCCGTCGCACTCGACGCCCCGATCGTTCTCGACGACGCGGCGGCGGCCGTGGCCGCCATCGCACGCGGGGAGCTCATCGTCGTGGTGGACGACGAGGACAGGGAGAACGAGGGAGACCTGATCGTGGCGGCGGAGTACGCCGACGCCGCGGCCATCAACTACATGATCACCCACGGCCGCGGTCTGGTCTGCGTCTCGGTGACCGAGGAGCAGGCCGCGAAGCTCAGCCTGCCCCCGATGGTCGAGCGCAACGAGGACCACCACGGCACCGCGTTCACCGTCAGCGTCGACGGCGGCCCGGAGCACGGCGTCACCACCGGCATATCGGCCCCCGACCGGGCCAGGACGATCGAGCTCATGCTGAACGGCACCGGCCAGGACCTGCGCCGGCCGGGCCACATCTTCCCCCTGGTCGCCCGTCCGGGCGGCGTCCTGGAGCGGCCCGGCCACACCGAGGCGGCCGTCGACCTCGCCCGGTTCGCCGGCCTCGCGCCCGCCGGCGTCATCGTGGAGATCATCCTTGAGGACGGGACGATGGCCCGCCTCCCCCAGCTCGTCCAGTTCGCCCGCCGCGAGGGCCTGGTCCTGACCAGCATCGAAAAGCTCCGGGAGTACGCCGCCGCCCGCACCGAGCAGGTGAAGTGAGCCGTATCCCCCGGTGGATGGCCGGTGCGTCGAACGCGGTCACCCGTCCCGCGGTCACGCACCGGTTCCTCGCCGGAGTGGAGGGGGTCCGGCACCTGCCGGCCGACCAGCCGTTCGTCCTGGTCGCCAACCACAGCAGTTTCGCCGACCACCTCGTCCTGGACGCCGTACTCGAAGCGCTGCGGGACACCCGTACCTCCTATCTCACGAAGGCCGAGGCCTTCGTCCACCCGGTACGCGGCCGGTGGACGCACGGCATGGGCGGCATCCCGGTCGACCGGGACCGCCCCGGCAAGGAACTGCTGGCCGCGGTGGACGGCGTCTTCGCGGGCTCCGGCGCCCTCGTGGTCTACCCCGAGGGCACCCGCGGGACCGGCTGGCCCCTGCTGCCCTTCAAGGACGGTGCCTTCCGCTTCGCGGTCCGGGCCGGTGTGCCCGTCATACCGGTGGCGATGTGGGGAGCACAGCACGTCCTGCCCAAGGGGGCCAATCTGCCCCGCCGCGCCAAGGTCCGCGTCGTCTTCGGCCCCGCACTGCCCGACGACACCGCACTGTCCAGGCCCCAGCGGGTCAAGGCCCTGGTGAAGGCGGCGCGCGAAGCGCTGGAGCCCCTCGTGGAGACGGCGCGCACCGCACCCGGCCCGGCGCGGATCCGCCAGGCCTCCCTCGAACTGGTCCGGCGTGCCGAGACGGTCACCGAGACCATGCTCAGCCGCACCGACACCCTGCCCGCCGGGCGGCGCGTGCGGCAGGCGCGCCTCCTGCTCACCCTGGCCCGCCGCACCGATCCGGACAGGTTCGCCCGGCCCGACGACCCGGTGGCCGCCGACGCCCGCGTGCTCGCGGCCCGGCTCACGGGACTGCGCGCCCTGGACGCCCCGGCCGTACTGCGCCCCGCGGTGCTGCGCGGCGTCCGGCGCGGCGCCGAGGAGGTACTGAGGAAACACCCCGACCATCTGATGGCCCGTTACCTGCTGGGCCGCTGGCATCTGCTGATGCCCCGGGCCCTGGGCGGCCGGCGCGAGGAGGCGCTGGAGCACCTGCGGCACGCGGCCCGGCTGGGCGCCCACGACACCCGGTACCCCATGGCGTACGCCGAGGCGCTGCTCGCGGTCGGCCGCGACGGTGAGGCGGCGGGACAACTGCGCGACGTGCTCGCCGCCCCCGCACCCGATGTGCGGACGGCGGAACGGCGGCGCCGGGCCGAGGCCCGGTACCAGCAACTCGCCGGCGCCGGTGCCGGCCCCACGACCCCAAGGGGGTGAGCTCATCCATGAGTACATCAGCGTCGAGCATGTCGGCGCCGAGCACCTCGGCGTCCCTGAAGTGCGGCAACACCCTCGTGGTCTTCGACGGACCCCGCCGGCTCTCCTGGCGCAGGTCCGTGTCCGGCGACTACACCCCCACGGCCCTGTGGCCGAGCCCGGCACAGGCGGCCGAGGTGCTGGACCATCTCCACGGCGGCGGATGCCTGCTCGTCCTCCTCGAACAGGAACGCATCTCCGTCCCCATGTACGCGGAGGAGGCCGACCGGCTGCCGCCCGACGTGGCGGACCGCGCGGAACTGACCAGTGACGGTGTGGTCAGCGAACTGCGTCTGCCGGTCATGGACTGGCTGCCGCCCGCGCTGCGCGAGCGCGGTCTGCGCTTCCTGGAGGACAGCGCGGGGCTGCTGCGCGAGAGTCCCGACCTGCTGCTGCCCCACCTGATCGTGGAGACACCGCCGTACCGGCCGGAGAACCTGCGGTTCGCCCGGCTGCGTACACCCCGCCCCTTCTCCGAGGACCGCCTCGCACCGGTCACCGACCGGCTGTTCACCGCCGGCATCCCCGATGTCTGCGGCATCCCCGGCGCCGATGACGTCGCCGGCATTCCCGGCGCCGCTGACGTCGCCGGTGTCCCCGGCGCCGCAGTCACCGCCGGTCTCGCGTCCGCCGCCCTGTGCCCGGCCGGTCCGGCGACGGCCGCGGCCCACACCTGGGAGACCACGCCATGAGCAGTCCCGCTCCGACAGTCCTCCCGCCGGGCAGCCCGCTGAAGGGCCGGGTGGTGCTCCTGACCGGGGCGGGACGGGGCCTCGGCCTGCTGACCGCGCAGACGCTCCTCGATCAGGGAGCGGCGGTCGTGGCCAACCACCGCTCGCCCTCGGACGGCCTGGACCGTCTCGTCGACAAGCACAAGGACCGGCTCCGGCTCGTCCCCGGCGATGTGGCCACCGACGAGACGGCGGCCCTGCTGGCGGCCGAGGCCCGCAGGTTCGGCCGGCTCGACGTCCTCATCCACAACGCCGCGATCACCCGCGACCAGCCCCTGGTGCGCATGTCGATCGAGGACTGGGACGAGGTGCAGCGGGTCAATCTGCGGGGCGCGTTCCTGACCACCAAGTACGCGGTGAAGACGATGATGCGGGCGCGCTACGGCCGCATCATCTACATCTCCTCCATCACCGCGCTCACCGGGAACGCGGGCCAGGCGGCCTACTCCTCCTCCAAGGCGGGGCTGCACGGCCTGGCCATGACGGTCTCGCAGGAGTACGCCTCCTACAACATCCGCACCACCACCGTGGCCCCGGGCATCCTCGACACCGGTCTGGGCGCGGCCGTCGCCGGTCCGCAGCGGCGGCGGATGACCGACCGTTCGCTGCTCGGGATCGGCGAGGCGGGACAGACCGCCGAGACGATCGCCTTCCTGGCATCTCCTGCCGCCGACTACATCAACGCCACGGTCATCCGCACCGACGGAGGAATGAGGTACTGATGAACCCCGACTCCAACGCCAACTCCGACCTCGACCCCGGCGCCGGCAACGGTCACTCCTCGCACATCCTGATCCCCGCGCCCGTCGGGATCGTGCGGCAGATCCTGCTGGAACCCACGGCCCTGGCCGAGTGGAACCCTGCCTTCCTCTCGGTCAAGGGACCCTCGGAGGCGCTCACCGGCCGTCGCTACCCGCTCGTCGCCCGTGGCGCCCTGCGCGGCCACTGGGAGTACGTCAGCATCGGCGAGACCCTCGTCGAGGGCCGGTGGGAGGTGCCCGGCCTGGCCGAGACCAACAGCTGGAGCCTGCTGCCGCACGGCGAGGGCACCCACGTCACCCACTCCTTCACGCACCGGGGCGGCCTCGCCGCCCTGCTGCGGCCGGCGTTCGCCGGGGTCGCCGACCTCCGACTCGACCGGCTGTCCGGGCGGGCCGCGCAACGTGCCCTGGCCCAGGTGTCCTGACATGGCCGCCGGCACAGCAACACCCGCTGCCGCGCCGCCGGTCGAGAACACGGCACGGGCCGTCCCGCCCGTGCCACCCGCCCGCGCCGACTGCTGGGCGCGGCCGACTCCGCTGCACCTGGCCCGTCCGGACGGCGAGTACGCCGAGGACCACATCCTGCGTGGCCTCGACTGAACCGGCCGTCGAACCGGCCGCCCACCCCCCATACGTGACGGGCCCGGCGAAAATCCCCCGCACCGGGCCCGTCACCTCCCCCCGTCCCGTACTCCCACTCCGTCCCGTACTCCCACCCAGTACCGCACCCCCACCCATTCCCGACCGTCCGTGACCGTCCGTTCCAGGGAGACGCATCGTGTCCACACCTTCCGTGCCGAGGCCTCCCGCGGGCCCCGCGTACGCCCGTGTCGTCGGCGTGGGCGGCTACCGGCCCTCCCGCGTGGTGTCCAACGCGGAGATCGCCCGCCGCATCGACTCCAGCGACGAGTGGATCCGCGAACGCTCGGGTATCGCCGAACGGCGCTGGGCGGCCGAGCAGGAGAGCGTGGCCCTCATGGGGGCCGCCGCCGCGGAGAAGGCGCTCGCGCACGCCGGAGTCACCGCCGACCGGATCGGCTGTGTCCTGGTGGCCACCTCCACCCACTTCCGCCAACTGCCCGCCGTCGCCGCCGACATCGCCCACCGGGTCGGCACCACGAAGGCCGCGGCCTTCGATCTCTCCGCGGCCTGCGCGGGCTTCACCCACGCCCTGGCGATCGCCCACGACCTGGTACGCGGCGGCAGCGCCGACCACGTCCTGGTGGTGGCGACCGAGCGGATGTCCGACCTGATCGACCACGACGACCGAGCCACCGCCTTCCTCTTCGGCGACGGCGCCGGAGCCGTCGTCGTCGGGCCCTGCGACACCCCGGCCATGGGTCCCGTGGTCTGGGGCGCTGACGGGGCGCAGGGCGGGGCCATCGACCAGAGCGCCTCCTGGCTCGAACTGCGTGACGGTACGCCGGAGCGCTTCCCGGCGCTGACCATGCAGGGCCAGACAGTGTTCCGCTGGGCGGTCTACGAGATGGCGCGGGTCGCCCGACAGGCCCTGGAGGAAGCGGAGTTGAACGCCGCCGACCTCGACGCGTTCATCCCGCACCAGGCGAACCTGCGCATCGTGGAGAGCCTCGCCACGACACTGCGGCTGCCCGCGCACGTGGCCGTCGCCCGCGACATCGTCCACACCGGGAACACCTCGGCGGCCTCCATCCCGCTGGCGATCGAGCACATGCTGGCCTCCGGGGCCGTCCGCAGCGGCGGCCTGGCCCTGACCATCGGCTTCGGCGCCGGACTCTCGTACGCCGCCCAGGTGATCACCCTGCCCTGACGGCGGCGCCGGGCCGCTCGTGTTCACGTACCCCGTACCTGTCTGTACCTATCTGTACCTGTCCATATCGGCCGTACCGTATCTGGAGTTGACATGATCATGATTGATGCATCCGTCGCGCCGTACGCGGGCGATCCGGCCCCTGCCGTCCCTGTCACCCCCGTCGTCCCCGCCGCCCCTGCCGTCTCTGGCCGCCCGGAGCCGGAGGGGGCGGACTTCACCACCGTCTTCGACATCATGGGCCGCATTTTCAGTGCCGTCTGAGCGTGATGGCGGGCGGGGTCGGCCGGCGGTGAGGCCGGTGGCGGGGCTGATGGTGACAACGCTGTCGCCATCGTTGTCACCATGTCGGGGCGAACCTGGCGCATACGGGTCGGAACGGGCGACCGACCCGACCCCTTCTCACTGGCCGGTTTCGGTCAACTTGTGAGGCGCCTTTGTGAACCGAAGGCTCGCTCCGGGGCCCTGTAATGCGCAGAAAGCCCAGTTCGCGGGCTGCCTGAGGCTCCGGCGGCCGGACCGAAACCCCTTTCCTCGGCTGTGGGCGCGCGGCGGGGCCGACACGTGCGCTGTCGTATTCCGGTCCCTGCCGTCTAGCCGTTCGGAACCTGGGGTGTGAACCGTGTCTCCAGCGCGCAGAGGCATGTCTAGCGTCGCGGCGCGCATCGTTCCGCTCCACCGGTCGTGTGCTCAGTGAGACCCAGTGACGATGGAGGACACCTCCCCGTGAAACCGGCCGTCGCCCGCCCCGGCGATCCGTACCGCTTCCCGCACATCGCCATCAGCCCCTCGCGCCGGCCGGGACGTCCGTGCCCTTTACCGCGGACGCCGCGTTCCCTGAGCCAGGAGCCCGCGAGACCGGAGCACTTCGGCCGCCATGAGCCCGCAGGGTCGGTGCCTCCCGGGGCGGTACTCGGCCCCGCCGAGAGGGTCGGCGCGGAGTGTGCCCGCCGGGACCGCGCCGGAGCCGGGAGCCCGGTACGGCTGATCCGGCGGCCGTCCCTTCGCCCTGCCGCCGATGGATGAGCGCACCGGTCCGCCCGCGGCGGACATGACGTCGCCGCCGGCCGGCAGTGTCGCCCGCCATGTGGCCGAGTTCGCCGAAGACGGCGTCCATCACGAGGTGGCCGACGGTCCCGACGCCTCATCTGGAGTGTCCGGGGTGCCCGGGGTGCCCGGGGTGCAGCGTCCGCCCGTCCATCCGGAGTCGTCGCGCACGATTCCGTCGCAGCGGTACTACACGCTGATCGTCGAACGCATCAGTGTCCTCGCGGCGTTGGGCTTCAACGCCCCGACGATCGCCCAGGCGCTGGGGCGCGAGGGCTACACCATGGCGCCGGGCCGCAGCGATCCGATCAGTCTCACCACGGTGCGCCGACTGCTGCGCGAGAACACGTCCGCGTCCCGTCGCCGACCCGCCGCCGTACGCGGTGAGGGGCTGGCGGCGCACGAGTGGTGGCTGCAGGATCTGGCCGCGGAACTGTCCATGCCGTCCATCACCCTGTACGGCTGGGCCCGCCGGGGCTGGGTGACCGTGGTGCGCAAGGAGAGCCGGCCCCCGTACCGCCTCGTCCTCCGGGCCGACCCCGCCGACACGGCCCGCCTGCGGGCCCGCCGCCCGAACACCGACGGGGAAGGGCTGCGCCCCGCCCCGCCCCCGCTCCCACGTGGCCGCGGGGGAGCCCCGCAGTGCTCGGATCCGTCTGGCCCCGATCAGCGCAGAGCCCCGTCAGGGGCGCGGGGAACTGCGCGACCGGCCACGACGCACTCGCAGTGGGCGTACGAGGTGTAGGGGCAGGGCAGGGCAGGGCAGGGCAGGGCAGGTTCGGTCCGGTTCTCGACTGCGGCTGCGTGGGGGTGGGCCGCGCAGTTCCCCGCGCCCCTGACGGGGCCGGGGCCCGCAGGCAACCCTCAGGCCCCGCACCGGAGTTAGGGGAGGCCACCGGCACATCCCGTTGCGCAGTCCCGCGTCCCGCAGTCCCGCGTCCCGCAGTCCCGCGTCCCGCAGTCCCGCGTCCCGCAGTCCCGCGTCCCGCAGTCCCGCGTCCCGCAGTCCCGCGTCCCGCAGTCCCGCGTCCCGCAGTCCCGCGTCCCGCAGTCCCGCGTCCCGCAGTCCCGCGTCCCGCAGTCCCGCGTCCCGCAGTCCCGCGTCCCGCAGTCCCGCGTCCCGCAGTCCCGCGTCCCGCGGTCACGCGCGAGTGCACGGGCCCCCGCCTGTCACCCGTCGACGCACCCGCCAGCCCCGGCCTCCGCCTGCCCGGCCGCCGATCCGAGCCGTACGGCCCCGCCGCTCCCCGGCACGTGACTTTTCCGCCATTCGTGCCGCCCTCTGCGGCGGCCCCTTCGCCGCCGGGCCGTCGGTGGAGAGCTCCGAGGCGGCCAGGAGCGGCGCGCGAAGGGAACTCCACCCGAGACCCAACCCCTGGCCGAATCCCCTCGATTCCAGCCTTCCCGAGGCCCTTTCCTCGACGACCCCTCTCAAAGATGTTGCGTCATCGATGTCACGGCATGCATGATGAGTCATCGATAACGCAACATTGATGTCTCATCATCGACTGTCGTCGTCGGACGGCCCGCCCGCCCCCGCGAGCTGCGGACCCCGATCTCAGGAGTAGAAGTGAATAAAATCGCCCAACTCGCCGTCGCACGGCCCAAAGCCGTGATCGCCGCCTGGCTGCTGCTGCTCGCCCTGGCCGTCCCCTTCGCGCTCCAGCTGGAGGGTGCGCTGAAGACGGGCGGCTTCTCCGACCCCCGGGGCGAGTCCGTCAAGGCCCAGCGCACCCTGGAGCGCGCGTTCGACGAGGCCCCCAACTCACTGCTCGTCGTCCTGCACAGCAAGGACGGCTCCGTCGAGGACGCCGTCGCGCCGGCCCGCGAGGCCGTGCGGCGCGACGGGGTGTCCGCCGTCACCGACCGCGCCACCCACCCGGAGTGGCTGTCGAAGGACGGCCGCACGACCTTCATCCAGGTGGGCTTCACCAGCGACAACACCACCGTCCAGAACCTCGTACCGGATCTGCAGGACGACGTGCGGGACGCCGTCGGTGAGAACGTCCAGGTCGACGTCACCGGCGCTCCCGCCCTGGACTACGCGCTGAACGTGCACTCCAAGGAGGACGTCACCCGCGCCGAGATGATCGCCTTCCCGGTCCTCTTCGTCGTCCTGCTGCTGGTCTTCCGGTCCGTGGCCGCGATGGTCGTCCCGCTGCTCATGGCGGGCGTGACCCTGATGTTCACGCAGTCCATCGGTTACGGGATGACGCAGTTCACGGACGTCAACAGCCTGTTCACGAACATCGTGTCCATGGTCGGGCTGGCCGTCGCCGTCGACTACTCGCTCTTCATCGTCAAGCGCTTCCGGGAGGAACTCGCGGAGGGGCGCGCCGTGGACGACGCCCTGGACCGCACCATGCGTACCGTCGGCCACTCCGTGCTCTTCAGCGGCCTCGCCGTCGTGGTCGCCCTCTCGGCGCTCTTCATCCCCCGCGCCATGTCCTTCACCAGCATCGCCCTGGGCGGCGTGGCCGTCTCCCTGGTCGCCGTGGCCATCGCCGTCACCCTGCTCCCCGCCGTACTGAGCCTGCTGGGCGACCGCATCAACTGGGGCACCCTCCGAAGCCGTAAGAAGGCCGGCGAGCAGGCGGGTAAGGGCGACGCCGGGAAGTCCGCCGCGACCGACGGCCGTACTGGTGGCAGTGCCGACGGACGTGCCGACGGACGTACCGATGGCCGTACCGGCGGTCGTTTCTCCGGGCGGCCCGGGCTCGTCCTGGCCGGCCTCGTCGTCGTGTTCGCCGCGCTCGCCGCCCCCGCCGCCCAGTTGACCCTGCGCGTCCCCGTCGCCAGCGCGGACATCCTGCCCTCCGACGACAGCGCCCGCATCGGCATGGAGCGCATCAAGCAGGACATCGGCGTACGCGAGATGTTCCCCGTCCAGGTCGTGCTCAGCGCCGACCGCGACCAGGCCGACGCCCTGCTCAGGAGCGCCACGGACGTCGCCTCCTACGCGAAAACCGCGCCCGGCGCCGACAAGGTCCAGGCCGTCACGTCCCTCGGCCTGCCCGCCGCGTCGCTCTCCGAGGCCCTGGCCGACCCGTCGGGCCTGGGCGCGGACGAGCGTGCCGCACTCGGCCAGTTGTGGACGCTCGACGGGGACCGCCTGGTCACCCGGGTCGTCGTCACCCCCGGCGCCGACCCCGACAGCTCCGCCGCGCACCACCTGGTCGACGATCTGCGCGACCACCTGGGGGACCATGCCGACTCCGCCGTCACCGTCCGCCTGGCCGGAGCCACCGCCACCGGTTCCGACTTCGACGACCTGGTCCTGCGCTCGGTGCCCCTGGTGGTCGCCTCCGTCGCCCTGCTCAGCTTCCTGATCCTGCTGTTCGCGTTCCGCTCCGTCCTGCTGCCGCTGCTCGCCCTGGCCTTCAACATCGCCGTGGTCGGTGCCAGCCTCGGCTTCCTCGCCCTGGTCAGCGGGAACGACGACCACTCGATCAACAGCGTCACCCCGCTGATGCTGTTCGCGGTGATGTTCGGGCTGAGCATGGACTACATGGTGATCATGATCTCCCGGATGCGGGAGAGCTACCTGGGCGGCCTCTCGCACCGCGAGTCGGTCCTGGGCGGCCTGGCCCGTACCGCCGGTCTCGTCAACGGCGCCGCGGCGATCATGGTGGCGGTCTTCGCCTCGTTCACCAGCGCCCAGATCAGCATCGTCCGTGAGCTGGGCATCAGCCTCGCCGTCGCCGTCGTCCTGGACGCGCTCGTCATCCGGCGCCTGGTCATGCCGGCCACGCTCCTGCTGGTCGGCGACCGCGTCTGGGGCCGCCACCGCCGCACCGCCCCGCGGGCCCTCGCTCCGGAGCAGGCCGTCGGCCCGGAGCAGGCCGCGGCCCCGCGACCGGCCGCCGCCACGGACGGCGAGGAGGCCGACGCGGACGAACACCTCCCGGTGGCCGAACCCACCCTGCGCTGACCGCCCCCTCACCCCTCCCACCCGCTGCGCCGTTCGTCTCGCCTCCCCGGGCCGACGGCGCAGCGTTCTGTGCGCCACCCGGCAGGGATGTCACCAGGACCCCCTGCTCCAGAAGGCAGGACATCCTTCCTCACGAGAGGCAGCCCCACCTGATGAGCACAGCCCTGCACCACCCCGCCCCCGCAGACCTCGCCGGCCTCGACGCCCTCGGCACACCGACCGGCGACACGTACGACGCGCACGACACGTACGACGCGCACGACACGTACGACGCGCACGACACGTACGACGCCCACGCCACGTACGACGCACGCGACGACGCACGTGACGACGCCTGCGACGACGAGGTGTTCCGGCGCGGTGCGCTGCTGATCGCCCGGCACGGGTGGTGCCAGGGGCAGGGCCTGCTGTACGTCGGAGCCCCGCACGCCCCGCAGGCGGCCAGTCTGGTCGGAGCCCTCGCCTGGGCCGCGACCGGCGACGCGGAGTCCTGCGGCCCGCGGGTACGCGCGGCCCTGGCCACCGTGCGCCGGCGGCTGGACCCCGCGGGCAGCGCCCTGTTCAGCGACTGGGAGCTGCTGTGCGCCTGGAACGACGCCCCGGCCCGCACCCGCGACGAGACCGTCGCCCTGCTGCTGGGGTCCGCCCGGTCATGAGCGGCGAGGTACGCAGCGCCGCCCTTACCGAGCCGGACCCTAGCTGAAGATGATCATCGAGCCCTGGGCCAGGCTCCGCGTCGCCGCCGCGTGCAGGCCGAGCCACACATGGCGTTCGCGGGCGAACGGGCTCGCGTCGAAGGGGGCCGGGGCGGCCGGTTCCTCCAACTCCGTCGGTGCCATCGGAGGTTGCGGCGGCACCGGCGGGTTGGCGGGGTCGATGCCGATGGACGGCGCGACCAGTTCGAGCTCGCGCAGCAGCGCCTGGGAGGAGCCCAACGGCCCGCCGCCCGCCAGGAGTTCGTCGCTCGACAGCGGGTGCGGGAAGTCGACGGGGACGTACGCGCCCGCGTGGTCGTAGTGCCAGACCAGGTGGGACTGCTGGGCCGTCGTGTCGAACATCTCCAGCAACTGCTCGTAGTCGCCGCCGAGTTCGCCGACCGGCGTCACCGGCAGCTGGCACACCTGCAGGAGGTAGGCGCGGCGCAGGAAGTGCAGCGCGTCGTAGTCGAAGCCCGCGACGGGCGCCACATCGCCGGAGAGGCCCGGCATGTACGCGTACACCGGCACCGGCGGTAGTCCGGCCTCGCCCAGCGCCTTGTCGTAGAGGGCGAGTTCCTCGGCGAAGGGGTTGTCGGGGGTGTGGCACAACACGTCGACGAGCGGGACCAGCCACAGGTCACAGGCCAACTGAGAGCTCCTCGTTCAGCATGGTGGTCAAGGCAGCGTAATGGGTGAAGGCACGGTAGGTCCCCTTCGTGCGGGTCGGATACCCCACACCGGCCGGACCGCCGCCGACCTGACGCCGGCCCGCGGCTCCCGGCCCCGCCCCGGGCGGGCTCCCGGCCGTCGCCCCGGCAGGCTCGCAGCCCCGGCGCCGGCAGGCTTTCAGCCCCCGCCGACGGCTTCCGGCCCCCGCGCCCGGCGCCGAGGGGCCCTCAGTCCTGCGCCAGCAGTTCGATGAGCGCCAGCGAGTGGGTGTTGTACGCCGCGACGACCTCGTGCGCCGCCGGGGCGTCCCGCCGTGTCAGGGCGTCCACGAGGTCGGTGTGATCGGCCCACAGATGGCCGCGCAGATCCTCGATCCGGCGCAGGTGCTGGACCGCGCACACCCAGGACTGGACCCGCAGCCGGTGCAGGAAGTCGGCGAGGTACGGGTTGCCGAACAGGCTGCTCAGCTCGCGCCAGAAGCGCAGGTCGTAGCCGATGAGGACGTTCAGGTCGCCCGCGGCGGCGGCCCGCTGCGCCTCCTCGCCGCGCCGGCGCACCCCGGCGAGCGCGGCGGCGGTGCGCGGATCGTCGGAGTGGGTGGCGAGCGCGGCGAGGGCGCCCCGGGTGGTGGTGGCCGACGCGTCCAGGAGCCCGTGGAAGATGCTCTCCGTGACGAGGCTGCGGGCCTCGATCATGCCCCGGTAGTCGTCCAGCGAGTACTCGTGGACGCGGAACCCGCGGTGCTGGTCCGCGTCCAGGAGGCCCTGGGCCGACAGGTCGACCAGGGCCTCGCGGACGGGGGTCGCGGAGACGCCGTACTGCTCGGCGATCTCCTTGACCGTGAACTCCTTGCCCGGCTGGAGGCGCCCGGCGAGCACCTCGTCGCGCAGCGCGTCGGCGATCTGCTGCCGCAGGGTGCTGCGGGTGACGGCCACATTGCCGCCGCCACTGCCGGTGCCGCGCATCGTCCGGGTCCTTCCCCCATCGAATAAGTACTCGCCCATGTCTACGAGCCAGTCACCTTACGCGTTCGATGTCGGGTCACCCGGATTGCAGGAGTCCTGCGTCACACCCCTCTTTCGTACCCCTTGCCCGGCCTTGTCAGCCCCTAGCGGGCCGTGTGCTCGTCCGCCACGGAGAGGGCTTCGTCGAGGGCGGCCAGGCCCTCCTTGGCCTCCGCCTCCGTGATGTTGCACGGCGGCACGACATGGGTGCGGTTCATGTTGACGAAGGGCCACAGTCCGTGCGCCTTGGCCGCCGCGCCGAAGGCCGCCATGGGGGCGTTGGCCTCGCCCTGCGGGTTGTAGGGGACGAGCGGCTCGCGGGTCTCCTGGTTCCGTACGAGCTCCAGGGCCCAGAAGACCCCGGTGCCGCGGACCTCGCCGACGCTCGGGTGGCGCTGCGCCAGCTCGCGCAGCCCGGGGCCGAGGACCCTCTCGCCGATCCGGGCGGCCTGCTCGACGACGCCCTCCTCCTCCATCACGTTCAGGGTCGCGACGGCGGCGGCGCAGGCGAGGGGGTGCCCGGAGTAGGTGAGCCCGCCGGGGTACGGGCGCCGGGCGAACGTCTCCGCGATCGCCCCGGAGATGGCGACCCCGCCGAGCGGCACGTACCCCGAGTTCACGCCCTTCGCGAAGGTCAGCAGGTCCGGTACGACCCCCGTGTGGTCGGCGGCGAACCACTCGCCCGTGCGTCCGAAGCCGGCCATGACCTCGTCCAGGACGAAGACGATGCCGTGTTCGTCGCAGAGCGCGCGGACGCCCTCCAGGTAGCCGGGCGGCGGGATCATGATTCCCGCGGTGCCCGGGATCGTCTCCAGGACGATCGCGGCGATGGTGGCCGGGCCCTCGAACGCGATGGTGTCGGCGAGGTGCTGGAGCGCGCGCTCGCACTCCTGCTGCTCGGTCTCGGCGTGGAAGGGGGAGCGGTAGAGGAAGGGCGCCCAGAAGCGCACGACCCCGGCCGTACCGCTGTCGCTCGGCCAGCGGCGCGGGTCGCCGGTGAGGTTGATCGCGGCGGCGGTGCCCCCGTGGTACGAGCGGTAGGCGCTCAGCACCTTCGGGCGGCCGGTGTGCAGCCTGGCCATCCGGGTGGCGTTCTCGACGGCCTCGGCCCCGCCGTTGGTGAAGAAGATCTTGTCCAGGTCGCCCGGCGTCCGCCGCGCGATCAGCCGTGCCGCCTCCGACCGGGCCTCGACGGCGAACGCGGGCGCGAAGGTGGTCAGCTTCCCGGCCTGCTCCTGGATCGCGGCGACGACCTTCGGGTGCTGGTAGCCGATGTTCGTGAAGACGAGTCCGCTGGTGAAGTCGAGATACCGCTTGCCGTCGTAGTCCCAGAAGTAGGACCCCTCCGCACCGGCGACGGCGAGCGGGTCGATGAGCTCCTGCGCTGACCAGGAGTGGAACACGTGCGCACGGTCCGCGGCCTTCACGGCGGCGCCGGCCTGGGGGTTGGGCTGAGGGGTCATGCGGCCGAGGGTAGAGGTCCGGGGCGCGGGCGCGACATCGGCGTCCTGTCTGCGGCACGACCGGGAAAGCGACAGGTTGTCGTGTGTGGGAAGGCCTCCGGGACCGCCTTTCCGGAATCATTGACAGCATGCTGTCGTAATGACAGCATGCTGACATATAGAGCGAGCCGGTGACCGTGCGACCGAGGAGAAAGCCATGACCCGCGACAGCGCCCCCGATCCCGCCCGCAAGCCCGTGTACCTCGCCGTCTACGACACGCTCGCCGACTGGGAGACCGGTCACACGACCGCGTATCTCGCCCGCGCCGGCTACGAGATCCGGACGGTCGGTCTGTCCGGCGACCCCGTGCGGTCCGTCGGCGGGCTGCGGATCCGGCCCGACGTGACGCTCGACGACGTACGCCCCGAGGACGCCGCGCTGCTGATCCTGCCGGGCGCCGACCTCTGGGACACGGGCGACGGACTCGTCCCCTTCGCCCGCCGGGCGCGGGAGTTCCTGGCGGCCGGCGTGCCCGTCGCCGCGATCTGCGGGGCCACCGCGGGACTCGCCCGCGAGGGCCTGCTCGACGACCGCGCGCACACCGCAGCCGTCTCCTTCTACCTGGCCGCCACCGGCTACCGGGGCGGCGACCGGTACGTGGACGCCGACGCCGTGACGGACCGCGGGCTCGTCACCGCCGGACCCACCGAGCCCGTCGCGTTCGCGCGGGAGGTGTTCGCCCTGCTCGGCGTGTACGAGCCAGAGGTGCTCGACGCCTGGTACCGGCTGTTCCACGACTCCGACGCGCAGGCGTACGAGGTCCTTGAGGCGGCCGGGCGGTGAGCGGAACGGACGGGGCGGGCGAGGCGGGCAGGGAGCGCCAGGACCTGTTCAGCCGGAGCGCGCTCGCGGTCTTCCGGCTGAACGGCCAGTACCTGGGCGTCGCCGAGGAACTGGCCGGGCCGGCCGGACTCACCGCCGCCCGGTGGCAGGTGCTCGGCGCCGTCCTGCGGGAGCCCCTGCCCGTCTCGGGGATCGCCCGCGCCATGGGCATCACCCGGCAGAGCGTGCAGCGGATCGCCGACCTGCTGGTGGAGCGGGGGCTCGCCGAGTACGTGCCCAACCCCGCCCACCGCCGCGCCAAACTGCTCCGGCCGACCGGCGAGGGCTTCGAGGCCGTCCGGAAGATCGGCCCCGGCCACGCGGCCTTCGCGGACCGGCTCACGGAAACCCTCGGCGAGAGGATCGGCGAGAAGTTCGGCGAGAGGATCGGCAAGGAGATCGGCGAGAGCATCGGGGAAGAGATCGGGGAGGAGGCACTGGCCGAGACCGTACGGGTGCTGGAACGGCTGATCGAGGCGATGGAGACGGCCTCGGAGGCCGGCGCCGGACCGGCCGCGGAACCCGTACTCCCCGTTACGGAACCGTAGACACCGCCCCTGCCGCCTCCCCGTTCCGCCGCACTATCCTCGGGCTGTCGCACATGTACGGGGGAGGGCGGCGTTTCGATGGAGAAGCTCGGACCTGCGGATCCGCACCGCATCGGTGCGTACCGGCTGCTGGCGCGACTGGGCGCGGGCGGTATGGGCCAGGTGTATCTGGCGCGCTCCGACCGCGGACGGACCGTCGCGGTCAAACTCGTCCGCCAGGAACTCGCCGAACAGGAGGAGTTCCGCGCACGCTTCCGTCAGGAGGTACGGGCGGCCCGGCGCGTGGGCGGCTACTGGACGGCGCCGGTGCTCGACGCGGACACCGAGGCGGCCGTCCCGTGGGTCGCCACCGGCTATGTGGCGGGACCCTCGCTCCAGGAGGTCGTCGGCCACGACCACGGCGCGCTGCCGGAACGTTCCGTACGGATCCTCGCGGCCGGCCTCGCGCACGCGCTGGGGGACATCCACGCGGCCGGACTGATCCACCGCGACCTCAAGCCGTCGAACGTCCTCGTCACGATCGACGGCCCGCGCGTCATCGACTTCGGTATCGCCCGCGCCCTGGAGACCGTCACCGACGGCGGCCTCACCCGCACCGGCGCACTCGTCGGCTCGCCCGGCTTCATGGCCCCCGAGCAGGTCCGCGGCGACCGGGTCACACCCGCGTGCGACGTCTTCTGCCTGGGCTCGGTCCTGTCGTACGCGGCCACGGGCGTCCTCCCCTTCGGCGCGGCCGACAGCGGGGCGCACGCCCTGATGTTCCGTATCGCCCAGGAGGAACCGGACCTGGAGGGGGTGCCGGAGGGCATCGCCGACCTCGTCCGCCAGTGCCTGCGCAAGGACCCCGCCTCCCGTCCGACGCTCGCCGACATCCTGGAGCGCACGGGAGCGGAGGACACCGTCGCGGACGGCCGCAGCCGCGACCCCTGGCTGCCGGGGATGCTGGTGGCACAACTGGGCCGCCATGCCGTGCGGTTGCTGGACTCGGAGGACCCGGACGTCTCGGCCCGCCCGGCGTCCGGGGCCGAGGAGGCGCCGGGTCCCGCACCCGCCGCGGATCCCGCACGCACCCCGGATCCCGCACCCGCCCAAGCGCCCGCGTCCGCCCCGTCCGCTGCCTCCGTACCCCCTTCCGTACCCCCTTCCGTACCTCCTTCCGTGCCCCCTCCCATGGCGTCCCCGGAGCACGCCCCCACTCCTGACGCCTCCTCCCTGCCCGCCCCGCAGCCGCCCGCGGGCGCCCCCGCCGATCACCTCCCGACGATGACCGCGGGCGGGCCCGCGACACCGCCGCCGGCCGCCCCACCGGCGCACACCCCGCCCCCGGGCCCCGTCCACCCGGCCTACGGCTATCCCCAGCAGCACCCCCAGCCCGCCGCGGGCTACGGCTACCCGCACCAGCAGCACCAGCAACAGCACCAGCAAGGCGCTTGGTCGACACCCCCGTACGGACCCACACCTCCGTACGGACCGACCCCTTCGTACGGTCCGGGCTTCGTGCCGCAGCCGGAACCGGAGTCGCCGCGCAGGAACGCCCGCTCCACCGCCGTGCTGATCGTGGTGGCGCTGGTCGTCGCGCTCGGCGCGGGCGCCTCCGTGTACGCGCTCATGAGGGGCGACGCGAACGGCCGGGCGGGCGGCGACCCCAGCGCCTCCCGGACCGAGGACGCGCCCACCACCCCCGGCCCGTCCAGCCAGAAGCCCTCGACGCAGCCGCCCAGCAGCGGGGAGGAGACACCGGCGGACGGCGCGATCCCCACCGGGTACCTCGGCACCTGGACCGCGTCCATCGACAACGCCACGGGCCGCAACACCCGTCAACTCACCATCCAGCAGGGCGAGGTGGGCGCCACGGTCCTCTCGCTCACGGCGGACGGACCGGCGGACGGCGGCACGTACCACTGTGTGTTCCGGGCGGCGCTCACCGCGGCCCCGAGCGACGGCGGTCCGCTGCGGATCGGCCCGTCCGAGGTCACCGTCGGCGAACCGGCCAGCTCCTGCTCGCCGGGCGCGGCAACGGAGCTGACCCTCCTGCCGGACGGCCGGCTGCGCCGCGTGAACGCGAGCAACGGCGACGCGCTGACGTACACGAAGCAGTAGTGGCGGGTGCACCCCTGAACAGCCGCTCCTGAACGGCAGCTCCTGAACGGCCGCCTCTGAACAGCTGCTGAACTTCAGCGGTCGTCACCGCGTTCCCGTCCGCCCCGCTCGTACAGTGTCCGCACCGTCGAACTCCGGGAGTGGTGGGGGCACCCAGTGGAGTGGCTCAGCGCAGAGAACGTGGTGGCCGTGGGCACGGCGGTCGTCGGCATCGTGGCCTCGGGCGTCATGGTCTGGTACGAGCGCCGGGTGCCGCGGCGGAAACGTATCGGCTACCGCGTACAGATGGACAACCCGATCGGGGACGATGTCCGCCTCGGCAGGGCCAGCGTCCGGCTCGGGCTCTTCGACGAGGCGCCCGGCATGGCGGACGCGACGCTCGTCCTCCTGCGCATCGAGAACGACGGCTCGCAGTCCATCGCCGACATGGACTACACGGGACGCGAACTCCACGGTCTGACCGCCGTGTTCACGGACCGTACGATCCGCGGGGTGTCGGTGACCCAGCCGCCCGAGACCGACCACCTGATGGACCACTTCACCCCGTCGAACGGCCTCGGTTACGACGGCAGCACCCTGCGCATCCCGCGCGTCCCGCTCAACCGTGGCGAGCACTTCAAGCTGCTCGTCCTGCTCTCCGGCGGTGACGTGGGCAGCGGGATACGGCTCATCGGCGGCATCCGAGACGGCGAGGTGCACCCCAACCGCGCCGCGCCGGTGGACGGGACGCCCGCGCTGTGGGCTGACCCGGGCCGCGCCTGCCCGGGCCCTTGCCTGAGATTGACGCGTACACAACCATTTCCCGCATGCGACCTGTGAGCCCAAGCAGAAGAACCGTTCTGGCCGCGACGGCGGCCGCCGGAGCCGCCACGGCGGGTACGGCGAAGGCGGCGACGGCGACGGCGGAGGAGCCGGGCGCGGGTGCCCACCCGCCGGCCACCGCCCAGCCCCCCGACCGCGAACTCCGCGCCCTGTTACGGGAGATCGACCCCGCCCGCATCGAGGCGACCGTCCGCACACTCGTCTCCTTCGGAACCAGGCACACGCTCTCCGCCCAGGACGACCCGGCGCGCGGGATCGGCGCGGCCCGCGACTGGATCCTGGCGCAGCTGCGTTCGTACGCCGCCACGTCCGGCGGCCGGATGACGGCCGAACTCCAGTCGTACGTCCAGGAACCCGCGCCCCGCATCCCCACGGCCACCCGTATCACCAACGTCCTGGCGACCCTGCGCGGCTCGGTCACCCCGGAGCGGGTGTACGTCGTCTCGGGGCACTACGACTCCCGCGTCACCGACGTCATGGACGCCACCTCGGACGCCCCGGGCGCGGACGACGACGCCTCGGGCGTGGCCGTGGCGATGGAACTGGCCCGGGTCATGGCGGGGCGCCGCCCGGCCTCCACGATCGTCTTCGCGGCGGTGGCGGGGGAGGAACAGGGCCTGTACGGGGCCGCGTACATGGCGTCGAGCTTCAAGGCGGCAGGCACGGACGTGCAGGCCATGTTCACGAACGACATCGTGGGCGCGTCGAGGGCGGACGACGGTACGCGGGACCCGTACACGATCCGGCTCTTCGCGGAGGGCGTGCCGACGTCGGAGACGCCGGAACAGGCGGCCACGCGCCGCTCGGTGGGCGGCGAGAACGACTCGCCGTCGCGGCAGCTGGCCCGTTTCGTGCGGGACACGGCGGACAACCCGGCGACAGGTATGCGGGTACGGGTCGTCTACCGCCGCGACCGCTACCGCCGGGGCGGCGACCACATCCCCTTCCTCGAACAGGGGTACGCGGCGGCGCGGTTCACCGAGCCCGCCGAGGACTTCGCGCATCAGCACCAGGACGTGCGCGTCGAGGACGGCAAGCAGTACGGGGATCTGCCGGAGTTCTGCGACTTCCCGTTCGTCGCGCGGGTCGCGCGGGTGAACGCGGCGGCGCTGTGGACGCTGGCGCAGGCGCCGGGTGCGCCTCGTGAGGCGCGGATACTGACCGCCGCGCTCACGAATTCCACGCAGTTGGTGTGGGCGCGGGGGGTCGAGCCGGACCTCGCGGGGTACGAGGTCGTCTGGCGGGAGACCACGGCGGCGGAGTGGACGCACGTGATCCCGGTCGGGGACGTGACGTCCCACGAGGTGGACCTGTCCAAGGACAACGTCTTCTTCGGCGTGAGAGCCGTGAACAGAACGGGCCGGAGAAGCCCGGTGTCGTTCCCGTCCCCGCAGGCATAGAACTTTTCCTCGCCCCCGCCGCCCCTACCCGTTCCCGTCCACGACTCGGGGGCCAGCCCCCGAACCCCCGCTCCTCAAACGCCGGAGAGGCTGAAACGTATTCAGCCCGTCCGGCGTTTGAGGACGAGCGCGCAGCGCGATACGGGGGCGAGGGGCGCAGCCCCATGCGTGGACGGGGACGGGTAGGGGCGGCGGGGGCGAGGGAAACGCCCCTACCGGGGCTCCGGTGGCCGCTGGCGCGGCATGTTCGGCCGCGCCCCCGGCGGCAGCGACGCCCGCCCGACCGACGAGGCGTCCCGAACAGACCCACCCCCGCCCCCACCCCCACCCACCCGCAGAGCCATCGGCGCCACCCCGCTCCGGAACTCCACCATCCAGTCCACGGTCTCCACCCGCACCAACTCCGTCACGTCCTCGGAGAACCGCCGCAGCACGGCGAGGCACCGCTCGGCGGCCTCCCCGGCGGTCCCCTCGGCCGGCCCGAGAACCTCCCGCACGCACTCGGACGCCCAGTCGAACTGGAGGACCTGCAACCGCCGCTGCACGGCCTGAGCGGTCGCCACGTCCCGCATCCACCCGGAGGTCACCCCGAAGAAGCGGTCCCCCGCGGCGCAGGCGACCGCCACCAGCAGCGCCAGATACCCCCAGGCGGCGCCCCCGCCGAGCACCCCGGCGAGATCCAGCAGGGGCAGCCCGGCCGCGCCGAGCGCCCCCGCGGCGGCCCCGGCCCGCAGGGCCCGCGCCCCCCGCCGCTTCCACACCCGGTCGGCGAGATACCAGTACGTGGTGGTGAGCGCCCCCGCCTCCACCCACCGGTAGAGCTCGTCCAGCCGTTCGGCCGGTTCGCCCCAGTCGCCGAGGGGGAAGGCCCGCCCCATCAGATCGCCGGGCTCCACCGGACCGTCGCCCCGGCCGCCCTGGGCCGGCCCCTCGGGCTGCATGTCCGGCTGGCTCACCCGACACTCCCTCACTGTGACGTTGTGTGACGGTGACGTGGCGCGTGGTGCTGATGCGCCGCACCCTTACTACCGCCCCATGGGTGGTGACCGTCCTGCTTTCGGGGCTTTTCCGCTCGGATGTGGGCCCTGGTCAGGTATAGGCCAAGTCGGCCTCTCACTCGAAAGAGTGCCGGGGCGACGGCCCGGTGGACCACGTAGGCTCGTGCCAAGGCGGAATTCACGCCGGAAAGCCGTATCCGAAGCCAGTACTCACCGCAGTACTCACAGCCGTACGAACCAGGAGCTGATCGTGATTCCCGGTGGTGGCCAGCCCAATATGCAGCAGCTGCTCCAGCAGGCCCAGAAGATGCAGCAGGACCTCGCGAACGCCCAGGAGGAGCTGGCGCGCACCGAGGTCGACGGTCAGGCGGGCGGCGGCCTGGTGAAGGCGACGGTGACGGGCTCGGGCGAACTGCGCGGCCTGGTCATCGACCCGAAGGCCGTCGACCCCGAGGACACCGAGACCCTCGCCGATCTGATCGTCGCGGCGGTCCAGGCGGCCAACGAGAACGCCCAGGCGCTCCAGCAGCAGAAGCTCGGCCCGCTCGCACAGGGGCTCGGCGGCGGCAGCGGCATCCCCGGCCTGCCGTTCTAAGTCAACCCGGCGGTCCCTTCTAAGAAGGCCGACCGCCAACTACCGTACGTACGAAGAGAGCAAGCGCGACTACGGTACGTACCGAGAGTCCGTGGGAACAGGAAGGCAATCCGTGTACGAAGGCGTGGTCCAGGACCTCATCGACGAGCTGGGGCGGCTGCCCGGCGTCGGTCCCAAGAGCGCGCAGCGGATCGCCTTCCACATCCTCCAGGCGGAGCCGACGGACGTGCGCCGTCTCGCGCAGTGCCTCATGGAGGTCAAGGCGAAGGTCCGCTTCTGCGCCACCTGCGGGAACGTGGCGCAGGAGGAGCTGTGCAACATCTGCCGCGACCCGCGCCGCGACCTCTCGGTCATCTGCGTGGTCGAGGAGCCGAAGGACGTGGTCGCCGTCGAGCGGACCCGCGAGTTCCGGGGCAAGTACCACGTGCTCGGCGGTGCGATCAGCCCGATCGAGGGTGTGGGCCCGGACGACCTGCGCATCAGGGAGCTGCTGGCGCGGCTCGCCGACGGCGCGGTCACGGAGCTGATCCTGGCCACCGACCCGAACCTGGAGGGCGAGGCCACGGCCACCTATCTCGCCCGCATGATCAAGCCCATGGGCCTCAAGGTGACCCGCCTCGCCAGCGGGCTGCCGGTGGGCGGCGACCTGGAGTACGCCGACGAGGTCACCCTGGGACGCGCCTTCGAGGGAAGGCGGCTGCTGGATGTCTGAACGACTGGTTGATGTACGGACGAAGTTCTTGAGGAAGGCCGGCTTCTAGATGTCTGACGCCACGCTGCACGCGACCGATCCCGACCCCGACGACTTCTCGGTCCAGATCGCGGATCAGATCGAGAGTTTCCTCGTCGCGGTGCCCGAGGTCGCGAGAGGCGACGAGCCGGACTCGGCCGTCCCCTTCCTGCTCCTGGAGGTCTCCCAGCTCCTGCTGGCCGGCGGCCGTCTCGGCGCGCACGAGGACATCCTTCCCGACGAGCGGTACGAGCCCGATCTGGGCCCCGAGCCGGACGTCGACGAGCTGCGCGAGCGCCTCGCCGAGATGCTCGACCCGGTCGACGTCTACTCCGAGGTCTTCGACCCGTACGAGCCCCGCAAGCCCCCGGTCCCGGCCCGTATCTCGGACGATCTGGCCGACGTCATGGCGGACCTGCGGCACGGCATGGCCCACTACCGGGCCGGCCGCACCACCGAGGCCATGTGGTGGTGGCAGTTCTCGTACTTCTCGAACTGGGGCTCCACGGCCTCGGCCACCCTGCGCGCCCTGCAGTCCCTGGTGGCGCACGTCCGGCTGAACCAGCCCCTGCAGGAGCTGGACGGCCTGGACACCGACCAGGACCTCAGCGAGGACGCCCTCGCGGAGGAGGCGGGCCGGGTGATGGCGGAGGAGATCGCGGGCCCGCTGGGTCTGCGCGAGGTCAAGTGACGCGAGGTCGCGGGAACGGGTGTGGGGCGGGCCCGGAGTCATCGACTCCGGGCCCGCCCCACACTCACGCCGTGCCCCTTTTCCGCGCGGACATATCGCGCCGGCCGTGTGACTAGGGGCACTTTGCGAGTGAGGTGCGTCCGGGACGGGCAGATGCGGTCCTGGAGCGGCCGGAGGGCCGGACTGCGGGAGCCGACCGATCGGCCGACCGTACGACCGGACCCACCCGGACCGGGTGATCAACACGTGAGCGGGACATCTCACGATGCGATATCACTCGGGTGGAATTCGGCCGCTCGTTAGACTGAGCCGACCGCAGTCGTGCGGTACGAGACGGACTGAGCGAGGAGCGCACGTGGGCCTTGTCGTGCAGAAGTACGGAGGTTCCTCCGTAGCCGATGCCGAGGGCATCAAGCGTGTCGCCAAGCGAATCGTCGACGCCAAGAAGGACGGCCACCAGGTCGTCGTCGTGGTGTCGGCGATGGGTGACACGACGGACGAGCTGATCGATCTCGCCGAGCAGGTATCCCCGATCCCTGCCGGACGTGAGTTCGACATGCTGCTGACAGCGGGAGAGCGGATCTCGATGGCCCTGCTGGCCATGGCGATCAAGAACCTGGGCCACGAGGCCCAGAGCTTCACCGGCAGTCAGGCAGGCGTGATCACCGACTCCGTCCACAACAAAGCGCGCATCATCGATGTCACGCCGGGCCGTATCAGGACGGCGCTCGACGAGGGCAACATCGCGATCGTCGCCGGGTTCCAGGGCGTCAGCCAGGACAAGAAGGACATCACCACGCTGGGGCGCGGCGGGTCCGACACCACGGCCGTCGCCCTCGCCGCCGCCCTCGACGCCGAGGTCTGCGAGATCTACACGGACGTCGACGGTGTGTTCACCGCCGACCCGCGGGTGGTGAAGAAGGCCCGGAAGATCGACTGGATCTCCTCCGAGGACATGCTGGAGCTCGCCGCCTCGGGCTCCAAGGTGCTGCTGCACCGCTGCGTCGAGTACGCACGCCGATACAACATCCCGATCCACGTCCGCTCGTCCTTCTCGGGACTGCGCGGCACCTGGGTCAGCAACGAGAATCCGCAAGGGGACGCGCAGGTGGAGCACGCCATCATCTCCGGAGTCGCGCACGACATCTCCGAAGCCAAGATCACGGTCGTCGGCGTCCCGGACAAGCCGGGCGAGGCCGCGGTGATCTTCCGGACGATCGCGGACGCCGAGATCAACATCGACATGATCGTGCAGAACGTGTCCGCGGCCTCCACGGGCCTCACGGACATCTCCTTCACCCTCCCCAAGGCCGAGGGCCACAAGGCCATCGAGGCCCTGGAGAAGGCGAAGGGCGCGATCGGCTTCGAGTCGCTGCGCTACGACGACCAGATCGGCAAGATCTCCCTGGTCGGCGCGGGGATGAAGACCAACCCGGGCGTCACCGCCTCGTTCTTCCAGGCGCTGTCCGACGCGGGCGTCAACATCGAGCTGATCTCGACCTCCGAGATCCGCATCTCGGTCGTGACCCGCCAGGACGACGTCAACGAGGCCGTGCGCGCCGTGCACACCGCCTTCGGGCTCGACTCCGACAGCGACGAGGCCGTCGTCTACGGAGGCACCGGACGATGACCGTCCCCCCGTACGGAGGCGTACGACGATGACCGGGCGGCCGACGCTCGCGGTCGTGGGCGCGACCGGAGCCGTCGGCACGGTCATGCTCCAGATCCTGTCCCAGCACGCGGACATCTGGGGCGAGATCCGCCTGATCGCCTCACCGCGCTCGGCCGGCCGCAAGCTGGCCGTGCGCGGCGAGCAGGTCGAGGTGGTGGCCCTGACGGAGGAGGCCTTCGACGGGGTCGACGTCGCCATGTTCGACGTACCCGACGAGGTGGCCGGGCACTGGGCGCCGGTGGCCGCCGCCAAGGGCGCCGTCGTGGTCGACAACTCGGGCGCGTTCCGGATGGACCCCGAGGTGCCGCTCGTGGTGCCCGAGGTCAATCCGCACGCCGCCCGCGTCCGGCCGCGCGGCATCGTCGCCAACCCCAACTGCACGACCCTGTCGATGATCGTGGCCCTGGGCGCGCTGCACGCCGAGTTCGGGCTGCGCGAGCTGGTGGTCTCCTCGTACCAGGCGGTGAGCGGGGCCGGGCAGCGCGGGGTCGACACGCTGCGGCAGCAGCTGAAGCTCGTCGCCGGTACGGAACTGGGGACGACCCCCGGTGACGTACGGCGGGCCGTGGGGGACAACACCGGGCCGTTCCCGGAGCCGGTGGCGCTCAACGTGGTGCCGTGGGCCGGGAGTGTGCGCGAGGACGGCTGGTCCTCGGAGGAGATGAAGGTGCGGGACGAGTCCCGCAAGATCCTCGGCCTGCCGAACCTTCCCGTCGCCGTCACCTGTGTCCGTGTGCCGGTCGTCACCACGCACTCGCTGACCGTCCACGCCCGTTTCCAGGGCGAGGTGACGGTGGGCAGGGCGCGGGAGATCATCGCCACGGCACCCGGGGTGGTGCTCTTCGACAATCCGGAGGCGGGGGAGTTCCCGACGCCGGCCGACGTGGTCGGTACGGACCCCACCTGGGTCGGGCGGGTGCGCCGGGCCCTCGACGACCCGACGGCGCTGGAGCTCTTCGTCTGCGGGGACAACCTGCGCAAGGGCGCGGCCCTGAACACCGCTCAGATCGCGGAACTGGTGGCCGCGGAGCTGTGACCTGCGACGGGAGCCTCCCGGACCGGCCCGGAACGGGAAATCCGCAGGTCGTTAGTTGAATCTTTTGTAGGATCTGTGCGACTTCTGTGGTTCGATCGGGTTCGAAGCTGTGGTCCGGACCACTGAAGCCAAGCCTCTGGCGTTCGAAGATTTTTCTCCCCGTTCTCCGCAACCGCGCGGAGGGCGGGGCGCGTCTTTGCGGTCGCCCTTCAGGGGTGACCGGACGCCACGTTCATATGGGGCATAGGGGATGGGCTTTTACGTATGAGGACACTTAGCGCACGGTCCGGCACGAGGTCCTACACAAACGTGATGCCTGTCGCGTACAACCCCGGCGGGGGGACGCGTGTCCAACTGGCGTGGCTGAGGTTCTCGAATTCACTGTGGCGACGCGGGGCACTGCCCTCCGTCCGCCCCGCCGACCCCGCACGTCCGGCGCGTCCGGCGGCGGCATGCCGGTGATCGCCCCCATGCCCGCAGCGCGGTCGGCCCGCATCCCGAATCAGCGTGAAGGCGCTGACGAGGCACTGGCGGCCGGCACGACCGTCGACCATCTCACCGAGACCTACCGCGCCCACTACAGGTCGCTCCTCGGCCTCGCGGCGCTCCTCCTCGACGACACCGCGTCCTGCGAGGACGTCGTCCAGGAAGCTTTCATCCGGGTGCACTCGGCGCGCAAGCGCGTGCGCGACCCGGAGAAGACGCTCGCCTATCTGCGCCAGACCGTCGTCAACCTCTCGCGCTCCGCCCTGCGCCGGCGCATCCTCGGCCTGAAGCTCCTCTCCAAGCCGATGCCCGACATGGCGAGCGCGGAGGAGGGCGCGTACGACCAGTTGGAGCGCGACGCCCTGATCAAGGCGATGAAGGGGCTCCAGAGACGCCAGCGCGAGGTCCTCGTCCTGCGGTACTTCGCGGACATGACCGAGGCGCAGGTCGCCGAGACCCTCGGTGTCTCCCTGGGCTCCGTGAAGGCGTACGGGTCGCGCGGCATCGCCGCGCTGCGTATCGCCATGGAGGAGCCGGCATGAGCGGCCACGACGAGCGAGCACGCCACGACGAGCACGGTCGCCACGGCGACGACGACGAGCAAGAGCAGCACGCTGGGAACGGAACTGTGAATCACGGCCCCTCGGAGAACCCGGGCCCGGAGGAGTCGGGCCGCACGGATACGGAAGGCCGCCCGTCGGACCCCTCGCCGGACCGCTCGGCGGGTGGTTCCTCGGACGACCCGACCCACTCGACCGAGCCGGTCGAGCCGGTCGAGCCGATCGAGGCCGAGACTGAGACCGAGGCCGCGGGCAGCGCGCCGGAGAAAGCTTCCGGCGACGCACCGACCAAGGTCTCGCCCCTGGCCCCGCTGTCCGCCCTCTCCTCCTTGTCCGCTCAGTCCGCTCAGTCCTCGAAGGGCTCCTCGGGAGACGCCGACGAGTCCGGACCGGACGTGTTCGGCTCCGACGAACTGGCCCTGCGGCGGCTGCTGCACCAGGCCGTCGAGGAGATCGAGCCGACCGACGGCACGCTGGACCATCTGCGGCGCGCGGTACCGGCACGGCGGGCACGCAAGCGCCAGGCCCTCGTCGGCATGGCCGCCGCCGCGCTCTTCATCGGCACGGCGGTCCCGGCCCTCGTGCACGTCTCGAACTCCACGGGCTCCAACGCCGACCCCTCCATGGCGGGCAACACCTCGGCGACCCAGGGCGGCGCGAACGAGGGCAAGGAATCCTCCTCGGGAAGCGGCTCCGGCGATTCCTCGGGCTCGTCCAAGGGCTCCGGCAAGGGTGACAAGAAGGACGACACGAGCAAGGGCAAGGGCGGCGACGGCGGCTCGGCCGGCACCCAGCCCACGGCCTCCACCGCGAGCGCGCCGACCTGTACATCGATGCAGCTCACCGCCGTTGCCGGGGGCGGCACACCCGACGCCACCGGCGCGGTCTACGGCACCTTCACCGTCACCAACGTCTCCACCGCCAGCTGTACGGTCGTCGGCAGCGGCTCGGTGTCGTCGACCGCGCTGGGCGCCGCGGACCAGTCCCAGCTCTCGACGGTGCTGCACATGGCGGGCGACGCCGCCGCCGGGCTGCCCGACCCGTCCACGTACGCCTCCTCCCTGCTGCTGCCGCCGGGCGGGACGTACAACGTGAAGTTCGCCTGGGTGCCCTCGGCGACCTGCCCGACCAGCGGCGGCAACGGCGGCGGGGAACCCTCGCCCGACCCGACCCCCACCGAGGACCCCACCGGGGACAGCGGCGGTACGGCCTCGGAGGGCACGAGCGGCGCGGAGACGCAGCTCATGAGGGCCGACGGGACCGTCGACGGAAGCGTCAGCGTGTCCTACACGGCCGAGGGCGGCGCACCGGCGACCGCGACGACCGTGTCCAACGCGTGTGCCGGGACGGTCTACCGGACCGGTGTGCTGGCCGGTTCCTGACCGCGACGGCTCCTGACCACGACGGTTCCTGATCGCGGCGGTTCCTGACCGCGACGGGCCCGGGCAGCCAGCCGCTCGGGCCCGGGGCGCCGGGCCGTGTCAGGCAGTGGCGGACGAGGTGGACGACACCTTCGTGGCGCCGGTCTCCGCCGGAGTCTCCTCCACGAGACCCAGCTCCGCGTCCTGCGCGAACTCCACCTCGCGCCGCATCAGCCGGAACCACATGAAGACCACGAAGCCCGCGAAGACGAACCACTCCCCGGTGTACCCCAGGTTCTGGAAGGCCTTCAGATCCAGGCCCGTGTCCGAGGGCGCGGCAGCGGGCACGGCCTTCATCCCCGGGTCGGCCTCGGCGAGCGTGATCCACGCGTCGTACATCTTGTACGGCACCAGGTTCACCAGGGACGCCGAGCTGATCGCGCCGGTCTGTCCGGCGGGGAGCCCGCCGGCCGCGGGCACGCCGTTCGACCCGGGTGTCTCCGACGCCTGGAGCGCGCCGGTCACGGTGACCTCGCCGGCCGGAGCCGCCGGGGCCTTCGCGGTGTCGGCGTCACCGGCGAGCCAGCCCCGGACCACCGGCAGGGCCCTGCCGTCGTCGGTGCGCAGCATCGTCAGGACGTAGAAGCCCCGCTCGTCGTCCAGCTCCCGGCCGGGCACGAGCAACTGTTTCCCGTACCGGCCCGTCGCCGTGGCCTGCTTGCCCGACGTCTTCTTGTCCACGGGCAGCAGCCGCGCGAGCGGCCGCGGAGCCTGCGTCCTGGCCGCCGAGGCCTGTTCGCCGGCGTCGCGATGGTCCTGGACGCGGTCCTCGAAACGCCCCAACTGCCATGACCCCATGAACACGCAGAAGGGGATGGCCAACAGCACGAAGACGTTGATCCCCCACCAGCGGGGCGTCAGCAGGAACCGGTACACAACCCCAAAGGTACGGGGCCCCCGCGGAGAGCACGGCCGAGGGGGGTGCCTCGGCCCCGGCCCTCCCCGCGAGGGCTCCGGCGCGGTCAGCCGCCCAGGTGCCGCTCCGCGAAGTCCAGTTCCAGCCGGACCTGCTTGATCCGCTCGTCCACGACCAGCGAACCGTGCCCCGCGTCATAGCGGTACACCTCGTGGTCCGCGTCCCGCGAGGCCAGGCGGGTCACATAGTTCTCCACCTGACGGATCGGGCAGCGCGGGTCGTTGACCCCGGCGGAGATGTAGACCGGTGCCTTCACCGCGTCGACGTACGTCAGCGGGGACGACGCCTCGAAGCGCTCCGGAACCTCCTCCGGGGTGCCGCCGAGCAGCGTGCGGTCCATCGCCTTCAGGGCCTCCATCTCGTCGTGGTAGGCCGTCACATAGTCCGCGACCGGCACCGCGGCGATACCGAGCGCCCACGCCTCGGGCTGCGTACCCAGCCCGAGGAGGGTGAGGTAGCCGCCCCATGAACCGCCGGTCAGGATCAGCCGGTCCGGGTCGGCGGACCCGGACGAGACCGCCCATTCCCGTACGGCCTCGATGTCCTCCAGCTCGATCAGGCCGACCCGGTGCTTGAGGGCGTCCGTCCACTCCCGCCCGTATCCCGTGGAACCCCGGTAGTTGACCCGGATCACCATGTACCCGTGGTCCACCCAGGCCGCCGGGCCCGCCGCGAACGAGTCGCTGTCGTGCCAGGTCGGGCCGCCGTGGATGTCGAAGACGGTCGGGAGGGGACCGCTCGCTCCGGCCGGCCGCTGGACCAGGGCGTGGATGCGGCCGCCGGGACCCGTCACCCACACGTCCTCGACGGGCACCGATCGCGGGGCCTTCATACCGGGCGGATCGAGGACGACCTCGCCGGACGTCGAGCGGACCACCGGCGCCTCCGCGGAGGACGACCACAGATACTCCACGCTGCCGTCGGGGCGGGCGGTCGCGCCCGACACCGAGCCCTTGGGCGTCGGCACCCGCTCCAGCCCGCGGGTCGCCAGGTCGAACCGCCACAGCTCGCTGCGCGCCTCGAAGCTGTTGACGACGAGCAGGGCGGAGCCGTCCGGATACCACTCGGCGCTCAGGTCGCCGTCCAGCTGCGAGGTCAGCTCCAGGTCCGTCTCCTCGCCGGACACCACGTCCCACACCATCGGCTCCCAGCGCCCGCGCCGCTGGTGTCCGACGAGCAGCCGGGTGTCCCCGGCCACCGGGGCGAAGCCCAGCACCTCAAGGCCCAGCTCGGCCGTGCCGTCCTTGGTGTCGTCCAGCTCGGAGACCGTCGAACCGTCCATCCGCAGCACCCGCAGCGCGGAGTGCATCGCGTCACCGTGCTCGGTGTGCTCGACCGCGATCAGTGTGCCGTCGTGCGAGAGGTCGCCCACTCCCGCCGACTCGCGGTGCCGGTAGACCTCGACGGGGTCCTCGCCGATGCGGCTGACGTAGATCGTCGAACCGTCCTCGTCGGTCGACCTGCCGACGATCGCCGTCCGCCCGTCCCGCCCGAGCGCGAGCCCGGCGGGGTAGGAGGGGTCGAGCCCTGGAGCGGCGGGTGCGTCGGGGCCGGCCGGTCCGCCCCGGCCTTCGGACCCGTCCTCACCGTCCGCCCCGGCGGTGAAGGGCTGCCGGCGCCAGATGCCGAACTCGTCGCCGTCCTTGTCGTCGAACCACCAGATCCACTCGCCGTCGGGCGACAGCACGCCGTCCGTCGTCCCGTTGGGCCGGTCCGTGACCTGGCGCTGGGCGCCCGTCGCACGGTCCCACGCGTACAACTCGTACGTCCCCGTCGCGTTGGAGACGAACAGGGACCGGTGCGGGGCGTCCTCCGCCCAGTCCGGCAAGGACACCCGCGGCGCCCGGAAGCGCTTCTCCCATTCGGGCATGGTTCCCTCGTGCGGGATGGACCCGTTGCTCTCAGTCATGGCCCCATATTGCACGCACAGGACGACATCGTGCTGACGGGCCCCTCAGCCTGTGGATAACTCTCCGGCCGGAGGGGGCGGTGGTTCGGCCGAACCTTGAATCTCCGCAGTTCAGAGCAGCTCGGAGCAGCTCGGAGCAGCTCGGAGCGGCTCAGAGCAGTTCAGAGCAGTTCAGAAGTGATTGCCGCGGGCAGCACGGTGGGCACCTGCGGGTGCGTCGTGGTTGCTCGCGCCGTTCCCCGCGCCCCTTGCGGGGCCCAGATGCGGACCGGCTACGGGCCCGGCTACGGGCCCGGCTGCGGGCCCAGTCAGGGGGCGCCGCCGGTCGTCCGGTCGCGGGTGCCGCGGCCCAGCAGTTCGGCGAGGCCCCGGCGGGTGGCGGCGATGACCACGCGGTCGCCGGCGCCGAGCACGTAGTTCGGGGGCAGGTCCCAGACCAGGCCCGAGGGGCGGTCGCGGTCCGGAGCCGACGAAGGCGAGGCCGCGGACGGGGCCGGGACCGGGGCCGGGGACGCGGGGCTGTTCGGCGCGGGCGGGGCAGGGTCGGCCGTCGGACGGGGACGGCGTCCGCCCGGGCCCGCGCTGTCCAGAACCTCCGTGTCCAGGGCCAGCACCCGCCACGCCCCCGCACGGAACGCCTCGGCGACGGTCCGGCCCTCCAGATGCGGATGCCCCGCGACGTCCAGCGCCGCGAAGAGCAGCACCCGGCGTTCCACGGGGATCGCCCCCAGGATCTGGCGGCCCATCATCGCTCCGGCGAAGGCGGGCGCGGCCAGATGGGAGACGCTGCGGCTGCGGGTGAGCGCGTTCGGGTGGGTGGCACGCAGGGTGCGGTAGACGGCCGTGGCGAAGTCGTCGTCGTACAGGCGCAGGACGACCCGCAGATCGGGCCGCACCGACCGTGCGTACAGGGCGGCTTCGAGGTTCGTGGTGTCGGCGCTCGTCAGGGCGAGCAGGGCGTGCGCCCGGTGGATCTTGGCGGCTTCCAGGACGCCCTCCTGGGTGACGTCACCGAGTACGACGGGCACGCGCAGCCGGCGCGCCAGCGCGAGCCCGCGCGCCTCGGGGTCGGCCTCGACGCACACCACGGGGATGTGGAGTTCGCGAAGGCGCGCGAGGACCCGCGTACCGATCTTGCCGACCCCGAGGAGGACGACGTGACCGGAGAGCCCGCGGGGCGGCCTGCGCAGCGCCGTCCCGCTGCGGAACGTACCGAGACCCTCCAGGACGGCGGCGAGGAGTACGGGGAGCAGCAGCAACCCGATGAGTCCGGAGAGGAGTTGGAGGATCTGGCGGCCGAGGGGGTCGTCCAGCGCGGGATCGTTGATCGCGAAGAGGTCGAGGAGGGTCAGATAGGTGGCGTGCAGCGGATGGGCGCCCGTGACGAGCATGGACGCGACCGCGAGCGCGACCACACAGGCCACCAGACCGGCGAATGACCAGCGCAGCCGCCGCGAGAACAGTCTGCCGAGGGGCAGCCCGATGGACATCCCGCCCGGCAGCACACCGCGTCCGGCGGGCAGCGGGGGACCGGAGTACGACACGGCCTCCAGGACGATCGTGCCGCGGCCGGTCGCGGCGGCCACGGACGCCTCGTCGGGCAGCAGCCGCGGCCCGTGTTCGCCGCTGCTCTCCGAACCGTCCGCGCCGGCCGGGTCGTTGGTGGTGGCCGAGAGCAGGGCCAGGGTGCACAGCCCGGGGTCGGCGACCTGCCCCGGCCCCGGCGGCTGCCGTTCCACGGCCCGCAGCATCAGCCCGTCGGTCTGTACGACCTTGCTGGTCCCGGCCACGGCGGTGGCGGCCAGCGCGGGCGCGGCGGTGTCCGCGTCGGAGAGTACGGTCGTGGAGGCGTCGACGAGACCGGGCGCGGGCGCGTCCGTGGACTCCCCGCTCCCCGCCATGGCCAGGGCGGACGCCTGGTCGAGCAGGGCCTCGATGTGCTGGCCGAGGCGGCGGTTGTAGAGCCTTATGACCAGCCGCAGACGCGGGCTGAGCCGACGGGCCATGAGGGCCGCGCGGATGTTGGTCTCGTCGTCGTCATGGACGAGGGCCAGCGCGTGGGCGTGCTCGACGCCGGCCTCGGCGAGCACGGCCTCGGTCAGGACGGCGGCCTCCAGCACCTGTTCGGCGCGGGGCCCTTCGGAACCGCTCCCGGCGCTGCCGCTGCCACTGCCGTTTCCGCCCGCGGCCGTGACGCCGTTGCCCGTCGCCCGGGTCATGGCGGCCGACACGCGGTCGAGCAGCGTCGAGGCGCGGGCCCGTCCCACGACCGGGGGCCGCGCGGTCCGCTCGGCGGACGGTACGACCAGCGTCACCCGCTCCTTGTAGACGCCCCGCAACTCGGCCGCCAGCCGGTGCGCGAGAGCGTCGTCCCCGCACACCACCATGTGCGCGGCGCGGTTGTCCGCACCGCGATCGTCCGGCCCGCGATCGTTCGATCCGCTCTGATTCGGAAGGCTCCCCACAACAGCACAGACTGCCTCACGGGTACGGGCGGTTGCACGGTGGCCTGCCGCGAGGGAACCGGCGCCAGGACGGGGCCAGGAACCGGCTCCGGGAACCCGTGGCGTACCGGGATGAGAAGCTGTGCCGGAACGGGCGTACTGAAGGTGGAGGGCGATCCACCGACGAAGCCCTTCCCTACCGGAGGTACCTCTCCCGTGACCACAACCGACGCCAGGCAGCCCGGGGTTGAGGACCGCGAGACGCACGGCACGACGGCGCAAGCCACAGCCGATACGACGGCCGATTCGACGGCCGATACGACAGCGGACACCGGTGGGCCGAAGGGCTGGCAGTTCAACTCCCCCCTCGTCCTGACCATGCTGCTGCTCGCGGGCGTGGTGCTCCAGGACCCCATCCGCGGGGCGCTGTCCGCGCCGGTGATGCAGAGCTGGATGACCGTGTTCGTCGCGGTGATCGTGCAGGCGCTGCCCTTCCTGGTGCTCGGCGTGATGCTGTCGGCGGTCATCGCGGTGTTCGTCCCGCCGTCGTTCTTCGCCCGCGCGCTGCCGAAGAGGCCCGCCCTCGCGGTACCGGTCGCGGGCATGGCCGGAGCGGTGCTGCCGGGCTGCGAGTGCGCCTCCGTGCCGGTGGCCGGGGCGCTGGTGCGCCGGGGCGTCACGCCCGCGGCGGCGCTCGCGTTCCTGCTGTCGGCGCCCGCGATCAACCCGATCGTGCTGACGGCGACCGCGGTCGCGTTCCCGGGCGAGCCGGAGATGGTCCTGGCCCGTTTCGTGGCGAGCCTGCTGGTGGCCTGCGCGATGGGCTGGCTCTGGCACCGGCTGGGCCGCGCGGACTGGCTGCGCCCGCCGGAGCGCCCCTCCTGGGAGGGACAGGGCAAGGGGGCGGCGTTCTGGGGATCGGTACGGCACGACGTGATGCACGCGGGAGGGTTCCTGGTCGTCGGCGCGATGGCCGCGGCGACGCTCAAGGCGGTGGTCCCGGCGGACTGGCTCGGATACGCCGCCGACAACATGGTGGTGTCGATCCTCGCCCTGGCGGTCCTGGCCGTACTCCTGTCCATCTGCTCCGAGGCGGACGCCTTCGTGGCCGCGTCCCTCACCCAGTTCTCCCTGACGGCCCGGCTGGCCTTCCTGGTCGTCGGCCCGATGATCGACCTGAAGCTCTTCGCGATGCAGACGGCGACGTTCGGCCGCGGTTTCGCCCTGCGCTTCGCGCCCGCCACCTTCGCGCTGGCCGTCCTGGTGTCGTCCCTGGTCGGGGCGGTGCTCCTGTGAACCGCCAGGCACAGGCAGCGGTGCTCTTCCTCACCGGCGGAGCGATCCTGCACGCGGGCCTCACCGACCTCTATCTGCGGTACGTCAAGGCGGGGTTGAGGCCGCTGCTGCTGGCGGCGGGGGTGGTCCTGATGGCGACGGCGATCGCGACGCTCTGGTACGACCGCCGCGAACGCCGGACACAGCCGGACGCCCACCCCGGCTCCGACCCCCGCCCTCATGCGCACGCCCACCGGGAACCCGGCGTCGCCTGGCTCATGACCCTCCCCCTCCTGGCCCTCGTCCTGGTGGCCCCGCCGGCGCTCGGCTCGTACAGCGCGATGCGCACGGGGACGGCCCTGCAGAAACAGCCGTGGGGGTTCGCCGACCTTCCCGAGGGGGACCCCGTCCGCCTGAGCCTCGTCGACTACGCGGGCCGCGCCGCGTACGACCACGGCCGCTCGCTCGACGACCGCCGTATCAGGACGGCGGGCTTCCTGGCGATGGGCGGTGACGGCACGCCCTATCTGGTGCGCATGGCGCTCAGTTGCTGCGCGGCGGACGCCCAGCCGGTGAAGATAGGCCTGACCGGCCACACGCCCACGGTCCTGCGCCCGGACACCTGGCTGGAGGTCACGGGCACGTACACCGGGAAGCGGACGAAGGACCCGGTGAACGGAGGGGTCGTCCCGTTCCTGGACGTCACGGAGGCCAAGCCGATCAAGGCGCCCCGCGACCCGTACGACGAGAGCTGGAACGGCTGAGACGCCACGTACCCGCTGTCCTTGGGCGGGCCAAGCTGTCGATCCCCTGTCGATACGAGGTACGGGAGGGGGAGGAGCGCCGGTGTTGGGTCAGGATGAACGAGCGCGCCACGGCCGCCATCGCAGGAACGGCCGCGTACCCAACCGCAGTTGCAGTTCTCAGCCTTCCAAGGAGGCCCGGAACGATGCCGCACGAGACCCGCAGGACGAGTGGTACCAAGAGGACCCGTGACGGAATGACCCCCTCCAGGAGAACGCTCCTGGGCGGCGCGGCGCTCACGGCGCTGGCGGCGGCGACCGGCACAGGGACGGCGACCGCAGCCGCGAGGGGGTCCTCGCGAAAGTGGCCGACGGAGTTCCCTCTCCCCAACGGCTTCCTCCCCGAAGGGATAGCCATCGGCAGCGAGCCGTACGCGTACATGGGCTCGCGTGCGAACGGCGCGATCCACCGCACCGACCTGCGTACGGGCGTGGGCGAAACCCTTTTCGCGGGCGCCACGGGCCTGGTGGCGGTGGGCCTGAAACTCGACCACGACGGCCTGCTGTACGTGGCGGGCAACACGGGAGTGGCCCGTACACACGACTCCCGTACGGGCAATGTGGTGGCAACACACCAACTGAGCGAAGCGACCGGCCACTTCATCAACGACGTGACACTGCTGGGCGACAGGGCATGGTTCACGGACTCCCGCGCGGCGGCGCTGTACGCGGTCCCGAGGGGCCGCTCCGGAGCCGTACGCACCCTGCCGCTCACCGGCGACTGGGTCCAGCTCCCGGACGTCAACAACGCCAACGGCATCGTGGGCACCGCCGACGGCCGAGCCCTCATCGTGGTCAAGAGCACCCCGGGAGAGCTGTACAAGGTAAGTGTCCGGACGGGCCACGCCACCCGCATCACCCTGGTCGGCGTACCGGACGTCGTGAACGGCGACGGCCTCTACCGCATCGGCCGCACCCTGTACGTGGTCCAGAACCGCCTGAACACGATCAGCGTGTTCCACCTGAACCCGACGTCCACGACGGCCACCCTGACCGGCACGATCACGGACCCCCGCTTCGACGTCCCCACCACAGCGGCCCGCTACGCCAACCGCCTGTACCTGGTAAACGCCCGCTTCACGAGCCCCCAGACCCCGGAGACGACGTTCACGGGGGTGGCGGTACCGATCTGACCGGGCGCGGGGACGACCGGTCGCCAGTGGCGGTCTCACCACCCGCAGTCGAGGTCGACGGATCCCCCGCTGACGACCGGGTCGGTGCTCGTGCCGCTGATCCGCAGAAGACCACCGTCCCGCCCCCAGACCAAGGTGTACGTGCCCGAGGCGACGGGCCGATAGCCGTCGTCGACGGTCCAGGAGCCCGCCGTGCCCAGGGCCAGGCCGGTGCGCCCCACCGCGTACGCCTCGCCACCGCCGCTCATGAGAAAGGACGCCTCACGCACCACCGCCGTGCAGCCTCCCGGCCCCGAGGGACGCAGCACGTGGTACTCCGCGCCCAGGACCTGATCGTTCACCGCTCCCCCCGCGGTGCCGAGCACCGCCGTGACGATCAGCAGACGAGTCCCCAGCGGTACCCATACGGCTCGCCAGGTTCGCTTCCGCGGGAGGCGCACAGCATCCGTCGGCGCCGGGCGACCCGCCCGGGCGAGGACCCACCGAAGAACGAGCGCCATGACGAGGAGAGCCGCGCTCAGTGCCCACCCGGGGACCACCCGCCCCCGCACGACCAGGAGAAGGCCGCTCCAGCTCCCCACCGCGGCGAGGGCCAGACTCTCGACGCCCACTGCCGTGGAGCAGGCGGGCGACAACGTCACGCCGCTGTATGTACGTGTTCCGGTCACGGCGGGTACGACTCGTCGAACGCGCTGACAGTTGCGTCGCGGGACGTTCGGCCTGTTCCGGCGGTGGCGCCGAACGAGTGGACTCCCCGACACGGGGACGAGCGGGGGCGGGCGGTCGGGTCCGCGGCGCGGGCCGAGGTGGTGATGTTCGTGACGTCCACCCCCCGTCCGGAAGAGGCCCCCTCGAATGAGACGTCCCACCGTCCGCCGTACCCTCTGCGCAGCCCTGCTCGCCGCGTCCCTGTGGGCGCCGACGGCGGTCCACCCCGCCGTGGCGGAGCAGCGGCCGGCCGCCGTCCACCCCGGCGAGGGCGACTGCCCGAACGGCCTGGGCCGCACGCTCACGTCCCGCCTCGACAAGGCCATGGACGACGTCGGGAGGAAGGCGGGCATCCCCGGGGCCGTCGTCGGTCTGTGGATGCCGGGCAAGGGCTGTTACGTCCGTTCCATGGGCGTCGCCGACACGAGGACCGGTGAGCCGATGAGCGCCGACTCCTTCGTCCGGATCGGCAGCGAGACCAAGACGTTCACCGTCACCGCGCTGCTGGAGCTGGTGGACGAGGGCCGGGTCGGCCTGGACGACCCGATCTCCGCCTACGTGAAGGGCGTGCCCGACGGCCACCGCATCACGCTCCGCCACCTCGCGGGGATGCGGAGCGGCCTGTTCCCCTACACCGAGGACGCCGACTTCGTACAAGACCTGCTGAGCGACCCGCAGCGCACGTTCACCCCGCGCCAGTCCCTCGCGTACGGCTTCAAGCACCGCAACACCTTCGCCCCGGGCGCGAAGTTCCAGTACTCCAACTCCAACCTCGTCCTGCTGGGCATGGTGATCGAAAAGGTGACAGGCCACCGGCTGGCCGACGTCGTCCACGACCGCGTGCTGCGGCCGGCGCACCTGCGCAACACACTGTTCCCGCAGGGCGACGAGTTCCCGCATCCGCACCCGCGCGGCTACACCGACCAGACGCTGAGCGGCGAGGTCGCCGACGCGACGGACTGGAACCCCAGCTGGGCCTGGGCGGCGGGTGCGATGATCTCGAACCTGCACGACCTGCGTACCTGGGCCAGGTCCGTCGCCACCGGGCAGCTGCTCAGCCCCGGGACCCAGAAGCAACGGCTCAGGACGCTGCCCACCGGCATCCCCGGCACCACGTACGGTCTCGGCATCCTCAACACCCACGGCTGGATCGGCCACAACGGCTCCATCCCCGGCTACGAGACCGTGACGGTCCACCTGCCCCCGCAGAAGGCCACCCTGGTCGTCATGATGAACACCGACATCCTGAGCGAGGGCCAGGAGCCGTCCACCCTGCTCGCCCGCGCGATCACAACGGTCGCAACCCCGAAGAACATCTACGACGGCTCGGCCACGGCGCCCTGACTCGTACACCTCGGCCGACCACCCAAGCAAAAACAGGTGAGGCACCTACGGAAATCCGTAGGTGCCTCACCTGCTGTTTTGGCTGTCGGGGTGGCGGGATTTGAACCCACGACCTCTTCGTCCCGAACGAAGGGTACGTAGGCTGCCTACCTGCAAGCGATGACGTCTTCGCAGCTCAGGGCGTTGGACTCGGTTGGTTTGGGAGGGTCCCGCAAGGGCTCTGGGAGAAGATCTTCTCCCAGACTTCTCCCAACGGGCCGAGTTGTTGCGGCGCCACCGCGATCACATCGCACTTCACAGAAGCACATTCGCTGCCGTGGTAACTCAGGAACTGAGGCTCTTGCGCCGGGCTCGGAACGTGTACGTGGTGCCGTTCGCGTCCGTGTGGTAACCCCAGCCGCCGCTGACCGCCAGGTCCCAACCCTGTTGCTCTCGCATTTGCGCAGCGAAGGTGCGACGATCCTTAACAGAACATCCGCAGGCGAGGCGTAGATCAATGCTCACGTACTGGCTGCGGGGATTCTGCTCCCGGTCCGCCAGGCTCCAGTGGACGTCGTGGACGTGGTCGGCAAGGCCAGTTCGTTCCTTGTCGTGGATTATGCCGTGGGCCCGCGCGAACTCGTCCAGGTCGTCGATGGCGAAGAGGTCGCTTCGCCACTGCCCGGGCCAGACAGCGAAGAGTCGGGATTCTCCGGCGACCGCCCGGTGATAGGCATCAGGCTCCGCGCCCTGAGTGACTCGGCCGTCCTCGTGGACCTCGATGTAGCACGTGGTGTCCAGCGTGTACGGGAAGTCCTTCCCGACAGCGGCAGCACTTCTCGGTTCCATGGCCCCCATCCCGCGGTGATCGTGAGGCCACGCTACGGCAGGGTGCGGGGGGTGCTGCAACCTTCCTGAGTTCTGTTGACGGACGTTAGCCTGCTGGGCCGCGCGGCTCTGTTGCCGTTGCGTCTATGGCTGCCGGCGCGGTGGCCCGGATCGCGGGCAGGTTGTCCGTGATGGCCTGTGCGAGATCGGCGAGGAGATTCGTCAGGAGGCTCAACTGGTCAGAGAGGCGGTCGTACTCCTCCATCTCCGCGGGCGTCCAAGGAGCTTCGTGGCTTTCCATCTCGGCTATGCGCGATCTGGCCATTGTCGCTTGGATCACTGCCTGAACGGCGCTCCGCAAGCGGCCTGCAACCTCGCCGGGTCCACGGCCGAGGAGTAGATCAAGTTCGTCCGGCTCGGGTAGTGCCGGGATGCCGTGCTCAAGCCAGAAGTCTCCCCAAAGGCGGCGACGCCGCGCCTCCGGATCGGCGCCATCCAACAGCCTGATATTGCCCGCCTCGTCTTGCCCGACGAGCAGTCCCGAGCGGGCCGCCAGATCGGCGGTCATGGCTGCGAGGCCATCGTCGTGGCCGGATACCGGACCCGGACCCAAGAACGCGCCTAGCTCCACTAATTGGCGGGTCCGCTCGTCAGCTTTTGGCAGCACTGCCAGATCGTCGTCGGTCATCAGGGTGTTCGGCGCGGCTGCACTCACTCGGGCGTAATGCAATGGTGTCCCCTGGACGGCGGACTTCCAGGCCACTAGGGCCGCGTCCAGCCACCAACAGACAAACTCTCGTGCAGCGTCCCGGTGTCCCTTGGCGCAACTGGTGGCCAGCGCCAAGCGAACCGAGAGCAGCACGGAGTCCGCTTCGTAAACCGATCCCTGGTCTTCGATGCGGCGCTCGATGGCAGCCTCACTGAGTGCGTTCAGCTCTTCCATCCGCCGCCGCTCGGATTCGCATTCCCGGAGCAACAAGGACGAACCCCGAGCCATGGCCGACAGGGCCCCGTCCATCTCCTGGCTGGTCATATCCTGGGAGGCTTCGGGCGAGAGAGACGCCGAGTCGGAAGGTAACGGGTCACCACTCATTTGCAACTCCTGTGCGGAGAAGAAGAGAAGACTTGGGCGCTCTTGGCGTGCTATGGCATCGGACTGTACGCCTCGACAGACGGGATTCGGCGGAAACGGTCAAACCTGGCTCATGGAGGCTACTGCGGGTGCTACGCGGGAGTCTCACGCATGAGGTGGTGGACGAGGGCATCCGGCAGTAGCCCGGACAGGCGCCCGTAGTGGGTGGTGCCCCAGCGGTCGTTACGGCGGTGGCCTGGAGCAGGGTGAGGTTGCCGCGCACCGCGCCAGCTGCGATCGCAATGCCCACGAGGAGCGGGAAGGGGCCGGAGACCATTGCGAACGCGGCGGTCGTGACCCCGCCGAGCGTGATCATGGCGACGGTGCGGGTGGTGACGCCGGTGCGGCTGGCGAGGGCCGCGTACAGGGTGCGGCCGAGGGTCTGGCCTGCGCCGCCGAGGCCGAGGGCCCAGGCGGCAGCGAGGATACGAGATTCGAACCCGTGAGAGGTTGCCCCCAACACGCTTTCCAATTCTGCTCGGTGCTGTTCGGGCGGGTACGCCACTGTCCTGACCTGCGGCGAAGTGAGTTCGGGGCCATCGGCTGAACCCCAGCGGATAGCCGTGAATGAGACCAAAGCTGAGACTACGATCCGTACCCTGGGGCCCCGGTCATCGCAGCTCACGTGGGTGGCGATTCGTGTTTTTGGGCCCCACGGAACGCTGGCCACGTGCCTCGAGGGGACTGTGCGGTTGCGAGAGCGGCACGGCACAGTCTGATCCAGGCAACAGACAGGAGGCGTCGGCAAAGAAAAAAGGAGCAGTGGCCACGATGTGGCGAGTGCTCCTTTAAGTCTGCCTAGACAGTAGCACACCGGCATGGAACGCGCAGGAAGGCGATGCGTGGCCCCGTTAGAGTGCTGCGGTGAACTCTCCAGCGGTGGACACGGTTGCCCAGCACGTCCTGGCACGTATGGTCGACTACTTTCAGGACGCGGGAACGCCGTGGCCGCGGCGCCTGTGGGATGTTGGCTCCGTCCTTGCGCTTGAGGAGCTGTGGGAAGCCTGCCGCTGGCAGGCCCGTAACGTGCTGTCGTCCACGGCCTGTGACTGGCAGCGCAATGAGCTGAGCGCGTTGATCGGCCCGGACCGCGGGCTCGGCGAGAAGGACCTGCGCAAGGAGATCACCGAGCTGCTGAAGCGCTCGCTGGTGGATCCAAGCCCTGAGCACCGCCGCCTGAGGGTGATCATCGAATACGCCCGGGAGGGCTACCTAGAGCGGTGGGCCGACGCAGTCAGGGCCGGATCGGTCAAGCCGGAGCGGCTATCCCGCACCGTGGCTGCGCACCTGCTGGACCTCGGATATAGCAGTAGCTACCTGCTGGCCTGGGCTCGTCAGACCGCCCGATCCGCTCCGACGACGGTGGACGTCGTTCTCGCGGCCGCGGACCTGGCGGCTCAGGGTAAGCGAGACTTCGAGGTGCTGATCGCCTTGGACAAGGTGCCCCGACGCGACCTGGCCGAGCCGCTGCCGAACTGGCGTAACAAGGGCGCGGTCGTTGCGTGGCTTAGGGAGAACGGACACGACACGACTGGGTTCCGGGCTGGCGGCGGGTTCGTCTACACGGTTCGTGCCTGGGACGCCTATGGCGCGGCTGGCCAGGCTCGCCAGCTGCTGGAGCGGATGACCGCACGGGCGGAGTTCCTGCGTAAGGACCGCGGAGGGGTCGCACCCCTGCCGTCCATCTGGGTCGCAGGCCACCACACCCCGGTGCCGCTCAGTCCTCCCGCCCGAGGGGCGGACGTTCTGTCTCTTGTCCACGAAGGCCACCTCTACAAGGTAGAAGGCTACCGGACCCGCATCGACGACGCCCTGGAGCTGGCGGCTGCGGTCAATCGTGGTGCGCTAACCCCGGCCGTCGCCGGCGGCTGGGCCGCCGTCGAGTCGTTGCTGTCACATCCGGATGACCCGAAAGGTGAGGAACGCTCCGGAAAGGCGGTTGCAGCCGACCGGCTGGCCGCCATCCTCGCCTGCTCTTGGCCCCGCGCCGAGCTCACCACCATTGCCCACCGGCACGCCCCTGTCCAACCCGACGCCCTCTCCGCAGCGGTTGCTGCAGCCGACACCAACCTGCGCTGCTGCCAGCTCATCGTGGAGGCGCTCGAAACCGGTGGCGCCGGTGCCCTCGCGCTGACTAAGAACACCAAACTCTCCGACCGTGCTGCCGCCGACCGCATGGCCGCCTTGATCGTCGCCCCCACGCAGCAACTGCAGCAGGTCAACAAAGCCTTCCGGATTGCGTTGCGGAGGCTTTACCGGACGCGAAACATCATTCTGCATGGCGGCTCTATCGATGGAGTCGCACTGGAGGCGTCGCTGCGTACCGCCGCGCCCTTGATCGGCGCGGGACTGGACCGTGTCGTTCACGCTTACTACACCGAGGGCCTTGAACCCCTTGATCTTGCTGCCCGCGCTGAGGTTGCCCTCCGGCTCGTCAACGGCGAGACCGGCCTGAGTCTGGTGGAGCTACTGGAGCCTCGCCGCCGTTGACGGGCAGGTCCGTTTGCTGCCCGCTTGGTTTTCCCAGCCAAAAGGAGATCCAGGACCGCGAGCGGGCCCTCGCGCGGGACCTCTGGCCGGAGGAGGACTATGTCTTCACCTCGGAGACCGGCGCGCCGGTCAACCCCAGTACCGATCCTTGTGACGTAGGGCAGGCTGGAGTCAGGCCAGTGCGAGCGAAGCCACGAGCTCGCTGAAGTCGTTAGGAGCCGGCTCGCGCTCGTCAGCCTTGGCATCTGCGAGCGCACGCGCCGCGTCAATAGCCAGGCTGTCGGCCGAGGTGACAGGCATTTGGGCCGCAAGAAAGACAGCAGACCACCCGCCACGTGCTGGGCCGACAGCCTCGACCACGGCTTCGCCACTAGCATGCTTCACCACAAATTCGGCCATAAGGTCCGGCTCCGAAAAACCCTGCCACGCCCACGAGTGGACCGGCACACGCAGCCAGATCTCGTATTGAGGAGAGAGGTCCCAGACGAGCCAGAGAAGCTGCAACACCTCGCCTTGACGCAGAAATGCGCCAGTGGGACGGCCGTCCCACGAAGTAAGCGTGGTGATCGAAGTTCCGGGCTGGGCCAAGTATCGGGTTACGTAGGAGGTCATTGGATTCCCTCCGGTGGGTCGAAGCAATCGTTGAACGCAGTAGCGACCTCATCTGGCCACGGCGTGATAGCTCCTTTCATCATCACCGATACATGACCCTCTGAGCAGCTGAAGAGCACACAAAATCCTGCTTCCCGCAAAGTACCTGCGGTCGTGCGTCTCACCCGATCTCTTGTCGTGGCGGAGCGCCCCGCTACTCGCCGTGTTACCTCCTCAACCGAGCGTGGGCCAACCCACAAGCTGAGGGACCAGTAGCCCTCCGGCTCCGTCTTGAACCAGGTGGTTCCGTACTGCAGCAGAACCTGTTCCTCCGGAACGTCGTCACGGTCTTCATTTGGGGCATCTGGGGACGTCCACATGGTCACCTCCGTGGGAACCCCGCGATGCCTCAAGTCTGACCCCCTTTGCCCCGAACGGCACGCCGACGGGCCAGGAGCTCCGGTCCGTAAGCTCGCCTCATTGCGTCTAAGCTCTTGCCTCCTCTTTCCGACCAGACGGCGGAGGCGGCGGTGGGCGCTGGCCGCGGTAAACATCATGCTCTTGGTCAAGGGAAATGACGTTTAGGAGCCTTCGCCGAGGGCGCGGGCCAGGACCGCCGCCCGCTCTGCCATCTCTCGCTTCCACAGCACCGTGTCCTCGCTGGCGATCTCCAGCCACAGCGCCGCAGTCGCCGTACCGAATGCGGTGAGTGCGTCCGGCTCGGCCTCGCGCCACGACGGGAAGCGGTCGGCGAAGGCGAGGGCGGATTCCACGGGGTGGCCAGCCTCCATCAGCCGCAGTGCCAGGGCGCCGGGGTCGATCCAGGCCGCGCCGCGCGTGGGCCAGGCCCAGTCGATGAGGCGGGCGCGGCCGTCGGCGATGAGGACGTTGTCCGGGGCGTAGTCGGTGTGCAGCAAGGTGCTGCCGTCGAAGTGCGAGAGGGTTCCCGGCGGTGCGTAGTCTGCCCAGCGGTCCACGGCGTTCTTGATGCCGATGTCGGCTGGGGCCTGGGTTTGTTGCAGCTCGGCGAGGGCCGCCTCCACAAGCGGCAGGTCTGCCGAGCCGGGGGTGTAGTCGGCATGGCGCCCGTCGATCATCTCGTATCCCAGCAGGTTCCAGCTGTCGAGTTCGAGGTGCCAGTGCAGGCGGGGGCAGGAGGCCGGCAGGTACGGGGCGATTGCTGCCTCGCGGCGCTGGGCGGCGACCTGGGGGTGGTCGGTCCGGATGCCCTTGACGAAGACCCGGCCGCTCTCGGTTTCGAGTACGGAGGCGATGCCGGAGTTCATGCCTGCCTGCACGGTCGTCGCTTCCTGCAGTGTGCCGGTCTTGTCGGCGACGGCTTGGCGGACGCCGGCGGGGAGCTGGTCGAAGGGGATGCGGGACATGGACACGTGCGGTTCCTCAGGTGCTTGGGGGGCAGAAGGCCGCCCCGGCCAGCCTACGGCCGGGGCGGCACTCCCGTGGTGCAACGGGCGGTACGACAGCCGAGGGCTAGTAGGGCTGGTCGTCGCCTGCCGAGCAGCTGCACTCGGCGCCCTCCGCGGCTTCGTCCAGGTCGGCGATGACCTGGAAGGTGTCCGCGTTGATCGGCGCGACGGGCAGCGGCACCGGCAACGGGCCGGTCGCCCCCGCTTCCGGGCGGCGTCCGAGGGTGAGCGGCACCGGCTCGCGGGCCGTGGCCAGGGTTGCGGTGGGTGGAGTCATGATCCGTAGCCTCCGTGTTGGCAGTAGAGCTCTCGTCGGTCCCCCGCCTCCTGGTAGAGCTTGGCCAGCGGCCGGCACGTGCGGCACGAGCCGACCTTCGTGCAGCCGGAGCATCCACCGGTGCGGAGCTGAAGGGACTCGGCGATCGCGCCGAGTCGGGGGAGGGCGGCGACGCCCTCGGTCACGAGGTTCACGTTCGGGTCGCGGCCGACCTTGCAGACCGAGGCGATGCCGTGCGGGTTCACGTGGAAGAACGTCCGGCCCGCGTTGCAGCCGGTGAAGACGCTGCGGGCCTTGATGCGGCCCTCGGCCTGGGTCGCCAGCGGGTTCGCCTCACCGTCGATCGTCGGCGACATGTTGGTGAAGACCTGGTGCGGGAAGCCGTAGCGCTCGCACAGGGCCACCATCGCGTCGACCTCGTCGGCGTTGTCGTCTGACACGATCACGTTGAGCCGGACAGGCAGCCGGTCCTCGCGGGCGGTGTCCAGGCCCTGAACGAACCGGTCGAACGCACCGCGGTTGCGGGTGACCTTGTCGTAGGTGCCGGCGGTCGCCCCGTACACGCTCAGCGTCAGCCGGTACGGTCGCTGGCGGGCGAACAGCTCCCGGATCGGCCTCTTCCGCAGGGAGGACCCGTTCGAGGAGACCTGGACCATCATCCCGAGCTGATGGGCGTACTCGTACGCCGCGCCGAACTCACGGTCGATGAGCGCCTCACCGCCGGTGATCTGCAGCCATAGCACGCCGGCGTCCCGCATCGTCCGGAGGAGCTGCTGCTTGCCGGCCCAGTCCAGGCCCTCGAACCGCTTCTCGCCGAGGTAGCAGAACTCGCAGTCGTAGTCGCAGCCGAGGTTGATCTCCCAGGACGCCTTCCCGTACCCGTACGGCGACCGTTCACGGACAAGGACGACGTCACCCACCGGTGAGTCGGGCAGCCCCGTGCCCCACGCCTGCCGCGCGGCCTCGACGAGCCAGGCCGGTACGCGCTCGCCTTCCGCGCTCGCGCTGCGCAGTTCCTCGTATCGGGCCTCGGGAATGCGCACACCGGCCGCGCGACCCGGCTGGAGGAGGAGAAACTGCGCGAGGAACGGGCTGGCCACGAGCCGTACGGGGGCGGCGTCGAAGGGAGCCTGCGGGTTCGTGCTCGTCGTTGTCATGAGACCTCCGCGGGACGGTGAAAGATGGGGTCACGGCTTCCACCACGCCCTCCAGGGGCGGGTGATGATCTCCCGGTACGTGTGGTGCGACGGGTTGCGGCCGCCGTGGGCCAGCACCCACTCCTGCGGGGCGGAGTAGTCGCCGTGCACCGGAGAGGTCTCGCCGCAGACCGCGCACTGCATCGCGTAGCTGGTCGGCTCGGCGTCCGGTTCGCGGTCGGGCTGGAGCGTCCACTCCTGGTGGCGGACGACGCCACGGATGCTCATCGGCCGGCCTCCCCGGCGAGGCTGCTGAGTCCCGTCACGGACAGTGCCGTCGCGAGCTCCGCCGGGTCCGTGAACGCGGGCCCGTCGAACGGCCCGCTCACCCACCGCACCGACCCGTCCCACCCGGACGGGACCAGCACGACCCACGAACCGCGACCGAGCGCCCGCGTCCCCTCCCTCTCCCACGCGCCGGCGGAACCCGGCGGGGTGAGGAAGTAGAGGCGTCTGCTCCCCCGGTCGTGCAGTACGGGCCCCACCGCTGCGTCCGCGGACTCCAGGAACCGCAGCGCCCGCAGGCCGGGCCCGGCTTCCACCCGGATGGCATCCCAGTCCTGGCCGGCGGCGAACAGCCGTGGCTGGAGCAGCCCGCCTGTCCTCACGGACGAGGTAAGCGTGGACCGCCCGGGATGCGCGCTCATGGGTTCCCTCTCGCTCGGCCGGTTGCAGCTGCCCTTGTCCGGTCCGGCACGTCCCGGTGGGCACTCCTCAGCTTCGGCCTGACGTGACAACTGCGGTATGACCAGCAGGTGTTACCGAGGCGGGAATACACTCGTCGTCCTCGTCACCAGAGACTTGATCGCGCACGAGACCACCGGAAGTTGGCCCGCATGGACGCCACCACCCCCGGCCTGTTCGACCCGGACCTCTTCGACCGTGAGGACGTCCGCCGTGCGCTGGCGGAGCACGACTTCGCAGGCGCCTTCGCTCTGATCAAGAAGTACGGCGGCCTGTCCCAGAACCGCATCGCCGCCGCCTGCCACCTCACCCCCGGCAAGGTCTCCGCGATCATCAGCGGGAACCAGCAGGTCACCAGCTTCGACGTGATCCGCCGGATCTCCGACGGCCTCCGGATCCCCGGTCACCTCCTCGGGCTCGCGCCCCGGCCCTGGGAGGCCCGGCGCGTGGTCGTTTCTCCGAGCGAACGGAATGGTGAGCGGCCAGGGGCAGAGCAGATCCCGTGGCAACCGGCCACTACCGTGGATCTGGCTGTCGAGCTGACGAGGAGCGATCTCGTGATGGACCGACGCGCGGTCACCCGCGCCCTCGCCGGCACCGCGGTGGCAGGAGCCGCGCTCCTCGACCCGCTCGAAGGCTGGCTACAAGCCCCGGCCCGCTCCGCACCGCCCCGCCGACGGGGGCGGCTTGGGGAGCGGGAGATGGACGAACTGGAGTCGACGGCCCGCGCGTTCCGTGCCTGGGACCACCGCTACGGCGGCGGCCTGCGCCGCAAAGCGGTGCTCGGCCAGCTCAGCGAAGTCGCCGCCCACCTCGACGAGCACCAGACGCCCCACGTGGAGCGACGCCTGTACCAAGTCATGGCCCAACTCGGCGGCACAGCAGCCACCATGGCCTGGGACTCGGGTCTCCAGCGCGGCGCACAGAACTACTACCTCCTCGCCTTACGCGCCTCGCACGCCGCCCAGGACACGGTCTTCGGCGCCAACGTCCTGGCGGGCATGGCCCGCCAGATGCTCTACCGCGACAGGCCACAGGACGCACTCGAACTCATCCGGCTCGCCCAGGAGGGTTCCCGCGATACCGCCGGTCCCCGCGTCCGCGCCATGCTCCACACCCGCGAGGCATGGGCCCTCTCCGCGATGGGGCGCATCGCGGCCTTCCATCGCGCGACCGCTCAGGCGGCGGACTGCCTGGCTTCGGCCGGCTCCGGTGACGAGCCCTTCTGGATCGACTACTTCGACGAAGCCGAGCTTGCCGGGGTCACCGGCGGACGGCTCCTCGACCTCGCCCGCCAGGACCCCGGCCGGCATGCAGAGACAGCGGCTATCGAGATCCGCCGCGCGCTGAGCAGACGCGGCTCCGAGGCAGGCCGCAGCCACGCCCTCGACTGCATCGGCCTCGCCGAATGCCACTTCCTCCTCGGCGACCTCACCGCGGCAGTCCAGGAGGTCGACCGGGCCGTGGAGGCCACCCGCTCCACCCGGTCGAGCCGCGTGCACACCCAACTCGGCCAGCTCTACCCGTACACCGTCGGCCACAGCGCGTCCCGCCCCATGCGTGAGGCCCGCGATAAGATCCGCGACCTGCTGTCGAACTGACCCGCGAGAGGAGGAACCGTGACGACCATCGCGGTGACCGGACACATGGACCTGACCCAGGACAGCGTGCCTCTCGTCCGCGCAGCCCTGGCCGACTTGCTCACACACCACGCCGACGCCGAACTCGTCGGCGTCTCCTGCATCGCGAAGGGCTCCGACGCCCTGTTCGCCGAGGCCGTGCTCGCGGCCGGCGGACGCCTCGTCGTCGTCATCCCCTCCCACGACTACCGACAGCGCAAGGTCAAGGCGGACCACGCCCCGCTCTTCGACCGGCTCGTCGAGGCCGCCCACGAGGTAGTGGTCATCGACCGCGAGACCGCCGACCGCGCGGCGTACGAGGCCGCCAACGCCGCACTCCTCCAACGCGCCGACCGACTCGTCGCCGTCTGGAACGGCCAGCCCCCGTCCGGCAAAGGCGGCGGCACGGCCGACGTCGTCATCGAAGCACGGGACGCCGGCCTCCCCGTCGACGTGGTCTGGCCCGACGGGGCTGCCCGGAGGGCGTGAGCACCCAGCTCAATGTCGGACTCGGTGAGCCATCGTCTGCGCCGCCGACGCAGCCGCAGCAGCTGGCGCGGGTGCTCCCGGCCGTGCCGGAGCACTGACCGGCTGCAGCGCGCTGCGGGACATTGCCGCACGTGCCCTGTCGCTCTGGACGTGCCTCGCGCTGAGGCGTTCGACGCGCCAGGTCAGAACCCTTGCGGGTCGACGAGCGTCCTCCAGCGCACGGTGGTCCGCGGCTTGCCGGAGAAGGCGCGCGGGGTCGTGGCCCGCCTTCTCGCCGTCCGCCAAGGCGGTGGCGAGGGCGTCGAAGGCAGGGTCCTCCAGTATCTCGTCCGCGTGGGAGGGGACGATCTGCCGGAGGAGCTCGACGTTGCTCTGCACGGCCTGCTGAGGAGGCCGCTTCTGTGCACGGGCGGCGAGCGGAGCGCCAGCCGTCCGCTCGTAGGCGGCTTCCAGATGGACGACCGTCTGCCGGGCCGCGGCGACCTGCTGGTCGTGGTGGCGAGCTTCGTGCCAGCGGGCTGCGGCGATGACGGCGAGGATCGCGGCGTCGAGGAACATCGCCAGCAGGGCACCGTCCTGCGGCGCCGGCGTGCGGACCACGGCCCGGATCGCACCGCGTAGAGCACGAGCGTGCTCGTGATCGGCCTGAATACGGGATCGGGTCGCTCGGTCGAAGGTCTTCGCCGCCTGCCGGAGTTGCAATTGCACGTCGCGGGGCGCGACGAAGCGCAGGGCGTCGAAGGCTTCACCGAGCGCAGCCAGCTGGGCCTGCCCGGCTGCTTCGTCGCCATGGTCGAGATGGTGCGGGACGCGCTCCGTGGCGGCGGTGGCCTGGTGCCACGGGTTCGTCCCGCGAGCGCTCTGCGGCATCTCCGTAGCGTCGAGACGGCTCTTGATCTTGGGAAATGACAGGTCCGGGCTGAGGCTCGATCCGGAGTACCAGATCGGCTCGCCCTTGCTGTTCGTGTCGCCTCGGACGGCGACGGTGTAGCCGCGCACGTCACCGGAAGGAAAGTGCTTCACGCTCACCAAGACGCCGTCGGTCTGCTGGAGCAGGCGGACGAACTCCTCGGTGCTCGTGGCTGCGGCCACGGCGCCTTGCACGGTAGTGCGCAGCCGCTCCCGTGCGGTGAGATCCTGCCCGGCGCGACGGGCCTTCTCCTGCTCGGCCCGGGTGGGGCGTTTGGCAGCGGTGTGGTCGCCGCGGACAACCCGGTGCAGGCCGTACTCCTTCTCGACGGCGGCCAGCTCGCGGTCGGCAGTGAGGTAGTCGTTCCAGTGGCGTGCGGTGCGGAGATCGCCGCGCACCTTGGTGGCCGCGATGTGGACGTGGTCGGGTGCGTGCCGGACGGCGACCCAGCGGCATCCGTCCGGGTCGCCGTCCGGAGCGATGCCGGTGGCGGCCACGACGCGACGGGCGATGTCGCCCCACTCCTCGTCGCTGAGGTGCCGGTCGGTCTCGGCGGCGCGGATCGAGCAGTGCCAGACATGCTTCTCGGGAACCCGTCCGAGGGGCTGGGTCTGCTTGACGTGCAGATCGAGGTCGGCCACGAGCCGCCTTTTAGTGGCGTCGAAGCCGTCGGCGGTACGGCCGGGGTCGGGGGCGTAGCCGTCCCAGGAGGCGACCAGGTGCGGGTCGACGTGGTCCTTGGCCTTCTTCGTGTCGTACAGGTACCGGATCAGGTTGGCGGTGTTCCCGCCTCCGGTGATCTTCGCGATCATCGGCCGGCCCTTCCGGCGACGACCTGATTCGCGGCGGCGCTAATGCGGTCCACGGCCGATGCGACCGAAGTCAAGGTCCGCTCGGTCTGGGCCAGCAGAGCCCTGTCACCCGGGTGCGGGGTGCCGCCGGAGTTCAGCTTCCTGGCTATCTGGTTGGTGTTGTTGCCGACGGCCGCGACATCCCGCCGGAGCGCGTTGAGCTCATCGATGAGGTCGTCCAGCGGGGTGCGCTGGTCGGCCAGGGTGACGTCTCCGTAGACATGCGCCAAGATCACGGTTGAGACGTAGTGGGCACCGCTGATGTTCAGTGACCTGGCCTTAGCGAGGATCGCGGCCTTCTCCTCGTTGCTGTACCGGGCGTCGACCCGTTCCTTGCGTCGGCCGTTCGGGTCTGCCTTGCGACGACGGGCGACGCGGTGCAGCGCGGCGGCGTCGGCAGCGCGCGGCGGGGCGGCGGCGTCGGGCTGCTCCTCCTCGGGCGCCCCCTGGTGCCCGAGCGCCTCCGCCACCCCCGGGGCGGAGGCTTCCCCGTGGGACCGGCCAGTGGACGGTCCAGCGGCATACCTTGCTGCGCTGTTCAGGCCGGTGGTCATTTCCTGCTGAGGGGTGAGTTCGCGGTGCGGATCGTGCATGGAACGGTTCTCCGTGGGGTGTTGGTGCGGGGTGCTTCGCTGTGCGCGGCCCCCATGTCCCGCGCTTGTCTGCGCGGGACATGGGGTGTGCCGGAAGGGTGGGCGATCGGTGCGCTTGCCGGGTCAGGCGGTGCCGACGGGGGCTGTGTCGAGGTCCCTTTGCCTCTGGGAGGCGGCTTCGTCGAGTCCGTCGACTGGCTCGGCCTCGAAGCCGTCGTGCGTAACGGGCTCGGTCTGGCTGTTGCGCTCGGCCTGCAGCTGGTCGCGCAGGGCGCGGGCGCGCTTCTGGCCGATCCGTAGTTCGCTGCGCAGACGCTCGGCACTCAGCCGGTCGTCGCTCCAGTCGGCGGTCAGGAGCCGGGCCTCGTCGAGGACTTCGGCGTCGGTGCGGGTGTGCGTGCGGTCTGCGGTCGGCTTGGCGGTGGCGCGGACCCGACCGGTCGCCCGACGCGGGGCGGCTCCGGTCGACTCCACTGCGGCGGCTGACCGGGGCGGTCGGGTAGCGGGGGTCGACTCGTCGGCCTCGGTCGGCCTTGTCACGGGCGCATCGGCGACCTTCACGGGGGTTGACTCGGTCGGCTGCTCGGGGGCCGATTCGGCCTGGTCAGCCATCGACCGTGCGGCCTGCTCGTCAGCTACCTGACTAACCGACTCGGCGAAGACCGCTTCGGCGGAGTCGGCCGACTCGGGGGTGTGGTGCAGCACCTTCGCCACGAGGTCCGACCCGAAGTAGATCGACCCGACCGGGAGCGAGGTCGCCAGCAGCACAAGGGCCCAGTTCGCAGGGTCCCAGTCGGCCAGTCGGCCCCACTGGACCGACTCGGTGTGCAGGGCCGGGATGAGGCCGTGCACGTAGTTCAGCAGGAGGCTGGCGATCGTGTAGGTCGCCAGGACCCGCAGTGCGAACGTGCGGTCGTTGCCGGTCAGCACGAGCGTGGCGACCAGCGCGAGGGCCATCAGCCCGTCGATGACGATCGGGTAGAGCAGGGCGGCGGTGGGGTCGGCGCCGATGGCGCGGGCCACGTCGGACAGCGCGTTCCACGAGACCCGGAAGGCCATGAGGACGACGGACACCAGGCCGACGACGAGGGTGATGCGTCCGTTGCGGTTCACACGACGACCTCCAGCGGGGGCGAGTGCTCGGCGGCCGGGGCGAGCGGGAGCAGGTTGATGCTGGCGTGGATGCCGCGGCTGCCGCTTATGGCTGCCGGGGCGCGGGGCAGGGGAGTGCAAGGGCGTGGGCTCCGGGGTGGGGAGTGAGGCTTGCGGGGTGGGGAGTGAGCGGCGTTCACGGAGGGGGCGTTCACGCGGGGCCCCCTTTTAAAGGGGGCCCCGCGCGTGATCGTCTGGGCGCGTGTACGGCGTGGACGCTCGCGTGATCGCTTGACCTGCGGTTTTGCGGTGAACGTGGACGCCGTGAGCGGTTCACGGCGGGGTGTTCGCGTGAGGGCCGCGTGTACGGTCGCGTGATCGCTCTCGTGCGGGCCGATCGGGGTTCAGCCGACGGCGGTGAGGTGGCGTGCGGAGGGGTAGTAGCGGGTCTGCTGTCCGCCTCCGGTTCCTCCGGCGATGCCGTCGGCCTTGGTGGCCAGGCCGCTGTCGACGAGGCGGGCGAGGTGGCGTCGTGCCTTCTCGACGTCGGCACGTTCGGGGTCGCCTCCACCGATCAGGATGGCCGCCAGGTCGCGGGCGGTCAGCCCGCTGGGGGCGTTGCGCAGCAGGACGGCGGGGTCCTTGCTGGGGTCGACCGTGGTGGTGCCGCGCACGTGGTCGTGGGTGACGTCGAGCGGGCCGATCTCCCCGGTGGGGGTCTTGAGGTGGTGCAGGGTGACCGCCGGGTCGCCTGCCCGGCCGGTGATGAAGAGGACGCTGCCCGCGCCGGCGGTGATCCAGGTGGAGCCGTAGACCTGGTCCAGGGCGGGGCGCTGGCCGCGTGGAGCGTCGGCGGTGGCCTTGCGCTGGTGGTGCAGCTCCAGGATCTCCACGCCGCCTCGCAGGGCGCGCATGCGGGCGTTGTGGAAGGCGACCGCGAGGCTGTCGTCGACCATCGTGCTCACCGCGTCCTTGAGGCTGTCGATCACGATAGTGTCGGCGCGATGGGCGGCGGCGAGGTCGGCGAGGAGGTCGGGCTCCTTGTCGAGGGTGGCGGGCAGCGGGCCCTCCCAGACCACGAGACGCTCGCGCAGGATCTTCTCGTCGGTGGGGAAGACGCGGCGGTCCATCGCCCGGGCGATCTGCCGGGGCCGGTCCATGGCCAGGTAGAGCACCCGCCTGCTGGGGGCGACCGGCATCTCCAGGACCGTCTCCTGCAGACCGAGGCGGGCGAAGACCACCTGGTGGGCCAGGGTGGTCTTGCCGACACCCGGAGCGCCGACGATCATCAGGCTCTCGCCCGGCGCCCAGACGGTCTTCTCACGGGTGCCCCACAAGGGCTCGGCGTCCGCGCCGGTCTCCTTGACGAAGGACCACCCGTCCCTGGCGAAGCGGTTCAGGCGCCCCTGTCCCGAGGCGAGTGCCTGCTCGCGCTCGGCCCGCATCTCCGCTTCGACCTCGCTGCGTATCGCCTCGGGGTCGGCGCCCGGCTCCTGGGCGCGCTGGGCGGTGCGTATCGCGGAGGCGAGCAGGCGGCGGAGGTTGGCCTTCTCGCGGATGATCTCCGCGTGGTACTCCGCGCTGCCGGTGCCGTAGTGCACGTCGGCGAGCTGGTGAAGGTAGGGACGGCCGCCGACGCGCTCCAGGTCCCCCTGCTGCTGGAGCACCTCGGTGAGGACGATCGGGTCGGTCGGCTTGTCCTCGCGGTGCTGGGCAAGCAGCGCACGCCAGATGGTCTCGTGGGCCGGCCGGTAAAAGACGCCCTCGCCCAGAACCGGCCGGACCGCGTCGATGATGTCGGCGTTGTGCATGCAGGCGCCGAGGACCGCGCGCTCGGCGTCCACGTTGTACGGAGGCTCCGCCGCGCCCCGCGTCGGCTCGGGTTCCCTGAAGCGGGATGGCGTATTCGGTTGGGGATCGGCCATACTGGGCATCAGCTCCTCTGCTCGCGGGCCATATGGGACGGCAATCCCGGACTCCGCGGGTCGATCGCTAGGGATGGCGGTTGAGAGGTTTGCGCTTGAGCCCCCGGCAATGCCGGGGGCTTCATTCATGTGACGTGCGGTCGCACGGACTCCTCGGGTTGGTGGCGTGGTAGGGACCACCAGTATGCCACATGAATTGCAAACTGCAGAAGTGTTCTGCATCTCGCAGGAGGCATGCTACTGTTATGAGGTCACTGCGATCGGCAGGAGACTGCTACGAACGGAAGGGGGAGGGCATGTCCGATGAAGGCCCCCAGCAGGGCGTGTTGCTCAGCGGCGAGGCGAACGTCGCGGTGCGCATCAAGCTGGAGCGCGAGGCGCGCGGCTGGAGCACCAACGCCCTGTCCGACCGCCTGAACGAGGCTGGCTTCGAGATGAACCCCTCCGCGGTCTGGCGCATCGAGAACGGCAAGCGCCGTATCAACCTCGACGAGGCCATCGGCTTCGCCGAGGTCTTCGGCCTCGCCCTGCGCAACCTCGTCGGCCCCCCGCAGCTCGCCGCCCAGGCCCGCGCCATGGAACTCATCGACGCCGTCGTGGACGCGTTCCGCGAGACTCAGCGGGCCAATGCCGCCTACGCCAAGGCGAGCGATGCCCTCGACGCGTATCTCGCCGAGCACCCGGATATCCGCGAGGAGGCAGACGTGATGGTCTCCAACGCCATGGCCGAGGCGTCCACCAAGCATCTGCTGGAGACGTACGGACCGCAGCCCGGCGAGCACCGCGATGCCGATCCCGCAGACGAGGTGTAGCCGCCGGCTCTTACTCCCGTCCTGGACCCGCAAACCCCCAGTTCGGGCATCTCACCCTCATCCCTAGCGATCGACCGGCAGGCCGGTGTTGCCGCACCACACGTCTGCCAGAAGAGGACTCACCCCTTGCGTCAACCCGCAATACCCCCCGCCTCCGCAGCGACTCCGCACGCCGAGGCAGCCTTCCCGCGCCTCTACCTCCCCGAGGAAGTTGCCGCCGTCCTCGGCTGCTCCGCCTGGTGGGTGAAGGATCGTGCCCGCCGACGGCTCATCCCGTTCACCCGCGTCGGCCGCGCCTGCCGCTTCTCGGATGATCACCTCGCCGAGATCATCCGCATGCACGAAGAGCGCCCGGCTCGGAATCCGCAGCGCCCCAGCGGCATGACTGCGTCTGCTCCGCAGCCTCCGGTTCATCGGCAGAGCGAGGGGCCTGCCCCCGCACGCAGCCTCAAGGCCCGGCCACCGCGCCGCATGCTCAGGTCCCAGTACGGCACCGCCGCTTAACGCACCCCACACGACAGAAGGGAGGGAACTCAGTGGGGTACGCAGAGAAGCGCGCCAGCTACTGGCGCGGGCGGTACAAGATCGAGGATGGCAAGTACGGCACGGTCTCCGATTCCACGGGTGCCGTGGTCAAGTTCGCCACCAAGCGCGAAGCCAAGCAAGCCGCAGACGCCGAAGAGGTCAACGTCCGGCGCGGCCAGTGGCGCGACCCGGGCCTCGGCCAGGAGACCTTCGGCGAGTATGCAAGCCGCTGGTACGAAGCCCAGGACCTGGCCGCCTCGACCATGCAGAACTACAAGCGCCACATTGAGGAGCACCTGCTCCCCGACTTCGAGGACAAGGCGCTCGCCGGCATCCTGCGCACGGACGTCGCCGCCTGGGAGAAGAAGGAGAAGGCCGTGTACGCGGCCTCCAGCGTCAAGACCTGGCGCTCGACCCTCCACCTGATCTTCGAGGACGCGATCGACGAGGGTCTGATCACCTCCAACCCGGCCGCCAGGCGGCGAGGGCGTGGCAAGCGCGCCGGCCGCTCGCGGGACCGCGGTCCGGAGAAGGTCGTCACCGACGCCCTCGGCATCCTCCTGACCGCCGAGCGAGCGGCCCTGCTCTCTGGCCGCGACGACGAGTTCGTCGCCGTGGTCCTCAAGGGCTACACCGGAAAGCGCTGGGGCGAAATCGTCGGCCTGGAAACGCAGTTCGTCCGCCCCGGCGTGTTCCGTGTCGAGTGGCAGCTGTACGAGCTGGACACCGGTGAGCTGGTGCGCTGTCCGCCGAAGGACGACAGCTACCGCAACATCGACTCGATGGGCTGGCTGTCGTCACTGGTCTTCGACCACATCGCCCGTACGAAGCCGACGCCCTGCCCCTGCCACGGGAGGACGTACGTCTTCCGGGGCCAGGGGGCAGCGCGTACCGGTGGGCACCAAGGCGCGAAGCTCGTCGACGTCGCGCGGCTGGCGGGCGTCTCCACGGGGACGGTCTCCAACGTCCTCAACCGACCCGACCGGGTCGCCGAGGCCACCCGAGTGCGGGTCGAGAAAGCCATCGCCGACCTCGGATTCGTACGGGGCGGCACGATATCGGAGCACGCGGCCCACTGGCGCAGGAACGGCCTCGCCACCTGGCTGTTCACCCCGGCGGCCTCCGGCTGGTACCCGAAGAAGGCGCCGCAGGAGGCCCGCCCCGTGCCCATCCTCGGCGAACCGTGGCCCGGCGTCCCCGCACGAGGGCGCGGCGCCACCGATCGCGCCGATGCCTGCTGGCTCCCGATCGCCAAGGGCCTCACACCCCACGGCTTCCGGCACACCCATCGGACGATGATGGAGGACCTGGGCACCGAGAAGGTGCTCATGGACGAGCGCATGGGTCACCTCGACGGTTCGGTCTCCGCGCGCTACGCCCACGTCACCCCCGGCATGCGAGAACGCCTCAAGCTCGGCCTGACCCAGCAGTGGGAGGCAGCGCTCGACGCACGCCTGGCCCTGTGCCCGACGTCACCGGTGCGCATCCTCAACGACCTCCTGCGCGCACGCGCTGCCGTCCCCCGGTAGCCCCACCCGGTGCCCCACAACACTGTTGTGGGGCACCGCTGGTTTTCTCGTACGAGGGCGGCGCCGACTGGTGCGCCGGCGCCAGCTGCCGCCCAGCCAGCACCGGAGCCTCCGCGGCGGACGGCCTGTTAGTTCTCAGTACTGCGCTGATCTGCCCCTAGCATTCGGATGTGGCGCCACACATGCTCGTAGCTGCGGTGCACCGCGCGCATCCAGGAAGGAACAGAGTGCCAGTCGGCGGCCACCTCGCGCTCGCCCCAGGCTACTTGCATGATCTGGTGATCACCGGCGAAGTCCTCGACGAGATCGCGGCGCAGGAAGAGTAGATGGCCGCGCCAGGGCTTGTCCGCGCGGAAGACTGCCGAGGCTCGTCGGCCATCCAGGCCCACGAGGTCCACACTGCCAGGCAGTTGGCGCAGGCCGAACCTGGTAGCGAACTCGAACGATGGCACGTCGTAGCCTCCGCCGAGCCCGATCTCCGAAGTGCTGTCGGGGGAGAAGTCCACGGCGACCTGGCCGAACCCGATGCCGTCGTCCTGCCAGTCGCCACGCAGCGCCCGGTGCGGGAAGGCGCCCTGGGCATCGTCGTCGAACGTCAGCTCGAACCGGGGGCTCCAAGGCATCTCAGCGGCCAGCACGTCGCGGACCATCGGCAGCGGAGGGAAGAAATGGTTTCCCGGATATTGGCGCTCCCTGGCCAGCTGCCGAGCGGGTTCCACGTCCTCCGGTTTCAGCAGAAGGGTGCGGAAGAACCCGAACACCGTCCGCCCGTCGTGGCGGTGGTCCAGATATCCCTCGACCAGAAGCCAGCCGCCGTCCACTCCGTGGATCTCCTCGGGTGACCACAGATGGTCTGGGACAGCCACCGTCCCCGAGGGGAGCCAGGTCTGGTCGTCGGTGGACTCCATGGGCGCCCACAGCGGAAGGGACATGGGGGCTACCGGGGGCCTGTCGGGGAAGGTTGGGTCGATGTCGGGCATCAAGCGTTCTGCGTCCCCGAGTGGCGCTGGTGTGCGGCCATCGTCCACGAGGCGGCCGACCATTTCGTGGTAGGCGATCCAGCCGTACTTCTTGCCGTACCGCTCTACCCTCCTTTTGGTGCCGTAAGGCCGCTCGGCGTCCGCGGCAATGGACTGGTCGACCGTGCCGAATTCCTTCTCGCGCCAGCCCAGTTCCCAGACCCGAGCCATTACCTCGGCGCGGGCCCTGCGGTAGTCGGGGTGGTCAAAGTCGTAGTTGTCCCTGCCGTTGATGGCGGCCCCGATGATGTAATTCTCGAAGTCGAAGCCGAATGTGCGGTCGCACTCATCGGCGTTGGGGTCGTCGTCCTCCATCACCTCAGCGGGTGCCAGGGCGGCGAACCTCGGCGCGAAGGCATCGACCCCGTCCGGGACGGCGGCGGGGTGCAGAGCGCCAGCGAATTCACAGGTGGCCCGTACGTAGCCGCGCAGTTGCTCGTGCGAGGTGGGTGTGTTCCCGCCCTCCAGGAAGCGGTCGCGCAGCTGCATCAGCCAATCCCGCAGCGCGCGTTCGAGCGGGCCGCCGGGATCGGGCATCTGGTGGGTGCCAGCGGCCCCGAACGCTGCGGCGACGATGCGTTCGACGACGTAGGGGTCGTCAACGTCGAGCATCTGGGCGGCGAGGTCGAACAGGCGCTTGGGTTCTGGCCGGCCGTATCGCTGGAGGGCTTTCGTCGCCAGGTCCCGCATGCTCGTATCCGTGGAAGTCAGCAGCCAGGCGATGGCCAGCGCGTTCAGGTCGTCGCTCTCGGCGCGATTGCTGCTTCCGGACCACCTGTCGATCGCTCGTTCCAGGTCCGCCGTCAGTCGGCCTGGAGCCTGGCCTCGAGCCCATTCGGTCCAGCGCAGGTCACGTTCGGGAAGGGGCAGCTGGCGCAGGACGCGGTCGAGGAATACGGCATTCAGGCGGTGCGGGGCGGATCTGCGGATCTCCCACAGACGGCCGAACGCTGGTCGGCCTTTCCTCTTGCTGGGACGCGCGGCAACGAGCGCGGTTGCGAGCGCATCGACGGTCTCATTGTCGAGGAAGTCCGACTCGGTGGTGAGTTCCTGGGCGAGCACCAACGAACGGTGCTCATCCGGGGCGACGCGCCACAGGTGGTGCCGGGTGAAGCGGCGTGGAAGCAATGAGATGAGACCGATGAGGATGTCCTCGCCGAGGGGGTGCGCTTGGTCGCCCACGAGGGACTGCCAGAGAGCCCCGTCCGCGAGCTGTTCGTTGACGTCTGCGGGTGGAATGCGCACCAGAATCGCGTCGGCGATCAAGTATCCAGCGAGGCGGTCAAAAACGAAGCCGCACTCAGTGTCCTCGGAACCCCTGATCTCCTCGCGGAAGATCACTCCCTCCTCTACGAGGCGCCGGAACAGGCTTTCGTCCCAGTTCGGCTGGCCAGCGTCGAGGATTCCTCGCGCTTCGTCGAACGGAAGCCGACGGACGTTGTGCGTCCACATGTGTCTCGCCAGGACCGTGAGGCGGCGCTGGATCTGGTCGGCCGGGACCGGGATGCGGGCCGGATCCTGGGCCAGCCGCTGTACCACGCCCTCGCGGTACAACTCGAAGACGCCGATGAGGGACTGAGGCAGCGCCTCTACGCCCACCGGCACTCGGCGTTCGTGGTTTGCGGCCTCGCAGTACATGCGGACGAAGAGCGGGTTGTGGAACTCTCCCATCGGTAGCCAGGCGTCGGCCGGGTTGATCAGGTAATGACGGAAGTAGACGCGGAGGATGTCGTCGACTTCCGCGCGCTGCCATTCCAGTTCCAGGGGCACCGTGTCCTTCGGGAGGGCCTGGTCGGCGAGCGCTTCGCGGAGGGTGACGATCAGCGCCACGTGAGGGTAGGCGCCCAGGGTCGGTGCCAATCCGGCGAGCAGTGTTCTCCATTCCGAGGGTCGTTCGGCCTCGTTCAGGCCGTCGATGATCAACGGAATCCGGCAGCCGGCGCGGTTACCGGCTGAGTTGAGAGCTTCCAGCAGGTCCTCGAAGTAGTCGACCTTAAGTCCGGGGATCTTTCGCGCGAGGTCGTCGAGGGTCCCGCCGGCTCGCAGGTTCCCGCCCTGGATGAAGACTCCTGCCGTGGGCTGGTCGTTCGGTGAGGTCATCTGCGCGGCAAGGTGCGTCTTGCCCTGTCCTGCGGCGGCGATGACGGCGAGCAGGGGGGCTTCGGTGTCCGCCCGCGTGTCGTGCAGCCACTGGACGACGTCGCGGATCTCCGCGCCGAGACCGGTGACCAGCAGTGCCTCGGGCAGGCGACGCTGCCTCAGTTTGAGCACCAGGCGTCGCAGCGTTCGGGGAGAGGTTGCGGGCGGCCGCTGTTCGGCAAGGCGCTCACGGACTTCCCAGGGCCGGAGGCTCCTTCCGGCGTCAAGGACCTCCCGCAGGTCGTCGACGAACCGGTCCAGGTCGTCGGCAATCTCTACGGTGTCTTGGTGGAAGGTGTTGTCGAGGCTGGCGATGGCTGTGCGCAGTGCGTGGATCCGGGCTGCGATGTCGTCGGTGCGCTGTTGCAGCCACTCGAACGACGCCGGGCGCAGCAAGGCCCGGTCGATGCGATGCTCCACGTGGTGGGAGGTGTGGAGCCGTGGCGTCCACCGTGCCTCGACGGGTGCAACAGATCGCTTGTGGGCTTGTGCCAGTACGTCTGCGGTGAGGGCGAGTTCACCGAAGAAGGTGGAGCGGAGCTCGTCGTGTCCCGCGAGCTGGTCGTCGTAGTTCTCGGTGGACCAGAGTTTGACGCTGACCCCCTGCTGACCGAGTCCGTTGATCCATTCCTCGTCCCCCTTGGCGGGCCGCTCTGGAAGACACAGCACAAAGTCAGTCAGCCCTACGACGTGCTCGATCGCCTTGGAGAGTGACTCCTTGATCTGCTTGCGCTGGTTTGCGCTGAGCTCGTTCTTGCTGTTGAGGATGAACCACTTGCACGACCAACCCCAGACGCGGCCGGGGTCGCCGAGAGCACCGGCGTGGTCGACGTGCAGGTAGAACTCGACGCCGGGCTGGTTGCGGCGCTCCCGCATCGTGCCCAGCGCGCCGTAGCGGCGGGAGACGATTGCCCGTGTGAGCGCTTCGAAGTTCCGGTCGGCGGCGCCGGGCAGACGTTCCAGATCAGTCAGATCCACTGTCGCTCCGAGTGCTTGCATCCGTCCGAGTGATCGTGTCCTCATCCCATTTGTGACGGGAGAAGATCTCGACTTTCGCGCCGTAGTGGAGAAGTGCCTTCAGGAATCCCTGGACATCGGACTCGTCCGTCCAGATCCGGACTGCCTCTCCGGTGCGGGTGACGGTGTGGTCAAGGGCGAAGACGTCGACGTCGTACCGCCCCATGTCGTACGCCTTCATTTCGGCGAGTGCTTCGCCCAGTTCGCGAGGCATGCGCTCGCCAGGGCTCTGCCAGTCGTCATCGGACCACGCGTCCTCGGCAAGAGCCTTCAGAGCCTCCATGCGCTCCTCCGCTGCCTTGGCACCGGTGACCGTCTGAAACTGGCCGATCAAGACCAGGTCCATCGAGTGCTCCGAGCCGTAGCCGTTCCAGATCCTCATCGTGCCTCCCTCAACGCCTGCACGGCTTCCATGATGGAGTCCCCGACTGACAATCCCGTTGGCGCATAGGCGTGAGGGCGCAGGACGCCGGTCGCGTCGACATGCATGTGCGCGTCGAGGGGTCGCTCGCCTGGGACGGCGTCCGCCGTGGGCAGCGTGGCTTCGAGGCCGGTTCGGGAGATCGCGAGCTGAACCCCGTTCCTGGCGGCCGCGGTCCACTCGACGAGGCGCTGAGCGTCGGCGTCGCTGATACCGGGAGTTGCCGCGGTTGGCTGCTCCGGAAGAAGCAGGAGTTCGGACGCGCCGACCTCGTCGGCGAACTCTGCGAGGTCATCCAGTTCGCCGACCGTGTCGGCATTGATGACAGCGTTGATGCCGAACGGGGCGAGAGAGCCGAGCAACCCGGCCGCCTGGACAACGGCTGCGAACGGCCGGCCGCGGAGCCGCTCGTAGGTGGCTGCTACCCCGTCGACTGACAGGCGGACGAAGTGCACGGCCCCGCGCAGGGATTCGACGAGTTCGGGTGTGAGCCGGTGCCCATGCGTCGTGAAGGTGACCGCCATAGACGTGGACTGGGCTATGTCCGAACACAACTGGGCGAACCTTCGGTACGCGGTCGGTTCCCCTCCTCCGAAGCCAACCCCGAGGCACCCGGCAGCATCGAGTTCGGCCGCC